>NZ_MKRR01000064.1:2340-10479 GCF_001897045.1 Sphingomonas sp. 66-10
GGCGTCCAGCTCGCCGGAGGCCGCCGGGGCTACAGTGATCTGCGATGCCGAAAGTGCCTGCTGCGTCATCGCGACCGTGTTCGACGGCTTGGCTGGCGCTGCGGCCTCCGTAGGAGCAGGGGCAGGGGCGGGCGATTGGGTGAGGCGCGCAGCGCCGAATCCAAGCGCGGCGGCAGCGACCAGGCCAATGGCGGCGCCGGTGTAGAGGCGAGTTTTATCGGTCATTGCACCGCTTCTCCGGTGATGGTGAGGCCCTGCAGACGGGCGAGATTGGCGCGGGCGTCGAGGCGCGCTGCGGCGGCATCGAGGATGAGGCCGCGGGCGACTCCGAGATTTTGACGTGCGGCGAGCAGTTCGATCAGCGGGCTTTTACCTGCCTCGTAAGCGATGCGGGCGAGGCGGTAGCCTTCTTCGGCGGTTGTCAAAGTCCGCTGCGCGGCAGCGGCACGAGCGTCGGCTGCCTCGACCAGCGCTAGACCGGCGCGTGTCCCGGCCTCGGCTTCGAGCCGGGCCGCGGCGGCGCGCGCTTCTGCTCCTTGCAGCTCAGCGCGTGCCGCCGCGATGTTGCCCTGGTTGCGATCGAAGAAGGGGAGCGGGACCGATATGCCGGCGACTAGGGCAGGGCCGCTCGCGACGCGGAGTTGACGCACTCCAAGCTGCGCAGTGACGTTCGGAATGGCGAGGCGCTGTTGCACCGTCACCGCCCGCGCAGCGGCGTCTTGTTCGGCTTCCGCGACCCGCACCGTCGTCGCCTGCATCGCGTCAATGGGACCGAAAGCCGGCTTGGCATCGAGCCGATCGAGGAGTGACTCCGAAAGACCGGTGAAGGGGGTGGTCATACCGGCGAGCGCCGAAAGACGTGCCAGCGCGACCGTCTTGAAAGCGCGCGCGTTTTCGAGGTCGGCCTGAAGCGTGTTCAGTTCGGTTTCGGCCTGCACTTGCCGGAGACGGGCTTCCTTGCCGGCGCCGACCAAAGCGCGGGCAACCCTCAAGACATCGGTCGCCTGTTTAACCTCTTCTTCGGCGATGGTGATGCGACGATCGGCGATTTCGGCACCAGCATAAGCGCGCGCCAGCTCAGTCGCAAAGACGAGACGGCCGTCACGATCGCGCGCCTTTGCCGCAACGATCCCGGCTTCACCGGCGGCGATCCGAGCGGATCGCTTGCCGCCCAGTTCGACAGGCTGATCGACCTGGAAAGTCGTCTGTTGTTGATTGCGCGCATTGCGATCGTGGTCGCCCACGAAATTCTCTGCATAGACATTGATCGAGGGGTTCGGTCGGGCGCGCGCTTGTAATGCCAAGCCGCGTGCTCGGGCGACGTCTGCTTCTAGCGCCAGGACGCGCGGCACATCACGCGTCTGATTTAGAAGCTGTGCAAAGGGGGGTGCGGTCTGCGACCACGCCGCACCTACGGGCGATAGCGCCGCAAAGGCGCCGGTCAGCGCAACGGTGCGCGACCGGCGAAAACTGCCGTTCATAGTGCATGATCCTCTAGGGTAGTCAGTCGACGCGCGCGGCGTCGGCGAGACTCAACCGCGAGGCGGACGCAGAAGCTTAGATGGGTCGATCCCGCTGGGGAGCGATGGAGTTAATATCGACCACACGCGAGCGGCGACGATGGCCGCAACCGGCGCAGCCCTCGCGCCATCGAAAGCAACCCAGTGGCCTGCGGCGTGGGCAAGAAGGTGAGCTGGCCCGTCGCCGTCGGCCTGCTTTGCCGGAGCCTGATCGTCATGATCGATCATAACCGCATGGTCGTGATCGTCATCAGAATGGGTATCGACCATGGCGACTTGAACCGGGCCGTGATCGTGAACCATGGCGCTATGCCATCCCGATACTGC
Source organism: Sphingomonas sp. 66-10 (assembly GCF_001897045.1). NCBI lineage: Bacteria > Pseudomonadati > Pseudomonadota > Alphaproteobacteria > Sphingomonadales > Sphingomonadaceae > Sphingomonas > Sphingomonas sp. 66-10. Next base: position 4,188 of record NZ_MKRR01000064.1, read on the forward strand.
GACAAGCCCGAGGACAGCGGCCAGCGCCAACACGACTCCTAGGATCGCAACAGAGGAACGCTGCACCGCCATCATTTGCAGCGTAAGCCGACGCAAAAAACGGGGCAAGGAAATCACTTGCCGGTCAATTCGAGCGTTCACGCTATTTCAGCCTGCTCGACATTATACCAGCGCCTTGGCGGCGAGACACGACATCAGGACGTGCCCCCCTTTGCGGAACGGTCGGTCAGCTTTGCCAAGCGGTGTGGCAGGTCGCTCATGACGCGGCGTGCATCACCAGGTCGCAGGTTACGCCAACGCCGGACCTCGTCGCGCGTGCGGCCACACCCCCGGCACCATCCGGTGCGGGCATCGAAACCACATAGATCGACGCAAGGCGATCGCATCAGATCGCGCCGATCCGACTGAGGCCTTGCAAGCCGGAATAGGCCATGTAGCCCGCGATCACGAGCATCAGGCCCGCCGACGCATAAGGCGCCTTGCGCGCGAAGTCGCCGAACCCTGACCAGCGCTTGCGGATGTGCGTGACGCTGAGCGATGCGATGACGCCGGCGCTGACCATCGTCACGGCAAGGCCGACGCTGAACGCGCTCACCAGCACGACACCGAGCGCGAGACGCTTGAGCTGGAGGCAGAGCAGGAGGACGGTGACGGCTGCGGGGCAGGGGATCAGCCCGCCCGTCAGGCCGAACAGCGCGATCTGGCCGGTCGTTACCTGACGATCGGCGAACCGGCGGCTGATATCGGCGGCGTGGGCGCGCTCATGCGCGTTCATGTAGGCATCGTCGCCCGTGACCTTCAGTCCATCATGCCCGTGGCCGTGATCGTGCCCGTGTTCGGCGAATGTGAGGTCGTAGTCATGGCTGTGGCCGCCGTGGCCCAGCGAGACGCGCGCGTTGAAGGCGTGCGGTTCCGGGATCTCCTCGACGCTTTCGATGTAATCGCCCCGATCGACGAAGCGGAATGTCTGCGAACGGCCTTCGCCGCGATCCGTTGTGAGGATAACATCCGCCGCTTTCCAGCCACCCTTGGCAAAGCTCGCCCGCCAGCGCGGCGGCACGCCATCCTCGAAAATCTCCAGACGCATCATGCCGTGGCCGGTGTCGATCGTGCGGATCTCGTCCTCGCCGTGATGGTGGTGGTGATCGTGCGCGGCTTCGGCCTTCTGATCGGCACGCGTGCGCCAAATCATCCATAGACCGATGCCAAGAACGATGACGGCCGAGCCGAGCAGGAGGTAAGGCTCGGTCGTTTCGGTGTTGATGCCGCGCCCGAGATATTGCCCGCCAAGCGCGATGCCCCACACGATCGCGGTGTGCGAAAGCGCCGCGCACAGGCCGAGCAGGACGGCTTGGCCAACAGTGCCACGCACTGCGATAATAAACGCAGCCATCATGGTCTTGGAATGGCCGGGCTCCAGCCCGTGCAGCGCACCGAGCAGCAGCGCGGTCGGGATGAACAGCCAGAGATTGGAGCTGCCCTGTTGAACGAGTTCGGCGAAAGAGGTCATGGTGCGTCCCGGCAAGCCCGGCGGTCGCGACCGATCGGACGTGAAGTTCGGGCAGGTCCATATCCCCCCATGGGGATAGAGTCTATCCCCCCGGGGGGTTGCTCGACAAAGTTCGTCCGTTTGTCTTATAGGGTGACATGGCCCATTACGATCATTCCAATCATCCCGCGATCATCAAGCGGCTCAACCGTGCGACCGGGCACCTGAAAAGCATCGTCGGGATGATCGAAGAGCAACGGCCGTGCGTCGATATCGCGCAGCAGCTTCAGGCGGTGGAGAACGCGATCGCCAGCGCCAAGCGCGCGCTCATCAACGATCATATCGATCACTGCTTGGTTCACGCCGAAGAGGGCGAGGGGACAAAGGTGGCGGTGGAGCAGTTCCGGGCGATATCCAAATACTGGTGATCGCCTAATCGGACAGGGTTGATCGGATTCGGCTTGTACATATGCCCCCCAGGGGATACGGGCGTCTCACTCTTGGGGAGTAGCTACCCGCTGTTGCGGGGCCATCGTCAACATCCTTGAACCTTCCGGTTCGTGGCGATGGCAGCAGATTTTGATCTGCCCGGCGAGACCAACGATGCGCTACCTCTCTCGTGGCCGGAGGTGGATTGCGTCGTTCGGTTGACGGCCCTTGGACGTATATCAATGACGGGTTTGCTAACGCTCGGCGCTCTTGGCGCCAGCTTGTCGGTCGACGCCTTCGCTGCGGCGGTGGGGAAGGGTGCGACCAATCAGCGCAATCGTTGGCGCGATGCCTTACGTGTCGGCGCCGTGTTCGGCTTCTTCGAGGCGATCACGCCGGCGATTGGCTGGGCGATCGGCCTGGCGCTGAGCACTTGGATCGCGGCAGTCGATCATTGGATAGCCTTCTTCCTGCTTTTCGGCGTCGGCGGGCATATGATCCATGCAGCGACGAAAAGCGACGTGGACGCGGGTCAGCGCGCTCAGACCGGCGTGTGGCGACTGGTCGTTACCGCGCTCGCCACCAGCATCGATGCAACGGCGGTGGGTGTCAGTCTCGCGGTCATGCAGGTCAATATCCTGACCGCGTGCCTCATCATTGGCGGGATCACCACGGTCGTCGCCACGATCGGCGTCATGCTCGGCAAGCACGCGGGACGGTATATCGGCCGCTATGCAGAGATGCTGGGCGGGCTGACGCTCATCCTCATCGGCGGCACGATCCTCTACCAGCACCTCACCGCCTGACCTCAAACCAGCGCGCCGCTTGCTCGCTTGGCGGGGAAGCGGCGCGCGATTTCGCAGCTAGTCCGCGATAAAGCTGCCGCGTCCTCCCCGGAACGCGCCGACGACATTGCCACGATCCCAATGGCCGGACAGGATGCCGCGCCGGGGGATGCTTCCGACCGGCTTGCGGCGCGCGGCGAGTAGCCGCGCGCGGCGTGTATCGCGATCGATGGGCAAGCCCGTCATGATGTCGATGGCGGTGCGCAGCGGGGTCATGCGGGCCGCCACTGCTCGACCAGCGCCGCCATCGCGTCGCGGTAGCCCCAAGCATCGGGATAGACGGACGGCTCGGCCGCCAGATGCGCCATGACGATGAGCATGTCTTCCGAGATGCCGGGATCGCAATTGCAGAGGTGAAGGACCGGAAAATGGCCCCATGCACTGCCGTCCCACCATGCCAACAGGAAGTCGGCCGCACGCGAGGCTTGGCCGGTATCGGACCCGGCGACGACGATCAGGCGGGCAATGGCCTCGCCAACGTCCTCGAAGCTGACAGCCCGGATTGCGGGGCGGCGTTGGGGTGGGCTCATGACTATTCGCTTCTGCTCCTTCAAGCGTGGAAGGGGACGGGGACCAACAGCGCATCATCGATCGGCTCGACGTCGCGCAGCTCCACCATCACGATCTTCTCTACCCGCTCGGCGCCGGTCGGATCGAGATAAACATAGGTGTGGCCTGCAAACACCGGGCTGCACAAGCGCCAGATCACGCCTTTCCGACCGATGCGGCGTTCCGCGCGCCCGTCATAGGATGCGAAAGCGCCCGCAATCCGGACCCGCTGCGCGATCCGCAGCCAATTGGCTGCGCCGTCGATGACGACGGCCAGTTCCTCCGGCGAAAGAGCCGGTCGGCCGATGCCGAACGTCGCTTGGGGATCGCGCGCGATCCGGGACAGCTTCTCCTCGACCGGTTCCGGTTTCCAGTCGCTGACTGGCCCGGGGGCGGCCTTGTACATATGCGTTACCGGCTTCCCGCCGAACAGGTCGGGTTGTACGCCGACAAGGCGGCGGTGGAACATCGCCTTGTGATAGTCGCGCCGCCATTGCGCTTCGGGGGTCAGCGGCTTCGCATTTGGGCCATCGCGCATGATCGCGACCAGCTCGTTAAACTCCTCCTCGCTCACCGTGGCGACGCTCGGGTCAAAGACAATGCGCGCCGCCACGCCCCGGCCCCCGTCGGGGCCGGGATCGTCGGCGGCGGTCACGCCGCCGCCTCCAGTTCGGGCGCTGTCTCGACCGCCATGCGGCTCAACAGCCAGTCGGACGCGTCCTGCGCGAGCCGTGCGGCGGTGAAGATGCACTTCTTGTCGTTGCGGAGCGCTTGAAGCCAGTTCGCCAGATAGGCGGCGTGGTCCTCGCGATCGTGGAGCTTGATGCCGATGGTGGCGCTGACGAACGCGGCCCCAAGCTCGGCGACCAGTTCCTCGCGAGCATAGTCCTCGCGCTTCGTGGAAATGAGGGAGGGGCGGGCAAGGCGGTCAACGTGCCCCGTCGCATGGCAAAGCTCGTGCGCTAGGGTCGAATAATAGTCGTCGCTGGTGTGGAAGTCGGCAAACTGCGGCATGACGACATGATCGCCGCTCGGCTGATAATAGGGCTGGGAACCGAAGTGCTTGAGGGTGACGGGCACGCGGGCAAAGAGCGTGTCCAGTTCGGCGTCGCGCTGGTCGGGATTGGTCGCGGTGATGACGGGCAAGGGGGCAGGATATTTCGCCTCGATGCCGTCGATCTGCTCGGCATTGAAGACGGTGTAGCGCTTGAGGAACGCCACCTGACGCTTGCCATCCTCGCCTCGCTCTGCGCCCTCCTGTGCCTTGCTGTCGGCGTTCACCTCGATCTTGTTGGCATAGACGACGGTTGAGCCCTTCTCGCCCTTGCGGACGCAGCCGCCGAGCGCGAGCGCCTGCTTGAAGGTCAGCCAATGCGGGGAAGCATAGCCCTTCGTCATGGCGGCAACCCAAAGGGTCAGGACGTTGATGCCGCGATAGGGAACCCCCGTCGAGCGCAGCGGGATGGTGGGTGCGGTGCTGCCGTTCCACGATTTCGACCAAGGCCGGGTGCCCGCCTCGATCATGGCGATCATCTGATCGGTGATTTCCTGATAGATGTCGGCCCGGTTGTCGGTGATCCGTCCCATGATTGTCTTCCTTTCCTCTGAGGCTGAAAGCCGGTCGCAACAGCAACCGGCTCTGCCTTTCCGGCGAGGAACGGGATGGGGAGGGAGGGCGAGAATCTACCGCTGGCGCGGGCGAGCCGCCCTAGCGTGGCCGACGCCCTGCAGGGCGTCGAGTGCCACGCTTGGCGGATTACACGGGCGGTCGATTGTCGTTCGGGAACGAAAGGGCAGCCGCCCTTGGTGTTCCCCGGCGCTGGATGGCCTCCGGGGGAGGGCAGCGGCGCGAACGGGCTTACGCCGCGCCCTAGGCGCTTCGATCAGGTGTGCCACGTGGCACACCTTTCACGCGAGGATCGTCACCCAATAGGGCCGAGACGGCGGTACGGCGGCTTGGTCGGCGCAGAGAGCGAAAGGAGCGGTGCTTGCAGGGTCGCACCCGGCTTCACGCTGATCCTAGACGTTAGCGTTCTGTAGCAACCCTGTTGAATAGAGCGCCATCTATAAGCTGGATCTCTGCCGTTTTGAGGGGCCGCACACCCTCTTTGGTGAGAACCCATGTCATGTCGTTGGATTGCCCCAGCGTGATACCTGACACCTGCTTTCCTTCGAGATGGTAAATCCACACCTCCCCTCGGGTGATGTTACCTATGCGGTCTTTCGCTCGGATCGTACCTGCAACATGGCCAGCGGCGACCACAATGAGGATGACAATGGTCCCGCACCCCACCCGAGCCATAAACAATGTCAGAGGATCAAAAAACGGCGGCCTATGCGATGCAGCCCTGGCGCGGTCGAAGAGCTTGCCGGCAATCAAAGTAAGCGCCGTCACGATCAGCAGCGGCAGGATCGCTGTAAGCCACGCGCCGGTTGTGGTGATAATGGCACCGAGGCCCTCCACCGCAACTGCAATGTTCGAACCGCCAAGATTGGTCGGATCGATGGCAAAACGGCCGAAATAGGCCTGTCTGTAGGTCCACCCGGCAAAATAGATGGCCGCTAATATGGTGGCGATCACGAAGGCGGAGTCAAACGCCTTGGTGACGAGTTCACGCGGTGAGGAAGATGTTCCAGGGCCTGCGGGCATTTGTCCTCCTTACGGGAATGGCTTTGCGAAGCGGCGTATAGATCCCACGTACACGGGTGGCTGGATCGTCGAGCTGACGAACGCGGCCCCAGCTCGGGAACCAGTTCCTTGCTGGCGTAGCTGTGCCACGTGGCACACCCCTCTTCATCGCTGGAACGATGCGTCCGACCCGGCCGAGTGATATGCCGGCGGATTGACCCGCCGGAGTCAGGCCGGCGTGTCGTCGTTGCCCGGTGCAGGCTGTGCGAGACCTGTATCGACGACGGCGGGTAGGGCTTCCACCGTTTCGACCTCGGTAGCGGCCGTTTGCAGGCGGATCGAGCTTCGCAC
>NZ_MKRR01000064.1:10489-11909 GCF_001897045.1 Sphingomonas sp. 66-10
GCCCATTCGTCGGGGCGCGCCTGATAGGCGCCGACGCGGCCGACCAGACCACATAGCCAGTCGGCGCACTGGCATGTCTGGTAGCGTTCGCTCTCGACTTGGAAGGGCGGCTCGATGATGCGACGCCGGGGGGAGGGGCCACCATACATGGCTTGGCTCGCGCGAGTCAGGATGGCGTCGCGATCCTGATGCTCGTCCATGACGATGACCATATCGGCGTCGTTCTGATCGGCATATTGGTTGAGGCGCTTCATCGCCTCGCCCAGGACCGTGAGGTAAAGCGCCTGCGCCTTAAACTCCGCGACGGGGCGGTTCTTCTCGAGGCCAACGTAGAAGACATGCCCGCCGCTTGCGCGGATCTTGTTGAGGATGCGATTGGCCGCCGTGCGAACCTGCCGGTATTTCTCGACGTTCATGCTGGTGAAGAGGGCCGAGCCCTTCTTCTCCCATGTCGCGGGATGCTGGCCGCTTTGCCCGATCTCCCAAGCCAGCATGTTGCATTTGAGCTGGTAGAACCAGGTCGAGAATTGCCGCACGGATGAGTAGGGGAGGATCATGCCCCCGAGCCCGAAAACGGGACTGTCATTGTAGGCGGGATCGTCGCGCGCGACATACGGGCCGATGTGGCCAAACTCGTCGAGATAAGCGAAATACAGCATGCAGGTCCCCAGAATCGCGAAAGCCCACGCTAAGCGTGGGCCTCGGAATTGGGGCAGCCCGTGAGCCGCGTCCGTCAACAGATATGAGCGATGAGCCTGGTGTTGTCAAGAACGGACGCTGATTACTCCCCTGAGCGAAAGGCGTCCTCAATGATGGGCAGGTATCGCTCCACCTGCTCCTTGTCGCTCTCCTGCTCATCGGCGGGAAGATCGGCATAGTCGGTCGCAATCTGCTTTTCCCAGCGTTCGACAAGATCGGCGGGGATCAGCAACGAGCCGTCCTCCTGTTTGGTCGCCTTGCCGTGCATGTAGCGCTGCCAATGCGACCAGCGCTCATGTTCGATCGCGGCGAGGCGTTCGACCAAGGTCTTACGGGCGTCAGCGGCGAGAGGCTTTGCCATGTTAGATCAGCCCGCTTTCCACCAGACTTCGATAATGCTCGCCCAATACAGTCAGCTCGCAGGCTTTGCTGCCCATCGCTGCGTGCCACATATGCGGTGCATCGACGGGGCGCACGAGGTTGACCCTCACATACCGTTGGAGCACCGCGAATATCGCGGTTTTCTCCGGGTCCGGCGGTGGAATGGAGGGGTCGTTCTTCTGCTCCTCCGACCGCTCGGGCTCAAATGCCGGATCGAGAGGGAATTGGTAAGTGGCGGTCGGAAAATGCTTCGCCAGCGCCTGAAGATCGGTCAGCGCGATCGGGGGTGCCGCCTTGCGCAGCGACACGAAGGTTTTGACATTCGTCTTGAACACCGGGC
>NZ_MKRR01000064.1:11968-16892 GCF_001897045.1 Sphingomonas sp. 66-10
CGGCGGTGGACGCTGTGAGGATGGTCATGCCGTCGCGGATTTCCGCAGCGGGATGGGTGGGACGTTCCCCGGCAGCGCCACTATGGCAGCTATCGAGGATGATGATCTTGTTCTTCGCCCCGGAATTGGCAGCGAGCGTCATGATGTCTGAAAGCGGCAGGCCATCGTCGCCGCTGCGGCTGTCGCTGGTGCAGAGGTAGCCGCCGGTGTCCTCGATGAAGCCATGCCCGGCGAAGTAGAACAGGGCGATGTCCGCGTCGTCGGCATAGAGTTCGCGGACAGCCGCCTTCAGCTCCTCGCGATCGACCAGATCGCCGGGACCGGTGCCGGTCAGGAGCTTAGGTGTAGCGAAGTTGACGGTGCCGTCGGCGTGGCGCTCGAGCATGGCCTTCACCGAGTGCGCGTCGTTCACGCACCCGCTGAGGTTCCCGATTTTCTCGTAATGGTCGATACCGACGATCAGGGCCTTGCGCACCGTCGCCTCCGGCTCAGAGTGAATCGATGAAGTTGGTGATGTTGGCGTCGCTCCAGGCAACGGTGCTGACGCCCGCGATCGAGGCGCGATCATCCTTATAGGCGTAGATGCCTTGGATCGGCTTGCCCTCTTCCTGGGCGCACTGGATTTCCCACTTCTGGCCCGTCGAGGCTGCCGAGTTCTTGCTGACCAGAACGATCACACCATGCGAGCGCTTGATCCGCGTGCGGACACGATCCTTCCAGTCTTTGTCGTATGGCTCCTTCACCGACATATCGATAAACTCGAATGGCTGCCGCGGATGGAGCGACTGCCCTTTGAGGAAGTCACGCTGCCGTTCATCCTCGATGGCGAACGCGATGAAGAGCACTTTCTTATCAGCCATTTCCAACATCCTCCATTATGGTTCTATTTCGATAATGAATCAGCGAACGCCCGACGACTTTAAGCATGAGCTGCAAGCTCTGGATACCGCCCATGCTCAAAACGAAGCTGCACGCGACAGCTTTGTTGCACTTGCACACACGGCGCTATTTGCCGCTTCTGTGTCATTTGTAGGAAGCGCGGTTCCGCTTGCCAAGGCGGTGTGGCCGTATGCCTTGGTTGCCGGATGGGCGATCGATGTTTTGGGGCTTCTTGCCCTGACGGTGAGCTTCGCGACGGCGCGTAAGGCGGTCGATGCGCGGCGAGCTGCCCTCTACGACGATATCCCGCCGGTAGCGGCTTGGTCCGAACGTCTCAACGGGTTCGCGCTATGGTCATTTCCCGCCGCTCTTCTATGTTTGTTCTCTTTTGTCACAGCGAACGTGGTCAGTATCAATGAGCGAGAAGCCAGCCCCTCCGCCAGCACCGCCGCCATCCCGATCGGGCGGATCGAGGGGGATAGCGCCGCCGCCACGCGCGCCGTTGCCGCCGGGGGGCGTGTCGCAGCCTCAAACGGGCGTTGTTCCGGCGCCACGGGCTCCGGTCGCCCCACCACCGCCGCCGCCGCCTCCGGCGCCTGCCAAGAAGTAGGTTGCGGCGCACCGCGCAGATAGGTGTGCCACGTGGCACACCTCATCGTCGTGTAAGGCGATCCAGTTCGGCGTGGGTTCGGGCGGTGCGCGCTGCGCCACGATTGGCCGATAGGGCGCATAGCGCGGCAAAGGCGACGAGGCCGCATCCGATCAGCGTGAAGGTGCGCGCGTCCCCGTCATCGCCCGACAGGAAGACCGCTCCCAAGCCGATGACGAGCAGGATCAGGCTGAAGCAGATCTCCGTCGCGACGCTGGCGAGCGGGGTGGGAAGGTCGCGCAAGCGGATGCCCCGCGTCTGATTATGCCAGTCGCGGACCAGCATGGGGCAGTCCGGAATGGGCTCGCATACGGCACGAACGCGGTCGCCGACGGCCAAGGCGATATAGTCGCTCGCGCACAGCTTGAGCGTGTGGCCGTTGACCTCGAACAGCATCGCGAACTCGCGGGAGGTATTCACGAAGGTATGCGTCTCCGCGCGGGTCAGGCCGGTCCGGTGGATCGTATCACCGGGATGCGAAATGGGCACGGCGGGGTCTGCGCGGTGGGTCGTGTGTTGGGTCACGCTTACGTCGGTCGTGTCGTGAAAACCGATGATATACGAGACCGGCCCTTCGATGGCGACGAACCGTTGCTGCTTCCTCATAGCCAACGTCCTTGCAAGGCTGCGTCAAACTCGACGGCCAGCGTGACGGCGCCGGCGACCAGCGCGGCGAGCGCGAACAGCGCGAGCCGCGCCCGGATGCCGGGGCGCAAGTCGTGCGTGATGGCGATGGCGGCCCCGATCGCCACCCCGAGGATCAGCGCTGGCCCCAGCTCGTAGAGGACCAGGCCGGGAAGGCGGTTGGGGAGCAGGTAGGGGAAAGCACGGATGAGGCGACCGGCCAGGACGGCGCCGACGACAAGGGACAGCGCCATGCCCCAACGGCCGATCAGGACGGCGGCGGGAGAACCGCGCTCAAGCATTGGAGCGGTTCCCCGCATGAGCAACGCCTGCCCGCGAGGGCGGCCCTTTGTGGCCTAGTCTGATCGTCACCCGCACGGGCGGAAACCCGGCGACGGGGTTCCGCGGAGCGGCGTGGCACACGCCAGCGCAGTAGAGCACGGGCCGGCGGCAGGCCTCGCTTACTGCTTGATCGTCCCTAGGGTCAGGACCCATTGATGTGGGAGGCGCGATCTGATTCAGGCTCCGTGAGGAGAGAGTGGATGAGCGACCTGTACTGGCTGACGGATGAGCAGATGGCGCGTCTGCAACCGTTCTTTCCCAAGAGCCATGGCAAGCCTCGGGTCGATGATCGGCGGGTGCTCAGCGGCATCATTTTCGTCAATCGCAACGGGCTACGCTGGTGTGATGCACCGAAGGACTATGGGCCGCACAAGACGCTCTACAATCGCTGGAAGCGGTGGAGCGAGAGGGGTATTTTCCTGCGAATGATGGAAGGTCTCGCGGCAGCGGAGGCCGTGCCGAAGACCGTCATGATCGACGCGACCTACCTGAAGGCACACCGCACGGCATCGAGTCTGCGGGTAAAAAAGGGGATCTCGGCCGTCTGATCGGCCGCACGAAAGGCGGCATGAACACCAAACTGCACGCCGTCAGCGATGCGGACGGGCGGCCCTTGAGCTTCTTCATGACCGCCGGGCAGGTCAGCGACTACACCGGCGCGGCAGCCTTGCTCGACGATCTGCCGAAAGCACAGTGGCTGCTTGGCGACCGTGGTTATGATGCCGATTGGTTCAGAGACGCCCTGGAAGCCAAAGGCATCCAGCCCTGCATCCCGGGCCGCAGATCGCGCAACGAGCCGGTCAGATACGACAAGCGCCGCTACCGGCGCCGCAGCCGCATCGAGATCATGTTCGGCCGTCTGAAGGATTGGCGCCGCGTCGCAACTCGCTACGACCGCTGCCCAACCGTCTTCTTCTCTGCCGTCGCCCTCGCGGCCACCGTCATCTTCTGGCTATGACCAATGAGTCATCGTGTAATTTGTGGCTGCTTCCTCGGGCCGGCAGAACGGCGCACCTTCTGGTTGTCGAAGCCTGAAGGAAGGAAGCAGCCATGAAGCACTATGCCGGATTAGACCTGTCGATGGAAACGACGCATGTCTGTGTCGTCGATGCTGATGGGCGCAAGGTCGGGGCACAATGCGTCGACAGCACGCCGGAGGCGATCGCCACGGCACTGGAGCAATATGGGCCGATCGAACGCGCGGTGATCGAGACGGGCCGGATGACCCCATCGGTGGCGCTGAGTCTGCGCGAGTTCGGGGTCGCCGTCGTCTGCATCGACGCGCGCCAGGCGCACCAGAGCCTGAAGGCGATGAGGGCCAACAAGACCGATCCGCACGATGCCGCCGGACTCGCCCAACTCGCGCGCACCGGCTTCTACAAGGAGGTTCACGTCAAGTCGCCAGCGGCGCATGCCGTTCGTTCGGTCATCACGGCGCGTGGGCACCTGGTCGAGGCGCGGGTCCGGCTCGACAACACAATCCGCGGCATCTGTGCGACCTTCGGCATCAGGCTCGGCATCGGCCAGGGTGAGCGGTTCCTCGGGCGGATGCGCGAGGCGATCGCCATCCCCGGACTGGGTGAAGCGGTTGCCTCGCTGCTCGGCGTGCGCGAGCGCCTCGTCGAGCAGATCGCACAGCTCGACCGGCAGTTAAAGGCCGTCAGCATCGCCTCGCCGGCTTGCCAGCTGTTGATGAGCATCCCAGGCGTCGGCGTGCAGACGTCGGCGGCGTTCGCGGCTGCCGTCGATGACGCGAGTCGCTTCAAGCGATCGCGCACGACCGGTGCCTACTTCGGGCTGGTCCCGCGCCGACACCAGTCGGGCGAACTCGACTGGACGGGGCGCATCACAAAGCAGGGCGACAGCACGGTACGCAAACTGCTTTACGAAGCCGCGAACTCGATCCTGACGCGCACCAAAACCACCTTCGCACTAAAGAGCTGGGCGTTGAAGGTCGCCAAGCGGCGCGGCCTGCGAAAAGCCCGCGTCGCGCTTGCCCGTCGCCTCGCCGTCATCATGCATGCCATGCTGCGTGACGGCACTTTGTTCGAGGCATGAGATGAGGTAAAAGCCATACGCCAGCGGTGACGCTTCCAAGCTGACCCGATGGCGGCGTCCCGCGAGGGAACGCAGGGTCGGACGATCTGCGAAGGTAGACGGATGGGCTCCAAAAAGCCCGCTTCGAGTCAAGGCAACGCCCGACCTTGTGAGACCCGATACAGCACCGCCGGCCTTCGCATCGGCGAGTGCGGACAGATCCTTGAACCCCTCAAGGGCACGCCGCCAAGCTACTGCAAATTACAGATCCTGACCCTAAGACGGGTCAGGCGATCCGCATGGGATCGGCGTCGGAGAACGGCACGGAGGTCGTCGTCGGCACCGCGGTGATGCGGATCGGACAGAACAGCCGCAACGTCGCGACCGCGGTCG
>NZ_MKRR01000064.1:16941-19272 GCF_001897045.1 Sphingomonas sp. 66-10
CGCACTGCTCGTCATCGTCGTGCTGTTCCTGTTGCTCGGCAACTTCCGCGCCGCGCTGATCGCCGCGGCGGTCATCCCGGTCACGATGATGCTGACCGGGTTCGGAATGTTACGGCTGGGGGTTTCGGCGAACCTCATGTCGCTCGGCGCGCTGGACTTCGGGCTGATCGTCGATGGTGCCGTCATCATCGTCGAGAATGCGTTGCGGCGTCTCGCCGAGCAACAGCATCACGAAGGTCGCCTGCTGAGCGTCAAGGAGCGGTTGGAGGCGGTCGCGACCGCGGCGCGCGAGATGATCCGTCCGTCCGCGTACGGGCAGGCAATCATCATCCTCGTCTATGTGCCCTTGCTGACGCTGACCGGCGTCGAGGGCAAGACGTTCGTGCCGATGGCGCTCACCGTCATCATCGCGCTGCTGTTCGCGTTCGTCCTGTCGCTGACCTTCGTGCCTGCGGCGATCGCCATCTGGCTGTCGCGGAGGGTGAACGAGGAGGACGGGCGGATCATCTCGTGGCTGAAGCAGCGCTACGAACCGGGCCTTGAGAAGGCGATGAAGCGACCGTCGATCACCATCGGCGCCGGCGTCGTCAGCCTCGTCGCCGCGGCGCTTGCCTTCACGACGCTGGGACAGGTGTTCCTCCCCCAGCTCGACGAGGGCGACCTGCTCATCCAGGCGCTGCGCATTCCGGCGACATCGGTGCAGCAGAGCCAGGCGATGCAGGTGCCGATCGAGCGCATGGTCTCGAAGCAACCCGAGGTGCGGTTCGTCTTCTCCAAGACGGGCACGGCCGAGCTGGCTTCGGACCCGATGCCGCCCAACGCGACCGACATGTTCGTCATCCTGAAGCCGCATGCGGAATGGCCCGACCCCAAACTGGAGAAGGCCGCGCTGGTCGAGCGGCTGGAGACGAAGCTCGCGCAGTTCCCGGGCAACGCCTATGAGATCACGCAGCCAATCCAGATGCGGTTCAACGAGCTGATCGCCGGCGTGCGCGGCGACATCGCGGTGAAGGTGTTCGGCGACGACTTCGCCTCCATGAACCGCACCGCCGAACAGATCGCCGGCATCCTTCGCCGGACGCAAGGAGCGGCTGACGTGAAGGTCGAACAGACGACGGGACTTCCCATGCTCGACATTCGCGTCAACCGCGACGCGATGGCACGGGTCGGCGTCACCGCGCAGGATGTGCAGGACACCATCACCGCCACGCTCGGCGGTCGCGAGTCCGGCATGATCTTCGAGGGAGACCGGCGCTTTCCGGTGGTCATCCGCCTGTCGGACGCCGAGCGCGCCGACCTGGGGCTGCTCGAACAGGTGCAGGTGCCGGTCGCCGGCGGTGGCTATGTGCCGCTGTCCAGCGTCGCCGATATCGGCGTCGTCGACGGGCCGAACCAGATCAGCCGCGAGAACGGCAAGCGCCGCGTCGTCGTCCAGGCGAACGTCCGCGGACGCGACGTCGGCAGCGTGGTCGCGGATGCGCAGGCGGCGGTCGCCGGCGTGCGCCTGCCGGCGGGCAGCTATCTCGAATGGGGCGGCCAGTTCGAGAATCTCGAATCCGCCAGCCAGCGGCTCAAACTCGTGGTGCCGGCGTGCTTCGTGCTGATCCTGCTGCTCCTCTACGGGGCCTTGGGATCGGTACGCGATGCGGCGATCGTCTTCACCGGCGTGCCCTTCGCGCTGGTGGGAGGCGTGCTGCTGCTGTTCGTTCGCGGCATGGACTTCTCGATCTCGGCCGCGGTGGGATTCATCGCATTGTCGGGTATCGCGGTCCTCAACGGCCTCGTCATGGTTAGTTCGGTGCAGGAGCTGATCCGGTCGGGCATGGACCGGGCCGAAGCGGCGCGGACGGGCGCGCTCCAGCGATTGCGCCCGGTCGTCATGACCGCGCTGGTCGCCAGTCTCGGCTTCGTACCGATGGCATTCGCCAGCGGAGCCGGCGCGGAAGTGCAGAAGCCGCTCGCGACCGTCGTCATCGGCGGCCTGATCTCGGCGACGCTGCTGACGCTGTTCGTGCTGCCGACGCTTTACGCCCGGTTCGGGCAGCAAGCGGTCAAGGTCGACGACGCGGATAGGGCGGACGACGGCGCGCCGCTGCCGCAACCCGCATGATCGCGTCTGGCAGGGGGGACTGACGATGGCGGCGCTCAAGTTCGCACTGATCCCCATGATCGCGATCATGATCGGCGCGCTTCTCGCCGGGTGGCGCACACCCGGCGAGAGGCTGGTCGCCGCCATGCAGCACCTTGCAGCCGGCGTCGTATTTGCCGCGGCGGCGACCGAAATCCTGCCGCTGGTGATGCACGGGGGATCGCCGGCTGCGACGCTGATCG
>NZ_MKRR01000064.1:19317-20433 GCF_001897045.1 Sphingomonas sp. 66-10
ACGGCCTGGTTCTGGGTCTGGCCTTCATCGCCGGCGAGAAGGGGGGCACGTTGCTGGCGGTCGCGCTGACGCTCGAAGTGCTGTTCCTGGCCCTGACGCTCACCAATGATCTGACGAGCCGGTATCGCAAGATGAAGGCGATCGGCCTAACCTGCGCGCTTGCGCTGCTGGTGCCGATCGGCGCACTCGTCGTGCAGCCCGTGGCGCTGCTGTCGCCGGTGTGGATCACGGGATTCCTGAGTTTCGGCCTGATGGCGCTGCTCTACCTCGTCACCGAGGAGCTGCTGGTCGAGGCGCACGAGAAACCGGACTCTCCGCTCATCAGCGCGATGTTCTTCGTCGGCTTTCTCGCACTGCTGCTCATCGAGGAGATCGCGATGTGACCGGCCTGACCTTGAGCGGTGTCGATGTGCGCCGCGATCCATCCCGTAAGGAGAAGAAAATGTCGATCACCACGGCGCGATGGTCCTTTCTGGCCGCTGCGATTGCCCTGTCTGCGTGTTCCGGCGGCAAGCCGGCGGGCCAGTTCGGATCGAACGAGTCCGGTGCGACCGATGCCATCCACGGATCGAGCGCACGGCACGGCCGGCATGGCGATGCCGTCGACCGGCGATCCTGATACCGACTTCCTTCGGGGCATGATCCCGCACCATGAAGGTGCGGTCGATATGGCTCGCGCCGAGCTTGCCAACGGCACCGATCCGAAGGTGCGCGCGATGGCGGAGGAGGTGATCCGGACCCAACAGGCCGAAATCGTGAAGATGCAGGCCTGGCTCGCCGAACGGCAAGCCACAAAGAAGGGGACGCGATAATGGCACACGATCACGGCGAAGCCGGGCACAGCCACGACCATACGGCCGGCGCCAACGCCAAGATGCTCAGATGGGCGCTTGCCCTGACGGCGACCTATCTCGTGGCAGAGGTGGTCGGCGCCTTCGTGTTCAACAGCCTCGCGCTGCTGTCCGACGCAGCCCATATGATGACCGACGTCGCCGGTCTGGTCATCGCGTTGATGGCGATCCATCTCGGCAAGAAGGCTGCCGACGACAAGCGGACGTTCGGCTACAAACGACTGGAAATCCTCGCCGCGACCTTCAATGCGATCCTGCTGTTCGT
>NZ_MKRR01000065.1:0-514 GCF_001897045.1 Sphingomonas sp. 66-10
CCACTGGCGCCATTGCATCAGCCCCATAATCTCGCCGCGGTCCGCGCCGTCTCCAGGCTGCGCCCCGCTCTGCTGCAAGTCGCCTGCTTCGACACCGGCTTCCATCATGGCCAGCCCCCGGTTGCGACGCGCCTCGCGCTGCCGCGCGCGCTCGGCGAAGAGGGCATGCGGCGCTACGGCTTTCACGGCATCTCCTACGAATATATCGCGCGGCAGCTGCGTTTGATCGATCCCGATACAGGCGGTGGCCGCACGATCGCCGCGCATCTCGGCAACGGGGCCAGCCTCTGTGCGATGGACGGGGGGCGCAGCATCGACACGACGATGGGGTTCACCGCACTCGACGGATTGGTGATGGGCACGCGGTGCGGAGCGCTCGACCCGGGCGCGGTGCTCTATCTTCTCCAGCAGAGGGGCATGACGGCGCGCGAAGTCGAGCATCTCCTCTACAGTGAGTCCGGCCTTTTGGGCGTGTCCGGCACATCGAGCGACATGCGCGCGCTTCTCGGCAGCG
>NZ_MKRR01000065.1:528-8693 GCF_001897045.1 Sphingomonas sp. 66-10
CGCTCGGGGGGCTCGATAGCTTCGTGTTTACCGCCGGGATCGGCGAGAATGCGCCTGAAATCCGCGCCCGCGTCGCCGATCGGCTCCGCTGGCTCGGCGTGGCGCTCGACACGGACGCGAATCTCCGCGGAGCGTCGGTCATCAGCGCGCCGTTCAGCCGTGTCACGGTGCGCATCATCCCGACCGACGAGGAGTGGATGATCGCCATCCACACCGCCGATCTTCTGCGTGAGGAGCCGAAACCATGAAACCTCTCGTCGATCTTACTGGCAAGCGCGGCCTGGTGATCGGCATCGCCAACGCGCAGAGCATCGCGGCGGGCTGCGCCCAGGCCTTCCACGACTGTGGCGCGAGACTGGCGGCGACCTATCTCAACGGAAAGGCCGAGCCGCTCGTGGCGCCCGTCGCGGAGACCCTGGGAGTCGAATGGCTCGCCGCGTGCGATGTCCGGGTGCCGGGCGAACTGGAGGCCCTGTTCGAGCGGGTGAAGTCCGAATAAGGCGGCCTCGATTTCCTGCTTCATTCGATCGCTTTCGCGCCGAACGAGGATTTGCACGGCCGCGTCGTCGACAGCTCGGCCGAAGGCTTCGCGCTGGCGATGGACGTCTCGTGCCACAGCTTCCTGCGCATGGCGCGTCTCGCCGAGCCGCTGATGTCGGATGGCGGCTGCCTGCTGTGCGTCACCTTCTACGGGTCGGAGCGGGTGGTCGAGCACTACAACCTGATGGGGCCGGTCAAAGCGGCCCTCGAAAGCGCGACCCGCTATGTCGCGGCTGAGCTTGGCCCCAAGGGCATTCGCGCCCATGCGATCTCGCCAGGCCCGATCGCGACCCGCGCTGCCAGCGGCATCGACCGCTTCGACGAGCTGCTCGAACGGGCCGCGGCGACGGTCCCGCAGCACCAGCTCGTGACCATCGAGGATGTCGGAGGGCTCGCCGCCTTCCTGGTGAGCGATGCCGGCCGCCATATCACCGGTACGATCATTCCGGTCGATGGCGGTCAGCACCTGCTCGGCTAGGGCGGCTCGCCGCGATCGGGGGCTATCCTATTTGTCGCTGGTGGCCTGCTTCTCGCCGTCGCCCGGGCTTTTCTGCCCGAACCATGGTCCGACAATGGCAGCAAAGGCATCCAGCGCCCCGGGAGCCGTCTGAGCGCTCGCGACGGCCTGCCAGGCCTGCTGCCATTCCTCGAACGCCGATCTTGTGCCGGCAATCATATGCTCGCGGACCGTGGCCATGTCCTCGAACAGTGCCCGCGGTCCGGCCGGGCTGACCGCGCCGGCGTCCGACGTCTTGTCCGTCGCGCCCGCAATCGAGGCACGCGCCTCTTCGGCGAAGCGGCCGGCGGCGCGGTTGCCGACCTCGAGCGACTCTTCGCCACCTTTCCGGGCGACTTCGGCGAGCTTCAGCATCAGGCCGACATTCGCTTTGGCGAGCGCGGCAAGTTGATCGACCGGATAGGGCATGGGACGATGAACCTTTCTCTTCGCGTCTAAGCTCCAGCGTATCGGGCATGCAGCCCTGGCCTGAGGCTCATCGCGTCGCGCCGCCGATATTCGGCGAGGCTGAATCAGAGAGAATCGGTAACTCTACGTATGCCGAATCTGCGGCTTGCCTGCGACGCTCAGCCAATGCACTTTTGGCTTGTCGTCCATGTCGTGCCCGCGGGCAGCGACTTCTACCCGTCCCGTCATGATCGCGGCACGGTCGGGCATGATTATGGTCTGACCCGGCAACCGGCATGGGCGTGATACCGTCCATAGCCAGGCTCGGCCGGATTGCGGCGCTCCGCGGTCCCGTCCTCGATGTCGAGTTCGACGAAGGGCCGCTGCCCGCAGTCAATGAAGCACTGCGCATCGATGCGGCGTCAGGCCCGCTGGTCGCGGAAGTGCAGAGCCATATTGATGATCGGACCGTCCGCGCCGTCGCGCTTCAGCCGACCTCCGGTCTGGCGCGCAATGTCGGCGTGGTGGCCTTAGGCGCACCCATCGCGGTTCCGGTCGGAGACAAGGTTCTTGGGCGGCTCCTTACGCCGACCGGGCAGGTGGGGGACGGCGGCGCGCCGCTCGGACCGGATGTGCCATTGAGGCCGATCCATCGCGCACCCCCACCGCTCGACGAGCAGAGCGCGGCGACGGCGATGTTCGAGACCGGCATCAAGGTCATCGATCTGCTCGCACCGCTTGCCCAGGGCGGCAAGGCCGCCATGTTCGGGGGCGCGGGGGTGGGCAAGACCGTGCTGGTGATGGAACTCATCAACGCGATGGTCGCCCGCTACGAGGGTGTCTCAGTGTTCGCGGGCATCGGCGAGCGATCGCGCGAGGGCCATGAGCTGCTCACCGACATGCGCGGCTCGGGTGTGATCGACAAGACCGTGCTCGTTTTCGGGCAGATGAACGAGCCGCCGGGCGCGCGCTGGCGGGTCGGGCTGACCGCGCTCACCATCGCCGAACATTTCCGCGACGAGCAGAAGCGCAACGTCCTGCTGCTCATGGATAATGTGTTCCGCTTCGTCCAGGCCGGCAGCGAGGTGTCGGGCCTGCTTGGACGCATGCCTTCGCGCGTCGGCTATCAGCCGACGCTGGCCAGCGAGGTGGCCGCGCTGCAGGAGCGCATCGCCTCTGTGCATGGGGCTGCGGTGACCGCGATCGAGGCGGTCTATGTGCCCGCCGATGATTTCACCAACCCAGCGGTCACCGCCATCTCCGCCCATCTCGACAGTTCCATTCTGCTCTCGCGCGCCATGGCGGCCGAAGGCATCTATCCCGCGGTCGATCCCTTGGGGTCCTCGTCGATCCTGCTCGATCCGCAGGTCGTGGGCGATCATCATTACGCGCTCGCCCAGCAGGCCCGCGAGACGATCGCGCATTATCGCGAGCTCCAGGACATCATCTCGCTGCTCGGCATCGAGGAACTGGGCCGCGAAGACCGGCTGATCGTCGGCAGGGCGCGGCGGCTCCAGCGCTTCCTGACCCAGCCTTTCATGGTGACCCAGGCCTTCACCGGACAGGCCGGCCGCTCGGTGGCGCTGGCTGATACCCTGAAGGGCGTCGCGGCCATCCTGTCGGGCGAGACCGACGACTGGCCCGAAAGCGCCTTCTACATGGTGGGCGATATTGAAGAGGCACGCTCTCGCGTGGGGCAGGGCGCATGAAGCTGCGCATCACCGATCCGACCGCGATCCTCGTCGACGCCGATGTCGCGTCGGTTCGCGCCGAGGATGCCAGCGGCAGTTTCGGCATCCTGTCGGGCCATGCCGATTTCCTGACCGCGCTTGGCGTCTCGATCGTCTCCTGGCGCGGCCCCGATGGCGCTCCCGGCTATTGCGCGGTGCGCAACGGCATTCTGACCGTGAGCCACGGCACGGAGGTCGCGGTCGCGACGCGCGAAGGCCATGTCGGCGATGACCTTGGAACGCTCGAGCATGACGTGCTCGCGCGCTACCGCGAGCGCGACGAGGGCGAACGATCCGAACGGACCGCGTCGGCGAAGCTCAGGATGCAGGCGATCCGCCATATGGTCGAGGCCCTGCAGGGTGGTGGCCGGGAGATCGGCCTGTGAGCACGGACAAGCCCGAGCAGCCGATCGTCGAAGCCATCCGGACCCGCGCGGAACGGCGGCGGCTTGCGCAGCGGCTTCCTTCCGTCGCCCGCAATCTCGGCCAGATCGGCGTGCTCGGCTGGCAGATCGTCCTGCCCGCGCTGGTCGGTCTCGCGATCGGCCGCTGGCTCGACCACCGGCTGGATAGCGGCATCTTCTGGACCGCGCCGCTCCTGCTCGTCGGGCTCGCCCTCGGCTGCTGGTCGGGCTGGCGCTGGATGCACCGGCAATGAGCCAGCTCTCCCCCATCCTGTTCCTGGCCCTCGGATTTGCGGTCGGCCTCGCCCATTTCGCGGCCATCGCCAGAGAAGCCGACCTCGTCACCCATGGCGGCCCGGCATCGCGCGCGATCCTGCTCAGGCTCGGGCGCCTCGCCGTCACTATTCTGGTTCTTGTCATCGCCAGCCGGCAAGGGTGGCCGGCGCTTCTTGCCGCAACAACCGGCTTCATGGGCGGGCGCCAGATCATGCTCCACCGGCTCGGAGGCGCCCGATGATATTCGCGTCACCACTTGAAAGCCATGTGCTGTTCGCGATCGGTCCGGTGCCGATCAGCCAGCCGGTCGCCACGACCTGGGGCATCATGGCCGTCCTTACAATCGGAAGCTGGCTGCTGACCCGCCGCCTTGCGTTACGCCCAACCCGAGCCCAAGCGGCGCTCGAGCTGGTCGTCGAGACCGTCGCCGGCCAGATCCGCGAGACGATGGAGGCGGAGCCGCGGCGTTATCTGCCGCTGATCGGCACGCTGTTCCTGTTCCTGCTGGTCGCCAACTGGTCGTCGCTGATCCCCGGCGTCGAGCCGCCGACCGCGACCCTCGAAACCGACGCGGCGCTGGCGCTGATCGTCTTCGGCGCGACGCTCTGGTTCGGCGTCCGCGCGCTCGGGCCCAGGGCCTATCTCGCGACCTTCGCGCGCCCCTCGATCCTGCTCGCCCCGCTCAATATCGTCGAGCTCTTCACCCGCAGCTTCTCGCTGATGGTGCGCCTGTTCGGCAACGTCATGAGCGGTGTCTTCATGATCGGCGTCGTGCTGAGCCTGGCCGGGCTGCTCGTCCCGATCCCGCTGATGGCGCTCGAAATGCTGACCGGCGCGGTCCAGGCCTACATTTTCGGCGCGCTCGCCATGGTCTTTATCGGCAGCGCTATCAGCGAGAACGGCGCCCGCCCGCCATCCAAACAGGAGTCCCCCGCATGAACTGGATCCATCTCGCCAGCATCCTCGGCGCCGCTTTCGCGATCTCGATCGGCGCAATCGCCCCGGCGCTCGGGCAGGGCAGGGCCGTCGCCGCCGCGATGGACGCGATCGCGCGCCAGCCCGAAGCCGCCAACACCATCTCGCGCACGCTGTTCGTGGGCCTCGCGATGATCGAGACGATGGCGATCTACTGCCTCGTGATTGCGCTGCTGCTGCTCTTCGCCAACCCGTTCGCCTGACATGCGGATCGACTGGTGGACGCTCGCGCTGCAGGCGGTCAATGTCCTCATCCTCGTGTGGCTGCTCGGACGCTTCCTGTTCCGTCCGGTGATGGATGCCATCGCTGCCCGCCAGGCATCGGCCCAGGCGCTGCTCGACGAAGCGCGGGAGGCAAAGGACCGGGCACAGGCCGAAGCGCAGGCGCTCAAGACGCAGAATGACGGCTTCGTCGCGGATGCGGCGGCTCGCCGCGCCGAGATCCGGACCGAGGCCGAAGCGGAGCGCCAGCGCCTCCTCGCGCAGGCCAGGCTCGAGGCGGACGCCGTCGTCGAGCAAGGCCATGCGGCGATCGATGCCGAACGCGGGCGGGTGGCGGCGCAGTGGCGGGAAAAGGCAGCGAGCCTCGCCGCCTCGATGGCAGGCACGTTGCTCGCTCGTCTCCCGCCCGAGCAGACGGTGCAGGCCATGGTCGACGCGCTCAAGGCGCGGCTCGGGGACCTTTCCGAGGCGGATCGCCTCAGCCTGGCGGCCGCCGGGCCCGTCACCGTCGCGACGCCCGCGCCGCTGACGGCCGATCTGCAGACGCAGGTAGCGCGCGCGCTTGGCGAAATCCTGCCGGATACCGCGACCCCGATTTTCGCGGTCGATCCAGATCTCATCGCCGGCGCGGAGCTTCGCACGCCCCACGCCGTCGTGCGCAACAGCTGGCGCGCCGATCTCGACGCCATGGTGGAGAGCCTCAATGAGGACAATCATGCCCGGATCGCCTGAAGACTGGCTGACGCAGGCCCAGAGCTGCATCGCGCGCGCCAATCTCGGGCCGCGTGTCGATGCAATTGGCCGGGTGGAATCGATCGGCGACGGCGTTGCCATGGTCTCGGGCCTTCCGGACTCGCGCCTCGACGAATTGCTCTATCTCGCCCGGGGCCAGACCGGATTCGTCCACACGCTCGACCGGGACCGGATTGGCTGCGTGCTGCTCGACGATGCCGCACAGGTGGAGGCAGGAGACACCGTAACCGGCTCGGGCGAGGTGGTGCGCGTGCCGGTTGGCGAGGCATTGCTTGGCCGAGTCGTCGATCCGCTCGGCCGTCCGCTCGATGGGGGCGCGCCGATCCGGGCCAGGCGCTTCGATCCTGTCGAACGGCCGGCGCCGGCGATCATCGAACGCGACCTCGTCGTCCAGCCGGTGCAGACCGGCACGCTCGCAATCGATGCGATGTTCGCCATCGGCCGGGGGCAGCGCGAACTCATTCTCGGTGACCGCGCCACCGGCAAGACGGCGCTCGCGGTCGACACGATCATCAACCAGCGCACCAGCGACATGATCTGCGTCTATGTCGCGATCGGCCAGAAAAGCTCGGCGGTCGCGCGCGTGGTCGATCAGGTGCGGCGGCATGGCGCGCCGGATCGCACCATCTTCGTCGTGGCGAGCCCCGCCGCGGCGCCGGGGCTGCAATGGATCGCGCCGTTCGCGGGCTTCACGATGGCCGAGTATTTTCGGGATGGTGGCGGCCATGCGGTGGTGGTGCTCGACGATCTCACCAAGCATGCCGCGACCCATCGCGAGATCGCCCTGCTGATCGGACAGCCGCCCGGGCGCGAGGCCTATCCAGGCGACGTCTTCTTCCTCCATTCCCGCCTGCTCGAACGTGCGGCGCGTCTCTCGACGGAGAAGGGGGGCGGTTCGCTCACGGCTCTGCCGATCGCGGAGACCGATGCCGGCAACGTCAGCGCCTATATTCCGACCAATCTGATCTCGATCACCGACGGTCAGATCATTCTCGACGCGAAGCTGTTCGCGCAGGGGCACAAGCCCGCCATCGACGTGGGCACGAGCGTGAGCCGGGTCGGCGGCAAGACGCAGCTTCGCGTCCTGCGCGACGCGAGCGGGACCATGCGCCTCGACTATGCGCAGTTCCTCGAGCTCGAGATGTTCACCCGCTTCGGCGAGCAGCCCGAGCCGCGTGTCCGCGCCCAGATCGAACGGGGCAAGCGCTTGCGCGCCTTGCTCGTGCAACCGCTGTCGAGTCCCCTACGGGTCGTCGACCAGGTGGCGCTGGCCGTGGCGCTCGGCGAAGGGTTGCTCGATGGCATGGTGGTCTCGGAGATACCGTCGCTCCGCGCGCGGCTGCCCGCCTGGATCGACGATCACGTCCCCGATCTATGCGCGCAGATCGAGCGGACTGGACAGATCGACACCGCGCAGCGGTCCGCTCTGATAACGACGGTGAAAGCGCTGATCGAAAGCCAGCCGGCCGGTTCTGCATCATGAGCGATCGCCTCGCCGAGATCGGCCACCGGATCGAGACCGTCCGCCAG
Source organism: Sphingomonas sp. 66-10 (assembly GCF_001897045.1). Classification (NCBI taxonomy): domain Bacteria; kingdom Pseudomonadati; phylum Pseudomonadota; class Alphaproteobacteria; order Sphingomonadales; family Sphingomonadaceae; genus Sphingomonas; species Sphingomonas sp. 66-10. The sequence goes on from NZ_MKRR01000065.1 coordinate 7,863, forward strand.
CTCGGTGCGGTGGTCAACGCCATGCAGGGCATCGCCGCGCAGCGGGCGCAGCAGGCGCGCGCGCTGCTGCCCGCGGTGCGACGCTATGCGGAGACCGCCCGCACCGCCATTGGCCAGGCGCGCCGCCTTGACGAGCCACTGGCGCGTTTTCCGGCGCGGGCGGTCGGTGGTGCGAGAGGCGGCCTTATCCTGTTCGGTGCGGAGCAAGGCTTTGCCGGGGCCTTTCCGGAGCAGCTGCTCGACGGCGCCGCGGCCGACATGCAGGACAGGCATATTCTTCTGATTGGCGCGCGCACGGCCACGCTTGCGACCGAGCGCGGTCTGCGCATCGCATGGAGCGCGAGCATGCCGAGCAAGGCCGATGCGCTGCCCGCACTCGCGACAAGCATCATCGACGCGCTGTACGACTATCTGGACGAGACCGGCGCGGTGCCCATCACCATGGCTTATCCGGTCTGGAGCAGCGGCAAGGGCGTCTCGATCGTGCGCGCGAGCCTCCTGCCGCTCGACCTCGACACTTTCCCCGCGTCCACGGCGGATTTGCCGCCGCTCGTCAATATCAACGCGGCGGACCTTATCGGCGACCTGACCGCGGAATATGTCTTCGCCCAGATCTGCGCGGCTGCGGTCGAGACGTTCGTCGCCGAGAATGAGGCACGGCTGCGCACCATGGCGACCGCCCGCAGCCACATCGATCGCAAGGGCGAGGCCCTGCGCCTCGAGGAGCGCCTCACGCGTCAGGATCAGATCACCAGTGAAGTCGTCGAACTGAGCGGCGGGCGACATCGGCGAGAATGAATGCAGGGCAGGCACTTCTGCTGTTCAGCAAGA
>NZ_MKRR01000065.1:8820-9142 GCF_001897045.1 Sphingomonas sp. 66-10
GCGCGGCGTTCCTGATCCGCGACGGCGGCGTCGCCGGCGAGCGTATTACCATCCTTGAGGAGCTGCATGTTCCCGGCGGCGCGCTCGACGGCCTCGACGTCCCCGAAAAGGGGTTCGTCATCCGCGGAGGGCGCGAGATGGAGGAGCATTTCGAATGCCTCTGGGATCTCTATCGCTCGATCCCTTCGCTGGAGATCGAGGATGCGAGTGTGCTCGACGAATTCTACCGGCTCAACAAGGACGATCCGAATTTTTCGCTGCAGCGCGTCACGCAGAACCAGGGCCAGGATGTGCCTGACAAGGCTTTGCTGACACTCAGCGA
>NZ_MKRR01000066.1:0-1957 GCF_001897045.1 Sphingomonas sp. 66-10
TCGCCAGCGTCGCCTGATCGCCGAAATTACGCCGTCCACGTCGCCGCCGTCGCCCCGCAACCACGTGGGGCAGTTTTAGCGCTTACGTTGCATCGTAGCCGTAGGCGACGAAAAATCCGTCGGTCCAGGTCAGCCGCGTACGTCGCCCCGCTGTATCATATTGCGAACTGACCGTGCCACCAATCGCCGTTGTTACGCTTGTCTGGCGCCCCAAGGCGTCATACGCAGCGCTTACGTTGTTGCCGTCTGACCGCGTTGCCGCCGTCATGTGTCCAAGCAAATCGTAGCCGTACGAGACCGCCAGCTCCCCCGACGGCAATGTCTTGGTTGTCACCCGGTTCAGCATATCATATGCGTAGCTGATCGACGTCCCATCACGCAGCCGCCGTGTCAGTAGATTATCATCCTGATCATAACTGAATTGCTCATAACTTCCACCCGGATAGGTCGTGGTTAGCGGCCGATCGAACCCGTCATACGCATAGATGGTAGCATTTCCGTTTGCGTCAGTCGCGCTCTGTTGCAAACCGTTGTCCGTGTAGGCAATTGTCGCGTCGTCCGAAGCGTCGGCTGTCCCATAAGCGGAAGTTCGCTTGGTCAGCCGGTCGGCATTGTCGTAAGCAAATTTTGTGGCGCGATCGGCTCCGAGGGTTCCGGGAGTTTGCAACGTGCAAGCCGACGGCGGCAGCGATCCCCACGCGGCACTGTTCATTCGGACAGCGGTGCAATCCAACCGTTGATGATCGTAGCTGTTCTGCGTTACCGAAAATGTCGTACCGCCCGCGGTGACCGTCTTGGTCAATGGGCGATCAACACCATCATATGTGGCCGCGACCTGCTGAAGCGAGGAAAAAGCGCTCCAGGCTGCATCGCTGGGGTCCGTCACCGTGCCCGCCTCGACGAGGGTCACCCGACCCTTTGCGTCATAGGTATTGCGCTGCGCCTTGGGCAGGAGTGGTCCGGCGCCATCCGGGTCAGGAGCGACAACCCCGACGACTTCACGATCCGCATCGTAACGGTAATAGGTGGTGTCGGCGCTGCCTGGCAAAGGCCCATCGACGCTGGTCACGTTGCCGACGTTGTCATACCCTAACGTCGTGGTCGCGACGATTGACCCATCGCCAGCCTGCTTAGATATCGTCGTCGGGAGGCCATTGCTGTTATAGCCGATTGCGGTCTTCGACTCACTCGTCGTACCGACGCATGTTGCGGACGTGAGACAGATTGAGGTACCCGACAGAACCTGCGCCCCGTTTACCGTCGCATAGCTGAACGTCGTAGTCGGCCGCGGGCCGCTAGTCGTAGCCGCCGGTGCCTGGACAGTAAGAATATTCCCGGTAGTAAGGTCATATGAGTAATCTGTACGATCGAGATTCGGATCCTGGACCCAGTTCGGCTTGTTGCACTTAGCAGCATTTACACAAACAGAATCGAATCCCCGAGTCGTAACCTTATTTGGATATCCAGGAATAGATTTTGATATACCATAAATAGCCGTTACATTTCCCCGGGAATCGTAGGTGTACTGGGTATGATTCCCTTCTGGGGCAGTATCGATATACAGACGTCCTGCGGAGTCATATTGCTTTGTCCATACCTTCCCATCTGCATCGGTGATGGAGGTTGGACGGTGAAGCGTCATGTCGAATACATAGGTCGTAATATGACCCAGCGGGTCCGTTACCGTTGTCGTTCTCGAGGAGCCACTATCAACATAGCCGTAGGTAGTCGTCCCGGTCGCATTCGCAATGCTCGCCACTCGCTTGGAGCTGTCGTATGTGATTGTCACATCCTCATTGGAACTGCCAGGGCGAGTAAGTCCGTAGATATATTGCAATGTAGGAGATGTCGTTCCCATTCGATAGGTCGTGAGTTGGCCCCCGAAATGACCTGACAGGGTCTCGCTCTTAGATAAGAGTGAGCCATATGACTGAGCATACGACTAGGCGCTACAATG
>NZ_MKRR01000067.1:0-1882 GCF_001897045.1 Sphingomonas sp. 66-10
CGCGAAGCTCGGTCTTCGCAAGTGACACGAAGGGCGCCCTCGCGGCGCCCTTCTCATATCCGCCCCTTCGCAATCCGGCGAACGGGCACGGGCGATCCCTCGCCCGACACCGCGCAGGCCGGACAGCCTGCAAAAGAGGCCCCGGACGCATAGGGCGGCCGGTCCAAAGGAAATGAAATGTTCAATACCCAGAAGGTAAGCATCGAGTGGGGCGGAAAGACCCTGACGCTCGAAACGGGCCGCGTTGCCCGTCAGGCCGACGGCGCGGTGCTCGCGACGCTCGGCGAGACGGTCGTGCTGTGCGCCGTCACTGCCGCCAAGAACGTGAAGGAAGGGCAGGATTTCTTCCCGCTCACCGTTCACTATCAGGAAAAGTTCTCGTCCGCCGGGCGCATCCCGGGCGGCTTCTTCAAGCGCGAGCGTGGCGCGACCGAGCGTGAGACGTTGGTCAGCCGCCTGATCGACCGCCCGGTCCGTCCGCTGTTCCCCGAAGGCTTCTACAACGAGATCAACTGCATCGCGCAGGTGTTGTCGTATGACGGCGAGAATGAGCCGGATATTCTGGCGATGGTCGCGGCCTCGGCCGCGCTGACCATTTCGGGCGTGCCGTTCATGGGCCCGATCGGCGCCGCGCGCGTCGGCTACAAGGACGGCGAATATCAGCTCAACCCGACCGACGCCGAAGTTGCCGAGGGCGAGCTCGATCTCGTCGTCGCCGCGACCCACGACGCGGTGATGATGGTCGAATCCGAGGCCAAGGAGCTTTCGGAAGAAGTGATGCTCGGCGCGGTGCTGTTCGCGCACAAGGCATGCCAGCAGGTCGTCGACGCGATCATCGACCTCGCCGAAAAGGCCGCCAAGGATCCGTGGGAACTCCCCGCGGGGGACAACCAGACCAAGCTCAAGGCCGAGCTCAAGAAACTCGTCGGCAAGGACATCACCGCCGCCTACAAGCTGACCGACAAGCAGGCGCGCCAGACCGCGCTGGGCGAGGCGCGCAGCAAGGCGAAGGCCGCGATGGCCGACAAGACGCCGCAGGAGCAGCTCGTCGCCGCCAAGCTGGTCAAGAAGCTCGAGGCGGATATCGTCCGCACCGCGATCCTCAAGGACGGACGCCGCATCGACGGCCGCAACACCAAGCAGATCCGCCCGATTGCGTCGGAAGTCCACTTCCTGCCGCGCGCGCACGGCTCGGCGCTGTTCACCCGCGGCGAGACCCAGACGATCGCCACCACCACGCTCGGCACGCGCGATGCGGAGCAGATGATCGACGGTCTCGGCGGCCTCTCCTACCAGCATTTCATGCTGCACTATAACTTCCCGCCCTATTCGGTCGGCGAAGTGGGCCGCTTCGGCGCGCCGGGTCGTCGCGAAGTCGGCCACGGCAAGCTGGCGTGGCGCGCGCTGCATCCGGTGCTGCCGTCCAAGGAGGAATTCCCCTACACGATCCGCGTCACCAGCGACATCACCGAGTCGAACGGCTCGTCGTCGATGGCGACGGTGTGCGGCGGCTCGCTGAGCCTGATGGACGCCGGCGTGCCGATCAAGCGCCCGGTCTCCGGCATCGCGATGGGGCTGATCCTCGAAGGCAAGGATTTCGCGATCCTCTCCGACATCCTGGGTGACGAAGATCACTTGGGCGACATGGACTTCAAGGTCGCCGGCACGTCCGAAGGCATCACCACGATGCAGATGGACATCAAGATCGCCGGCATCACCAAGGAGATCTTCGAGGCGGCGCTGGCGCAGGCCAAGGAAGGCCGCGCGCACATCCTGGGCGAAATGAACAAGGCGCTGGGCGAGACCCGCACCGAGCTTTCCGCCCATGCCCCGCGCATCGAGACGATGACGATCGACAAGTCGAAGATCCGCGACGTGATCG
>NZ_MKRR01000068.1:0-1355 GCF_001897045.1 Sphingomonas sp. 66-10
ATCGGTTTCCACGCCTCAAATGACCCTATGGTTGCTTACAAGCATATTTTTCAATGCTTCGGGCTCACACGCGGCCGCTATTTTCAAGCTCGGCCGCGAAGGCCTGGGTCGTCTCGACAAAGGCTCGCGTGGCTGCTGAGCGATACCCTGCCCTTCGCTGGAGGAGGGCGACGCGACGCGGGTCGAACGGCTGTTCGATTGGGCGCGTGACCAGCGCCGGTTGCTCGCGGACCACGACGTCAGGCAGGATGGTAACGAGGCGACTTTTCCGCACGATCTCTACGATGGTCATCATCGCGGACGCCTCAACGGCGATCCGCGGCCTCAGCCCGTGCCGAAGAAAATGAGCGTCGACGAGCTTCCGGGTCGCGAAGTCAGGCCCCAACAGCACCATGTCCATGCTCTGGAGTGTAGCGCGGTCGATGACAGTGAGATGTTCGGCAGGGTGCCCCTCGGCCATGGTAAGCGTCAACCGTTCGGCATGGAGGGGCTGCCACTCGACATCGTCCGAGCGGACGTCACTGAAGGCGATGCCGAGATCAACTGAGTCATCGCCCAGCGCTTTCTCAATATCCTCCTGTGCCATGTCGGCCAGGTGAAGGCGGATGCCCGGATACCGATCCAGGAAGCGCCGGACGAGTGGCGCCGTCAGATAGCCGCTGAAGCTGGGGGGTACGCCGATCCGCACCATCCCGCTCGACAGATCTTCGACATCTTGTGCCGCGCGACCAGCAGCCTCGACGGCATTGAGCGCGCGGCGCGCATGCGCGAGAAATGCCGTGCCTGCGTCGGTCGGCCGTACCTTCCGGCCGGTCCGATCCAGCAACTGCACGCCCAGCTGTTCTTCAAGCTGGCGGACCTGATGAGAAAGCGCCGGCTGCGAGACGTGAAGGACCTGGGCTGCCCGGGTGAAGCTGCCCTCCTCGACGATTGCCTTCAGATAGCGGAGATGACGAAGCTGCATCACTATAATGCCTGTTTATGGAGATCGTAAGAAGACGGTCTTGGACCTAATAGCTGAAAAGGACGACATCCGCCTCAACATCAATCGGAGCGTCGTCATGCAGGATCTAATCGCGGGTCTCCGCAAATTTCAGGAAGAAGCGTTTCCGGCCCGGGCGGAGCTCTTCCGCAGCCTCGCGCATCAGCAGGCGCCGGGAACCCTGTTCATCACGTGCTCCGACAGCCGGGTCGTGCCCGAACTCCTCACCCAGCGCGAGCCAGGAGAGATGTTCGTAATCCGCAATGCTGGCAATATCGTGCCTTCATTCGGACCGGGGCCTGGTGGCGTCACCGCGACCGTCGAATATGCAGTGGCGGTTCTTGGGGTGAAAGACATCGTGATCTGCGGTCAT
>NZ_MKRR01000068.1:1489-3439 GCF_001897045.1 Sphingomonas sp. 66-10
GCCAACCTGCGCACCCATCCATCGGTCGCGCTTGCGATCGCCCAGGGCAGCGTTCGCCTGCACGGTTGGGTCTATGACATCGGCAGCGGTGGTATCGACGCGCTCAATGGAAAGACCGGTCGCTTCGTCTCCCTCTTCGACAACCCTCATGTCACCGCCAGCGATACGAGCGCGTCGCGCGGCCCGAACCCGGTCGGCACACCGGCGGGGGCTTAAGCGCACACGACACTTTACCCCAATCAATGAAAAGGAATTGAACATGCTGCAATCTCAGGCGAGCGCATCAGCGCGCCAAGCTCTCACCGAAGCCGCGATCGTCGCGAAGGCGCTGAAAGACCTCTCTTGGAAGGAGATCGCGGAAGGAACCGGTTATGCCCGCGAATTCGTGACCGCGGCGGTCCTCGGCCAGCACCCGCTGCCGAAGGAAGCGGCGCAGATGGTCGGCGAGCGCCTCGGATTCGATGCCGGGCAGATCCTCCTGTTACAGGCCATCCCGATCCGCGGCAGCTTCCCTGAGGGCGTACCGACTGATCCGACGCTCTACCGGTTTTACGAGATGATCCAGGTCTACGGGACCACGTTGAAGGCAATCGTCCACGAAGACTTCGGCGACGGCATCATCAGCGCGATCAATTTCCGCCTGAAGGTGGAAAAGGTCGAGGATCCTGACGGCGGTCACCGCGCGGTCATCACGATGGACGGGAAGTATCTGCCGACCAAACCCTATTGATGGCGGAGTGCCGGCGGCCCGTGCGCTGAGGGCACCCATCAGGACCGAATTCTACCACCCCGGATTCTGCGGGCGGATGTTTCCCGGTTTGGTAGTTTTCGGGCTGTGCGCTCGTCATTGCTGTGACGATGTCGCCTTCGCTCCGATCTCACGCTGCGCTATGGCTGCCGATGGACGACGTTCGGAGGCGGCGCGGTGTCGTGACCCGCTGCCGAACTGATCGGGCGCCGCGCTGGTGGTGGGGAATCGCATGGCATTGATCGATAAGCTGACCGCCGCCGAGCGCCTGATCTTGAGCGGTATCGTCATGGTCGAGCGCAACGACGATCCTCTGGCGGTGCATGTCGTTGCCGCATCGGCCTTAAGCTTGCTCCGCGAACTCATCGACAAGGGTGGTGACAACTACGCTGCGATGGTGCTCCAGCAGGGGCTGTTCCACGCGGCAGCAGCTCGTCGCGCTGGAACCCCCGTCAACTTGCCGACCTCACCGGAGATCGATGCGCTCATCGACGATGTTGCGGCTGGGATCGAAAAGGGCGCCATCAAGCATCCATCGGATCTCACCGTGACGCTCGACGCGAAGGAACTGCACAAGCTGCTCGGGTACATCACCCGCCCATTCAACTTCCTGAAGCACGCTCAGAAAGACCCGTTGGCAACGCTCGATGAAAGCGATGTCGACGGGACCGGCGCGATCATGCACGCGGTGACCGCCTACACGATGCTGTGCCCAGCCGAACCGCTGCCCGAGCAGGTCGGTGCGTTCCTCAGGGCGCACGGCATTATTTGAAAGCCTTCCGGCCATCTTGGGCCAGGAAGATCTGTTTTGAGAGTCAGCGAAGAGAGGCGAGAGTAGCAAGATCCAATGCCTCGTGCAGCTCCGACACATCGGCCTCCGCGACCAACCATTCCGCAGGGCTATCCGCAAAGAAGCGCTCCACACGTTCGGCTTCGGAAGGAGGGACCGGCATATCCTGAAAGCGGTCGGTCCACCGCGCATCGATGAACCGGACCAGGGCGGCCCAAGCGGACGGTTCAGCCTCATGAAGCTCCACCGTCTGTATGCCATCGTAGAGGATCGCAAGGACCGTAACTAACACCGCGGCGCCTGCTCCGAAGGGACATTGGCGTCACCTCAAGCTTTGTACGCTGAACAACGATTTTCCGGACATAATGTGAACATTGGTGTCAGGCAGCGGCGCGAAGGTACTGGTAGAGGG
>NZ_MKRR01000069.1:0-1750 GCF_001897045.1 Sphingomonas sp. 66-10
TCGGGCTGCTCGATCCAGTCGAGTGTAAACAGGGTGCGCTCGACGCGGCCGATCTCGCGCAGTGCCAAGGCCAGGCCATTGGCCCGTGGATAGGAGCCGAGCCGTTCCAGCATGATCGATGCACTCACGACGCCGGTGCGGATCGAGGTGCCCAAGCGCAGCACGTCGTCCCAGTGTGCGGCGATCAGGGCCTCGTCGATCCTGCCCGCGACCAGCGGCGCGATATCTGGGCCAGGTTCGATTCCGTTGAACAGGTGAAGCCGGCGCGCGGCGATGTTAGGGATGCGCGGCGCGAACCGGAATCCAAGTAGATGGCATAGCGCAAACACATGGTCGGAAACGCCCCCACCATCGACGTGATGCTCCTCAATGTGCAGATCGGCACCATGATGGAGCAGCCCGTCCAGCACCTGCGCCGCCTCGCTTGCGGATGCGGAGATGACGGTGGAATGAAACGGCGCGTAGCGATCCGAGACATGGCTGTAGAAGGAGACAGCAGGCTCCGCCCCCTTGTGCGGATTGACTGCGCCGGTCGCCTGAGCACGGCGATCAAGCAGGAAGTTCTGACCGTCCGAACTGGACGAGGTCCCGGACCCAAACAGGGCGGCGAGCGGCGCGGTGTGCTGGGCATTGACCAACCGGGCGAGAGCCCTACCGTAGGTTTCCTCGCGTAAATGCCATGAGGCGAGCCAACTGAGTTGGCGTTGGGTCACGAGATCGCAGGCTTCTGCCATGCGCTTATGGCCAAGATTGGTCGCATCGGCGAGCACCGCCGTCAGGATAGCGCGGGGTTCATCGGCAACCCGACCGCTTTGCAGATGCGTGAAGCACTGGCTGAAACCGGTCCATCGATCGACTTCAGCAAGGAGATCGGTGATGCGGATCGCGGGCAGATGGGCGTAGAGCGGCGCAAGGGCGCTATCCGCTTCATCCGGCGTGACCGCCTTCAACGGCGAAATCCGCAGCTTGCCAAGGCTGAGTTGTACGTCTTCCAGCGCGTCCGTCTCCGCCTTCCGCTCGACCTCTGCCAATCTCCGGGCGAGACGGGTACGCCGTTCGTCCAGCCAGGCACTGGCCGTATCGGGTGCCGGGATCGGCAAAGGGCCGGCTGCGCGCATGGTGGCAAATACCGGACTTGGAATAAGCTGTTGCTCGACGGCACGATAGCGTCTGCTTCCCTCGACCCACATGTCGCCGGCACGAAGCCTGTCACGAAGCTCGACTAGGACGCAAAATTCATAAACTCTGCGATCGGGAATGCCGGGGCCGATCGCGCGACGCCAGGCCTGCCGAATGAAGGCAACTGGTGTATCCGGCGGCAGTTTTTTCAGGCGACCTAGATGAAGGTCGCGCATGATAGCGACTGCTCGCGCGAGCGTATGGCAGGCCGGGACCGCTCCGAACGTGAACGAGGCGATGAACAAGGGACCGACCTGTCGGAGAACGGGGTAGTTGGTTGCGGCGACGGTAACGGGATCGACGGCATCGGGGCGGATCAGCTTGCGGGCTTCATCGACTTCACGGCCAAGATCATCCCATCCAACTGCGGCCTCGACCGCGGCGCCGATGTCGCCGCCCGACACCTTGGCAGTGAGCAGGGCATCGCCGAGCCGGGCAAGTAGCCGGATCTTACCGTTGATGTTGCGCCGGTCGCGCTTGAGCGCTGTGTCTGCGCTGTTCTGCTCGCGCCGAAACATCTGACCCAGCAGGCGGTCGAACATCAGCACCGCATCGTCGGTGAGCGTGACGA
>NZ_MKRR01000070.1:0-3082 GCF_001897045.1 Sphingomonas sp. 66-10
CGATCACCCCATCCTCCAATCAGATCGGGCAACCTTCAACATACAAGGGGATTGGGATTGTTTATCGCTGCGCAGATCATGGAATCGTTCGGCGGAACGATTTCCCTCTTGCCCAATCGCAATTCCGAGGGGCGTCGCCACATCTTCGAGCTTGACCTGACGAGCATCAGCCGTGGCTGATCAAGAGGGCTCATTGGGAGGGGCAGCTGCTCAAATGGAAGTGGCTGGCGCGCTGACGGCCATTGCCGCAAACGATGTGACTAATCAGCCGGGAACGGTGGCCGAAGAGGTAGGCTCTTCGGTCAACGAGCGCATGTTAGTCCTGTTCAGCGAGTTGAATATTGCCAAGGTTGTTCTGGTCGACGATCGGCTTGACCGGCCGCTTGACGCGGCACTTGTCACGAAGGCGGTCGGCGACAATGCCGAGGCCCAGAACGCCGTCGCCAGCTTCTTTCCAGATATCGACTTGAGCGATGCTAACGGCAGTCTCTACGAACAGATCGACGCGATCCTAAGCAGATTTGATAGCAACAAACGCGACGACCTTGCTGCAACGCTGGCGCAATTCGATGAAGAGGCAGCAGACACCATCGCCCAACGCCTGTTTGATCATCTTATGCCGGCAGAATTTCCTGTCGAATATCTCACGCCTGCGAAATGGGAGACGAAACGCGACGAACTTCTAGCTGAATGCAGCACTTCCGCGCGCACGCTATTTCTTTTCGATCAGCAACTTGGAACACACGGTGAAGGAACCGCGATCATCTCCAACCTTGCCCAGCAGGACAGAACTGCTTTTGGCGCAAAGTGGTTTTGCGGACTTCTATCTCATACTCTCGACAAGGGCGCAGAGGTTTCGAGGTGGAGAGAACTCTCTGAACAGAAGAGCCTTGACCTTGAGCTTTTCATGCCGATTTCCAAGCAGAACTTGAGCGATGGCGACGCATTTTACGGCGCAGTTTATCGTACAGTCGTCAACGTCTACGCCGAACGCATGAAGAATAGCGCGCTGCACGCTTTTGAGACTGCGTTTGGGCAGACGTTGGAGAAGTTCAAAAACCTCGATCCGGTCGATTTCGAGCATGTGATTGCCAATTCGTCAGAAGGCGAGGGCGTGAGTGAACTCGATACTCTGATCCGGCTTTATTCGATCATCCAACGCGACAAGGTGAAAACGGAGCTTTTGAACCAGGATCGGTTGGCCGAATTCCTGGATACGGCGCGCACCGTAAAAAGGGTCGCCGATGTTGGTCGCGGCTTATCGGACGACGCTCAAGCGCGGCTCGCTCTGCTTCGCGCTGAAGAACTGTACGAGCCCGGATCGCTGATTAACCAGTTTCGGGATCCGCTCCGTAATGGCGACATATTCGAAGTCGGAACCGGCGACAGTTTGAAGCTGTGGGTGTTGATCGGGCAACCATGCGATTTGATGGTGCGCTCCAGCGGCGAACGCGCTTACGAAGACAATTTCAAGGTAGCGGTCCTCGCGCCGATTAACGTCGGAAAAGATGGCCGACCGCCGGAGGTGAAGCATGGCCTCGGCTTTACGCTTGACCGACTCGCGGGCGGTGGACGTCAAATGGGGTTCGTGGAGTTCACCAAGGCCACGCCCGTGGCCCTCGATGTGCTTGACCTCGTAGTCCTGCGCACAGATGGCGCGTGCGAAATCGACACCTGCGCGGAGGCGCCTAGCGCTGCATTCTCAAGCGTATCGTGGGACAACCGCGCGACAAAGATGCGCACAAGGTTCAAACGGATCGCCGCAAAAATTGAGGGGGGTCGAGGTTCAGGCGGCGATAAACGAGTCAAGGAACTCGCCACCTATCTCTTGCCTCCAGCAGCGCCTGGTGCGATCATAAAGCGCCATGGCGCGTATGAGAAGGGCAGGTTTAGCTACGGAATCAAGCGCGTCCGGCGCGTGAGAGAGCCTTTCGCCGCATCCCTCTTATCAGCGTTCAGTCGCTTCCTTTCGCGAGAGGCGTATGACCATGATTTCTCGGCGGAACGAAGATCGGGCAGCTAGCCCAAGCTTCGCTTGCGCGCACCGCGCCGCGATCATCGGAGTGCACGTGGCCAGTAGTCCGCTTCAGCGCCGCGTCTACGAGCGATGCCTTGACGTCCCTATTTGCTTCGATCGGGATCATCACACTTCCGTCGTTCAGATATTGCAAATACGACACCCCATGTGCGGAATCGCGCCAAAGTCGTGTGGATCAGCATCGAAATGCCACCCCGCCAAAGCAGGGATAAGTCGTTGGAAATGCTTGAAAGTCGAGAAACGATTGGGGTTTAGATCGGCGCCGATCAGGACCCCGAGATGCCGCCTGTTTCTATAGGAATATCAATCACTTGTGGCGGAAGCGCGAAGGATTCCGCTTCCACACCGATCTACAGTTATCCCCTACAGGACATAAACAAAGGATATACCTTATGGGGTATATTGCAAGATTATGTCTTTTAGGGCATAGGGGTCAGGAAAGGTGGCGCTATGGCCCAACTGATCCGCACTCCGAAACAACTCGGCGTTGTCATCCGCAACGCCCGCGCGCGTAGCGGCTTGACCCAACAGGCGCTCGCCGACCGTGTCGGCACCGGCCAGAAGACGGTCTCACGGATCGAGAATGGTCATGACGGAACGCGCATGGATACCCTCTTCGCCATCATTGCCGCTCTCGACATGGACCTTCAACTCGGCCCGCGCAGCAAGGGCGGCAAGGACATCAGCGAGATCTTCTGACATGCCACGCCACAAGACTCACGTCCCTCTGAACGTGTTGATCAACAATCGTCTGGTCGGCCGGTTCGAGAAAGAACCAAGCGGCGCGGTGTCGTTTCAATATGACGGAAGCTGGCTCGACTGGGACCATGCTTTCGCCGCCTCCTTGTCCTTGCCACTCCGCAAAACCGCCTATCGCGGCGCGCCCGTCATCGCGGTTTTCGACAATTTGCTTCCGGACAGCGCCAACATTCGCAGGCGCATCGCCGAGCGGACAGGTGCCGAAGGCGTTGATCCTTACAGCCTGCTGGCCCGGATCGGCCGCGATTGCGTCGGCGCCATGCAGTTCTTGCCCGATGGCGAAAG
>NZ_MKRR01000070.1:3110-9354 GCF_001897045.1 Sphingomonas sp. 66-10
TCAAGGGCACGCCACTCGGCATCGATCCCGAACAGGAATTCCGGATCTCGATTGCCGGCGCCCAGGAAAAAACCGCTCTCCTGCGCTACAAGGGGAAATGGATGCGACCGATCGGCGCCACGCCGACGACGCATATCCTGAAACCCCAGCTCGGCGAGATACCGACGTCGACCGGCATGATCGACATGACGGCCAGTGTGGATAACGAGCACTATTGCCTTACGCTCCTCGCAGCATTCGGCTTGCCCGTCGCGCGCACCGAGATCGCTAACTTCGGTACGCGCCGCGTCCTTGTCGTCGAGCGCTTCGACCGCCTGTGGCGGAATGACGGCAAGCTCCTGCGCGTACCGCAGGAGGATTGCTGCCAGGCACTTGGCGTGCCTTCTACCCAGAAATATCAAAGCGAAGGCGGCCCCGCGGCGGCAGATATTATCCGTTTGCTCGGCGCCAGCGACGAACCATCGGGCGATCAGATGAATTTCCTGGCCAGCCAGATAATCTTCTGGCTGATCGGGGCGACGGACGGCCACGCCAAGAATTTCAGCATATTTCTGCGACCGCGCGGCGGGATCAAGCTGACCCCGATGTACGACGTGCTGTCGGTGCAAAGCGCCGTCGATCGCAACCAGCTGAATGCTCGCAGCTTCCGCCTCGCAATGTCGGCAGGAAAGAGCCGCCACTATCGTGTCGACGAGGTTTCAGGTCGACATTTCGTGCAGACGGCCAAGATCGCGGGGCTCGGGCCCACGCTCATCAAGCAAGTGATCGCGGGCGTCCGGGAGAAAGCAGAGCGCGCCCCCGATGCTGCCCGATCGGCGATGCCCGGCGATTTCGCTGATGAGATCCACGACAGCATCCGAACTGCAATCGCTGCGCGGCTCGATCGTTTGGACACCGCGTTCGCCGAACTAGGCTGACTCGGCGAGATATGGCCGTTGAGCCGCCATTCTGGGACCGGCCCAAAAGGCGTCAAACTCGCCCCTTCGAATCGGTGCAGAGTCCAGTTCGAGTCCGCCACCCCGTCGCCGGTTCGATGCCGAAAAACGGACCGATTTTTGCAGTGGACCAGGGTGGGACCACGGCCTTTTGCTGCGACTTAAGTCGCAGAAATATCAATATTTTATCGACCAAAGTCGAGTCCTGTAAGCGCACCAGAACATCCAGCAGACAGCACAATTCACCGAGCGCCATTGAAGCGAGCTCGGCCGGCTCATCGTCCGCCACGTATCCATCAACTACCCGCGCAGCCCCGCCGCAACCGTCATCGCCACTCGCCGTGGCTCGTCGCCGCGCGCCACGCCGGGCGTTGCGCGTGGTGATGATCGCCCCGATGCAGACGCAGCTGATAGGCCAGCGCGAACAGAAAGGCGCCGGACACGAGCAGCCCGACGGCGAGGAACGATTTGACCACCTCGAAACCCAGCGCCGGGCCGATGCCGAGAAGAACGCCGGCGAAGAAGATGGCCAGCCCGCTGCCGATCAGCCAGCCGCGTCCATGATCCGGCCTGAGCTGCCCTGCGCCGAATATCGTCGCCAGCCCGACGATGATCGCCCAGGCGGTGACCATCGTGAGCAATGCGTCGACCGTTGCCGCGGGGCGGGCAAGCGCGACGATGCCGGTGATCGCGTCGATCAGGCCGACCGCGCCGAGCGCCAGCCAGCCGGAGCCGATCCGCGCGTGATGCGTCGCAAGGATGACCGAGAAGAGCGCATCGGCGAAACAATAAGCCGCGAAGACCGCGACCAATACGGCAACCGTCATCGCCGGCCAGGCGATCAGCGCGATGCCGAGCAACGCTGCGGCACCGGCCTTCAGCCCGATCGCCGGCCAATGGTCGGTCGCGCGTTCGTTGAACGGTTCATCTTCGGGCTCGACCGAGATCTCGCCGGGCTCAGCGGGCGTCCGACCGATCGCCTCCGTCCCGCTTGCGAATCGTTTATCCATCACAACCTCCTCAAGATCGTGTCGAACTTCCGCGCTATCGGGGTCGTCGACCGGCCTCGGGGCACGGTTGATCGGTCTGTCGGGGCGCGCCCTTCGCGCGGACCGGTCGGCCCGTCGTTTGAGGTCGTGCGGTTCATGCCAGCCAGTAGGCGCCGGACGCCGGGGTCGGCTGCCTCCGCTCGTGCGGGAGGCGTCGGCTCTTCTGTCGCTCGCGTCGACGCGGCCGCCGGAATGCGACTCACGCGATCGTTTCGGGAAACGCACGATATCGGGTGATGTTCCCGATCGCGATCGATCGTCGGCGCTTGCCGCCGCCTCACGCGATGCGCGAGGAGGCGGTGCGAGCCGGCCTATTTGGTCGTATAGCCGCCGTTCACAAGGATAGTCTGCCCGGTCATCCACCAGCCGTCGGAGACCATGAAGCGGATATAGGGAACGATGTCCTCGATATCGGTCAGCCCGGTCTTCGAGAATGCCGACAGCGCCGCCGCGGTCTTGTGATAGGCGACCGCGTCGGCGCCCTCGGCCGGATAGAAGAAGGGCGTGTCCATCGGCCCGGGGCCGATCGCCGTCACCGAAATGCCGCGCGCGCCGAATTCCTTCGAAGCGGCGCGGGTGAAATGCTCGACCGGCGCCTTGGTCCCCGCATAAGCGGCATAGAAAGGGGTGTAGGCGCCGAGCAGCGAGGTCACCACCGTCAGCACCTTGCCATTGTCGTTGAGGTGCTTGCCGGCCTCCTTGAGGAAGAAGAAGGCGGTCTTGGAATTGACCGCGGTCATGCCGTCATATTCGGCCTCGGATATCTCGATCATCGGCTTTTTGAGGACCTTGCCGACCGTGTTGATCGCGATATCGATGCCGCCCATCGCCGCCTTGGCATCGGCGAACAGGCGCTCCATCGCCCCCGCGGTGGTGAGATCCGCCTGAAAGCTGTGCGCTTCGGCGCCCGCCGCGCGGATCGCGGCCACGGTGCGCTCGGCGTCCGCCGCCGTCGACGCGCTGTTATAGTGGATCGCGACCGCCCTGGCGCCATGACCCGCAAGATCCGTGGCGATCAGGCCGCCGAGATTCTTGGCGCCCCCAGCGATGAGAATGGTTTTGCCGTTGATTTTATGGTCGGTCATGCGCGTGCCTCCTATGGGGTCGGGAGCCGCGATCGGCTCCGTCACCGCCAGATTAGCGCCGGCATTGGTGGTATAAAGGCGACCATTCTGACATCACATGTCATGGCGAACGAACAATAGGCTGTTCCGATGGATCGCATCGACCTGTTCCGCATCTTCGCGCGCGTCGTCGAATGCGCGAGTTTCACCCGCGCGGCGGATCTGCTCGGGATGCCGCGCTCCTCGGTTTCCGCCGCGATCCAGGAACTGGAGGCACGGCTCGGCGCGCGGCTGCTCCACCGGACGACGCGGCGCGTCACCCCCACGCAGGACGGGATCGTGCTTCACGAACGCTGCCTGCGGGTGATCGCCGAGATCGAGGATGTCGAGGGGCTGTTCCGCGAAACCGTCGCCGGGCCGAGCGGCTTGCTGCGGATCGACGTCCCGGGGCGGATCGGCCGACTGATCGTCGCGCCGGCGCTGCCCGCCTTCCTGCAGCGCTATCCGCATATCGAGATCAGCCTGGGGGTGACCGATCGCGCGGTGAACCTCGTCCAGGAGAATATCGACTGCGTGGTGTTCCGGCCTGATCGGGCGGTCGATCGGGAATCTGCCGCTGATCAATGTCGCCAGCCCGGCCTATCTCGCCGAATTCGGCACCCCGCTCCACCCGGACGAGCTCGGCGGCCACCGCGCGGTTCGCTATGCGTCTCCATCGACCGGGCGCATTGAGGATTGGGAATGGTGCGACGACGGCAGTGTCCATACGCGCGCGCTGGCCGGCAATGTCATCGTCAACAGCGCCGAGGCCTATATCGCCTGCTGCCTCGTGGGGCTCGGGCTGATCCAGATCCCGGCCTATGACGTGAAGGATCATCTGGCCGCCGGGGATCTCGTCGAGGTCATGCCGGCGCACCGCGCCGAGCCGATGACGATCACCCTGCTCTATCCCCATCGTCACAATGTGACGCGGCGCCTGGAAGTCTTCATCGACTGGCTGGAGCCGCTGCTGAAACGCGAGCTTCTTCCTTCCTGATATCGCGGCCCAGCGGCCGCATCTCGCGGATGAGATCGACCAGCAGACGCAGCGCGGTCGGCACCTGCCGGCGCCCCGGATAATAAACATGGAAACCGCCGCCGATCGGCGCCCAGTCGCCGAGCACGATCCGCAGGGCGCCGCTGTCGAGATAACGCGCGAGAACCGGTTCCGCGCCATAGATGATGCCGATCCCGCTGACGCCGAAACCGATCGCAGCGGGGCTTTCGTCGACGGTCAGCGGGCCGGGTGCCGCGATCGTGACGGCCTCCTCGCCGCGCTCGAATTCCCAATGATAGAGCTGGTCGTTGCCGAGCCGGATGCCGATGCAGCGGTGCGCGTGCAGGTCCTGCGGCGTCGCCGGCGTGCCGAAGCGCGCGAGATAATCGGGCGACGCCGCCGCGACCCAGCGGATGTCGGGCGAAAGCCGCTGCGCGATCATGTCCTCGGGCACGGTGCCACCGTACCGGATACCGGCGTCGAAGCCGCCGGCGATGACGTCGATCAGCCGGTTGCTGACGCTGATGTCCACCTCCACCTCGGGATAGCGCGCGACGAATACCGGCATCACCGGATCGAGCAGCAGCGGCACCGCATCGCCGAGGACATTGATCCGTACGCGCCCCGCGGGCGTATCGCGGAACCGGTTGAGGTTCTCCGCCGCCTCCCCCACCGCCTCCAGCGGCCGCTCGATCGAGGCGCGCAGTTCCTCGCCCGCCGCGGTCAGCGTCACGCTCCTCGTGGTCCTGTTCAACAATCGCACGCCGCGCCGCGCTTCGAGCGCGGTCATCGCATGGCTCAGCGCCGAGGTCGTGACGCCCATCTCCAGCGCGGCACGCCGGAAGCTGCGGTGCCGCGCGATCGCGAGGAAATAGAGGAAATCCGCGAGATCGGTTCGGTTGAGCTGCATGGCGCTTGTTACCACTTTGTTGAGGCAAGCTCATCAGTTCATTGCGCGCGAGGGCGCTAATCCGCGTGGCCCCGACGGCTTAAATTCGTTCGGTCGCTGCCCCGATGCAGAAAGGAACGATCGCGATGGACATCACCCGGAAAGCAGAGCTCAAGACCGTCGACGGCGCGTCGGACTATTTCACCGGCAAGGTCACGATCACCGGCCAATTTCAGCGCCCCGCACCGTCGCGCGTCGGCGGCGCGATCGTTCACTTCGAGCCCGGCGCGCGTACCGCGTGGCATTCGCACCCCGCGGGGCAGACGCTGATCGTCACCGAAGGCGTCGGCTGGACGCAGATCGAGGGCGGCCCGAAGCTCGAATTTCGCGCCGGCGACGTGCTGTGGTGCCCGGCCGAGCACAAGCATTGGCACGGCGCGACCCCGCATGAGGGCATGACCCACATCGCCATCCAGGAATCGGTCGACGGCTCGCCGGTGACCTGGATGGAGAAGGTGACCGACGCGGAATATCTCGCGCCGCTGGCGCAGGGCTGAGCAGTGAACCCGATCCACGATCTCGAGGAGAAGGGTATCGCGCGTTAGGTTGCTTCCCCTTCCCCCCGGCGCTGGCCGGGTGGTCGTCTCCCCTCCTTGGGTCCTCGCCTTCGCGGGAGCACAAGAGATTTACGGGCCCCCTCCCCCGCGGCTGGACGCACTCGCCGGCGCGGTGATCGAACGCCTTGAGTCCCGCCGCCTTTTGCTTCATCGGCACGCGCATGGCGGCACGGTTCCGCACGGCACGCGCATCAACGCGGATCGGGATGCTGGCGATCATCGCCTGCGCCCTGTTGGCGCGCGTGCTGATCCCGCAAGGCTGGATGCCGGTCGAAACCGACCGCGGGTGGCAGATGTCGATCTGCAGCGGGACCGGCCCGGTCGAGATGGCGGCGTCGCCGGTGCTCGCCGCCGCGCTCAAGGCGATGCATCCCGGGTCGGACAAGCCGGATAAAAGCGCCAACGACCACCCCTGCACCTTCTCCGGGCTGACCGTCGCGCTGGACGGACCGTCGGCGCCGATCCTCGATCTCTCCGCGCCGGCAACAGCGACCTCGCTACCTCGCGCGATCCTGGCGGTTGCGATCGGCCGCGGCCTTGCCGCGCCGCCGCCGCCCTCCACCGGACCACCCTCGATCCGCTGAGCAAATACCGTTCCGGGCCTCGGCTTCGGACGGTTTTTCTTTGCGCGAAATCAGAGGGTTATCATGTCTC
>NZ_MKRR01000070.1:9366-17100 GCF_001897045.1 Sphingomonas sp. 66-10
CCGCGCATGCCCAGACCGCCGATGCCGCCCCGGCCAACGATATCCTTGTCGTCGGCCAGACGCAGAAACCGATCTCGATCGAGCCGCGCGGCCTGTCGGTCAGCCTCGGCGACGAGCAATTCGCCGGGGTCAACGCCGCCAATGTCGAGGATCTGATGAAATATGCGCCCGATTTCTTCGTGCGCACGCGGTTCATCGGCGACAATAATGCCGTGCCGGGCTTCCGCGGCACCCACAGCACGCAATCGGCGCGGACGCTGGCGATGGTCGACGGGTTCGTGATCTCGAACTTCCTCGGCAATTCGTTCAATTTCCCGCCCGCCTGGGGCGTCGTCAGCCCCAATGAGGTGCAGCAGTTCGATATCGTCTACGGGCCTTATTCCGCCCGTTACGGCGGCAATTCGATGGGCGGGATCGTCAACATCACGACGCGCCCACCCGACAAGACCGAGCTGTTCGTCAACCTCCAGAATTTCTTCCAGCCCTATGATCAGTTCAAGACGCGCGAGGATCTGTGGGGCTGGTCGGCCGAGGGCGGCTTCGCGTGGAAGCCCAAGGACAGCGCCTGGGGCGTGCGCGTCTCCGCGCGGCGGCTGATCAACCAGGGCCAGCCGATGCAATTCTACCAGCTCGGCTATTCGGCATCGGCCTATAACGACCCGTCGGCCGGCACGCCGATCGGCGGCGCGGTCGTGGACCCCAAGCTGATGCCGGTGACGGGCACCAAGGTGGTGACCCCGGTGGTCGGCGATTATTCGCTGACGCACAGCCGGCAGGATCAGGCGCGCGCCGAGCTGCGTTACGACGCCGGCGCGGTCCACGGCGAATTGCTGTTCGCTTATTGGTGGAACGAGGAAAAGACGCTCAACCCGAGAAGCTATATCACCGATGCGGCGGGCCGGCCGTTCTACGGCGACGCCACCGGGCTCGTCAGCTTCGGCGGGCACGGCTACACGCTCAATGCCGCGAGCAGCTTCCGCCAGGGGCTGGCCTACAAGAACGAATATCTGCTCGGCGGGAAGATTGCGGCGCCGGTCGCCGGGTTCGACGTACAGCTCAACATCTCGACGCTGCGTTTCGCGCGGCAGGACACTTACCAGTCCAACGGCTATGCCGCCGGGCTGGCGGACGGCGCGGGCCAGTGGACGCATCAGGGGCCGACCGGCTGGTACACCGGCGATCTCATCGCCACGCGCACGATCGGGCGGCACGCGATCGCCTTCGGCGTCGACGGCAATCGCTACGAGACCGACCAGAGCGTGTTCGCGACGACCAACTGGCGCACCGGCACCGCCCCAAGGCTCAGCACCCGCACCTTCGGACGCAGCACCATGATCGGCGGCTTCGCCGAAGATGCGATCGCGCTCGACGATGCGACCCGGCTGACATTGGGCGTCCGCTACGACCGGTGGCGCGCCTATGACGGCGGCATCACCGCGATCGCCAAGGCCGGGCCGCTCACCGGACTGCCGGTGACGCAGCTTTACGCCAGCCGCAGCGACGATGCGTGGAGCCCGAAGATCGCGTTGCGGCATGTCTTCGCGGGCGGGTGGATCGCCGAGCTCAGCCTCGCGATGGCGACGCGCTTCCCGACGGTCGGCGAGCTGTTCCAAGGCTCGCTCAACGGCGACGGCAGCTTCAATCCCAACAGCTTCGATCCGAAGCTCAAGCCGGAACGGAGCAAGGACGCCAATCTGCTGCTGCGCCATCGCTTCGGCCCGGTGACCTTGACCGGCAGCGCTTTCTATCAGCGCGTCCGCAACACGATCTTCCAGTTCGTCGGCTTCAACCAGAACGGGGTGTCGACCTCCAGCTACAAGAATATCGATCTGACGCGTCAATATGGCCTCGAGCTGATCGCCGAGACGCGCGACTGGCCAATCCGCGGGATGGATATCGACGGCAATGGCGCGTGGATCGATGCGATCACGGTCAGCAACCCGTCCGACCGCGCATCCGAAGGCGTGCAATTTCCGCGCATCCCGCGGTGGCGGCTCAACGGCAATTTGCGCTATCGCGTGACTCCCGCGCTTCAGGCGGTGGTCGGGGTGCGCTACGCCAGCCGTCCCAACACCGATCTCGACGGCTTCTATCGCGGTGACGATTACGGCTACACCTCCGAACTCTTCGCCCTGGACCTAAAGGCCAATGTCGACATCAACGACCATTTCCGGCTCTCGGCCGGGGTCAACAATCTCACCAACGATCGTGCCTGGGTCTATCACCCCTATCCGCAGCGCACCTTCATGATCGAAGCGGGGGTGAAGCTATGAGCGTCCACGCCCCCGGGACCCGCTGGTACAATGCGGTATGGCGCTGGCATTTCTATGCCGGGCTGTTCTGCATCCCGTTCGTCATCTGGCTCGCGCTCACCGGCTCGATCTATCTGTGGCGCCCGCAGATCGAGGCGTGGCTCGACCGACCCTATGACCATCTCGCGACCGACGGCCCGGTGGCGTCACCCGACGCGCAGGTCGCCGCCGCGCGCCGCGCGGTGCCGGGGTCGACGCTGCGCAAATATGTGCTGCCGGAGCGCGACGATCAGGCCGTCCGCATCCTCGTCGCCGATCATGGCGCCGACAAACGGGTCTACGTCGATCCGCATAGCCTCGCCGTGCTCAAGGTCGCGACCGAGGAGACGCGCCCGATGCGGGTGATCTTTCACCTCCACGGCGAATTGCTCGCCGGGGCGGTCGGCAGCTATCTGGTCGAGATCGCCGCCTGCTGGGCGATCGTGATGATCCTTACCGGCGTTTATCTCTGGTGGCCGCGCGGGCGCAAAGGGTTGGCTGGATTGCTCTATCCGCGACTCAGCGGCGGGCAGCGGGTCTTCTGGCGCGACATCCACGCCACCGCCGGCATCTGGGTATCGGTCTTCGCGCTCTTCCTGATCCTCACCGGGCTGCCCTGGGCCAAGGGCTGGGGAAGCTATCTCGGCGAGGTCCGCACGCTGACCGGCACGGCCAGCGGCCCGGTCGACTGGACGATCGGCGGCAAGGCGCCCGCGGCCGATGCCATGTCGGGCCACGCCGACCATCGCGGGATGACGATGCCCGCGCCGCCGCCCCGTCCGGGCGAACTGGCACGGGTGATCGCCACGGTCCGGCCGCTCGGGGTGGCGCCGCCGGTGCTGATCTCGCCGCCGAAGCGTGCGGGTGCGCCGTGGAAGATATCGTCCGACGCCGCCGATCGTCCGCTGCGCAGCGATCTCAAGATCGACGGGGCGACCGGCCGCCTCGTCAACCGCGTCGATTTCGCGCAACGCCATTGGATCGACCGCACGATCGGCTATGGCGTCGCGGCGCACGAGGGCGCGCTGTTCGGGATCGCCAACCAGATCCTCGGCACATTGACCGCCTTGCTCCTGATCGCCCTCGCGGCGAGCGGCGCGGTGATGTGGTGGCGCCGGCGACCGATCGGGCTGCTGGGGGCGCCGATCCCGCTGTCGCGCCCACGATTCGGCGTCGCGCTGGTTGCGGCGATCGGTGCGCTCGGGCTTTACCTGCCGCTGTTCGGCGCGACGCTGATCGCCATGCTCGCGCTCGAATGGATGGTGCTGCGCCGGTGGCGCGTCACGCGGCAATGGCTGGGGCTCAGCCGCGCGCCCGGCTGAAGCCCCCGCGCTTGTCGGCCGAGCGGCCCGCCGCTGCCCGGCTATCCGTCGGCGACATCGGCACGGCGCTCATGCTCGATCGCCATCTTGAGATGCAGCCTGCGTATCGTGAGAGAGGTCGCGCGATAGGCCATCCCATAGGCCTGGCGCGCCCGCCGCTCGTGGAATTCCCGGTCGCCGCCGCGTCGTGTCGCTTCGCCGTCCATCGCCTTCTCCCGGATTCGAGTCGCCTCCATCCGTGTCCCAGATTAGCACGGACGGCCGCGGCACCGCGATCGATTCGAATTAACCTGTGTTGGCAGGTGTCGTGCCGCCCTCAGGCGTGGATCAGGCGGTCGATCACCTCCGTCACCCGCTTGACGGTGATCGGCTTCTCGCACCGAACGATATCGGCGAAGCGCGGCGGGAAGATCGAGCCGTCATAGCCGGTGGTGAACAGGAAGGGCACGCCGCGCGTCAGCAGCATATCCGCCGCGGTGAACCGCGTCTCGCCCCCGAGATTGACGTCGAGGATCGCCCCGTCGATCGCCGGCTCGGCATCGATGATCGCCACCGCATCCTCGATCGTGCCCGCGGGACCGAGCACGATCGCCCCAGCCTCCACGAGATGAAATTCGAGCTCGATCGCGAGCAGATATTCGTCCTCCACGACGAGCACGCGGCAGCCGCGCAGCGAGCTGTCAGACATCGGCTTCCTCCTGCGACGCGGTGGCCGAAACCGGGATGGTGATCGTGCAATGAACCCCGTCCGCGCCCAAGCGATAGTCGGTCCGGGCGCCAAGCTGATAGGGCAAGGCCCGCTCGATCAGCTCACGCCCCTGTCCCCCGCCATTCGGGCGGGCGCCGGGAGGCGGCATGCTGACCCCGCTCTCGATCCAGTCGATCCGCAGCCACGGCCGCCCGCCTTCGCCCGGCGGTTCGATCGACCAGGTCACCGTCAGCTTTCCCTGCGGCTGCCCGAGCGCGCCATATTTCACCGCATTGGTCGCCAGCTCGTGGAAGGCCATCGCCAAGGTCTGCACCGTCGAGGAGCGCAGCCGAATCCCGCGCGGCCCTGCGAGGCTGACTCCCTCGGCAACGCCGTTCATCGCCGCCAGCTCGGATTCGATCAACTCGTCGAAGGTGACGCGATCATGCTCGGTCAGCCGCGACAACAGCCCCTGCACCCGCGACAGCGCCTCTAGCCGGTCGCCGAACCGCTCGCGGAATTCGGGCAGATCGCCGCTGGCGCGCGCGGTCTTCTCCGATAGCGACCGGATGACACCGATCAGGTTGCGGGTGCGATGCTGGAGCTCGCGGACCAGCACCAATTGCCGATCCTGAAGATCGCGTATGTCGTTAACGTCGGTCGAGGTCCCGAGCCATTCGTTGATCGTGCCGGCCTCGTTGCGCACCGACACCGCCCGCGTCTTGAACCAGCGATATTCGCGCGTCGCGGCGTGGTTGATGCGCGCCTCCAGCGCCAGTTCCCCGGTCCGCGGCGCATCGCGCCACGCCAGCCGCGCAGCGCCGCGATCATCGGGGTGGAAGGCGTTCAGCCAGCCGAGCCCTGCGCTCTCCGCCTGGCTGAGACCGGTATAATCGCTCCATTGCGGGCTCGACCAGGTCCAGTCCCCGGCATCGTCCGCGCGCCAGACGAGCTGGGGAATGCCCTCCATCAGGACCTGTAGCCGGTTCTGCGTCTCGCGCAGCTCGGTAAGATCGTGCCCCACGCCGCCGATCAGCGTCACACGCCCCGCGGCGTCGATGATCGGAAAATCGGTGTTGCGCAGCCAGCGGATCGCGCCGTCGGCCGGGCGCCGGATGCGATAATCGAACGTCACGCGCTCGCCCTTGCGGACGCGCCCGATCGCTTCCACGGCGCGCTCGCGGTCTTCGGGGATGATCAGATCGAGCCAGTTTCTGAAATTGTTGCCGCCGAGCGCCTCCTCGCGGCTAAGGCCGTAGATCGCCTCGAACGCCGGGGTCAGATATTGCCATTGCAATTTCTCGGCATCGCGGATCCACAACACGTCGAGCGACGCCTCGCCGAACTGGCGCAGCCGCTCCTCGCTGGCGCGCAGCGCCTCGGCGGCGCGTTTCGCGGCGTTGATATCGGAGATTGCGGTGACGGCACCGGTCACCCGCCCCTGCTCGTCGCGCGTCGGGACGGTGGCGACGGTGGCCCAGATCGCCGCGCCCTCCGAATTGGTGAACAGCATCTCCTTGCCCGGAACGATCGTTTCGCCACGCAGCGCCCGCGCGGTCGGAAAGTCCTTGGGCTTCAGCATCTCCCCATCGGCGTCCCATGCGCGCCACCGTGCGCCCTGCAGATCGCGCGACGGGACAATCCCGCTCGGCATGAAGCGCCGATATTCGGTGTTCGAGATCACCGCATTGCCCGACATGTCGATCACCCCGACCCCGACCGGCACGGTCTCGAACGCCGCCGCCAGCCGCGCTTCGCTCTCGCGCATCCGCGCGTTGGCCTGGTGGCGCTCGATCAGATCCGCCGACAGACGCGCCAGCACGTCGAAATAGCGATAGCCGTCCGGCGCGAGCTCCCGCCGGTCATACCAATGGGTCGACATCATCCCCACGACCTGGCCGTTGAACGCACGCAGCGGGGTGGATTGAACCGACAGGATGCGCGAGCGCCGATACGCCTCGACATCCTCGAAATGCCCGTCGAACCGGTCCATATCGGGGACGACGATACGCTCGCCGACCTCCAGCGCGCGACCGCAGGAACTGCCGGTATCGGCCTTCACCCACTCCCAGAATTTCGCGGATTCGGGGTGGAAGCCGCGCCACGCGAGCAGCTTGAGCCGCCCGCTCGGCGGATCGAGCATCTGGATGCTGGCCGCATCCGACCCAGTGAGCACCGCCGCGGCATCGACGATCTTCTGATACAGGACCTGCGGCTCATGCTCCCCGACCAATTCGGCGCTCACGCGCTGCAACACCTCCATCGCGGCGAATTCGGTGGCGCGCTGCGCCTCCACCGCGCGCCGCTCGGCTGCCAGCTGAAGCCGGTCGATCACCGGCCCAAGGATCGCGGCATAGGTCCGCAGGAACTGGATATCGTCGTCGTCGAACCGGCGCGGTACAGTGCTGTCGACCTGGAGGATGCCGTAGGCGCGCGGGCCGGGCACGAAGATCGGCACGTTCACGAACGCGACGATGCCCGCTTCCTTCAGGAACTGCGGCACATCGAACCGCGTCTCGTGCGCGATATCCTGGGTGATGACCGGATGCCCGGCATCGATCGAATAGGTCTCCGACGAATGTTCGCTCATCGGCAGCCGCAACCGGCCGACGACGTCACTTCGCCAGCCGACCCCCGCGCGCACGAACAATTCGCTGCCACCCCCGATGATCTCGAGCACCTTGGCGCGATCGGTGCCGAGCGCCCGGCCGACGAGGCGACAGGCCTCGGTGAGGATCTCGGTGAGATCCTCGGAACGGATTGCGAGGTTGCCGAAGTCGGCCAGGACCTGCTGGCGCTTCAACATCGTCTCGGTGTCCGGCATCCACGCCTCCGCCTGTCGCTCGCAAACGCCGATCGATCACGATGCAACGGTCAGATGAGAGCCTGTCGTGGGCAACGCTTACACGACCAGACCGATCCACGCGATGGTGCGGGGGTAAGATTGGGACCGCCACCGCGGCGAAGGCCGGGTCCAGCATCGCGCCGGTGCTAACCGGCCCCCTTTTCGCGCACGACGATCTAGGCGAAAGCAAAAACGCTATCGCTCCCCCTCACTCCCACTCGATCGTCCCGGGCGGCTTCGACGTATAATCATAGGTGACGCGGTTGACGCCCTTCACCTCGTTGATGACCCGCGTCGCGACGCGCGGGAGGAAGCCCCCGGGGAATTCGAACGCCTGTGCGGTCATCCCGTCGGTCGAGGTCACCGCGCGCAGCGCCAGCACGCTGTCATAGGTCCGCCCGTCGCCCATCACGCCGACCGACCGCACCGGCAGCAGCACCGCGAACGCCTGCCAGATCGCATCGTACAGCCCGGCGTTGCGGATCTCCTCGAGATAGATCGCATCGGCCTTGCGCAGGATGTCGCAGCGCTCCTTGGTCACCTCGCCCGGGATACGGATCGCGAGGCCCGGGCCGGGGGGCCGGGGAA
>NZ_MKRR01000071.1:0-7452 GCF_001897045.1 Sphingomonas sp. 66-10
CGACTAGTATTCCGGCCTGCATGAGCCCCCCGTTCGGTTCACTTGAATCGGCCAATCCCGCCGAGAAGTCACGTTGGTCCGCCCCGCCCCAGGACC
Organism: Sphingomonas sp. 66-10; assembly: GCF_001897045.1. Taxonomy (NCBI): domain Bacteria; kingdom Pseudomonadati; phylum Pseudomonadota; class Alphaproteobacteria; order Sphingomonadales; family Sphingomonadaceae; genus Sphingomonas; species Sphingomonas sp. 66-10. The sequence goes on from NZ_MKRR01000071.1 coordinate 97, forward strand.
TTCGCGCGCGGCCTCGGGACAACGGAACGCCCCGATGGATAGCCGGACCCGTGCCCCCAAAACCCAGTCAAGCTCCGGATACCCCCTACTCATAGAAGTACTGATCGATCGAGACACTGAACCCTCCAGCGTCTAGCCAACGCACCGCGCTGGCATCGAGACGAAATCCCGTCGAAGCGCTGTCAAACTCCCCGACCACTTCCTGCACGATGTCCAGTAGGCATGTCGCACCGGAATCTCGCAGACTCCGGAACTCGCCGGCAAGTTCGATGCCCAGTGCCTCGATCGCTGCCGAGAGCCCTTCCGTACCGAAGTGACGCGAGTCCAATGGCGAGAGTTCGCGCTTCCAGACCGACTCGATTCGCGAACCCCCGCCTGGCTTGATCGGTTCACCCGCGGAATCAATATTGTCTGGGGAAAGTGACAACCGCGCCGCGATGGCGCCCGCCGACAAGTCGCGGGACGTGACAACCAACCACGCTCTCACTGCCATGTCGACCGCTACCTCCCCGGAAACTGCCCCACCGTCAACGAGCCGCGACTCCTCAGATTGAGTTCCTTGAAACAGGGTCAAGACCAACGCCGATCGACCGGGGACCGCTCACGCAGCCAAGAGGAAGCGGGGCATCTCGTTGGTTGGTCACTCGATGCCTACTCGGCCCACACGCGTGCCGGGGGGAAGGCCGCGCGTCTTGACCCGAAGCTGTCCGAAGACGGTCCAGTAGACGGACAGGTCGGTCAGCTCAAGGTTCGAGACGTCATCGACCCCTCCAAGAAAGAGAGGTCTCCGATAGCCAACGCATTCGTTGAAACCAGGCTCACCACCACCAGCACCGAGCCACGCCGAGAAGAACGATTCACCGAGGGCCGCATCGGTGTACTGCACAATCTCCTCGTCAAAGAAGCCCTCAAGGTCCGCGGGAATCTCCAGCACCTGACCGGTGCCGATTTCGAACATCTGCACAATGTCGCGTGCATCACCCAGATCGACGGAGAACTGGCGACCAGCCCAATCGAAGGCAAAGCAGGAAACGCGCCCCACATACTCCGGGTAGGCCGCCTGAACAAGCTCTGCCGCCGCGGTCGCGGACTCGATCGTGTGAACCCGAAGGAGGCCACCTCCGATCGTCAAACCCCCTGCGCTCTCGAAGAGATCGGGTAACGAGCCGACGTCGATCCTCCGAACGGATTCGTCGGCACCAACCCGCTTCACAAGATCGTCAAACATATTGCCTCTTCTCCTAGCGCTCGCCAATCGTAACGCCGCGAATTCGAGTACCAAGCGGAACCCCTCGCAACTGCAACCCGATCTGGGCTCCAAGGCTTCGATTGACTGATGCATCAAGTGGAGACATATTTGAAACGTCATCCGCGCCCCCGAGCTGCAGATCAATAATGTGGTCGACATCAGCACCCGGATCAATCTCTCCGCCGGCCGCCCGATATCTCGATGCCGCAGACGAGCCCTGGCGAAGCGATTGCGTAACCATCAACTCATCGCTGCCGTTGAGGGCTTTGACCTTCGCATCGGCGGCGGCGCGCTGAGTTGACGTCCACCCTTCCTTATAGACCAAGGCCAGGTCGAGGCCATCCTCGTTCGTTGCAATTGACCCCGTCGCGACACCGACATCGGCGGCTGCGTCCGCCGCCGACGTGAACTCTGCGGCGGCCGCTGGGACGGTGACCGTGTCGGCTCCGTCGACGATGGGGATGAAGGCCAGCCCGACCGAGACGACCGTCAACCCGACTCCCGCGGAGATCGCTGCCGCCTGCGGCGACGGCTTACCGTAGGCGCCGCCGTAGTTGTCCCACGAGCCGTGAGCGGAGCCCGGCGCACTGCGCTCGAGACTTTGCAAGTACGAGGCCCGGTTGTATGACCTCAGCCAGGCGGTCGTATTGCCCGTCCCGTTGACCTTCGCGTACATCGACGCCACCGTCGACGCGCTCGCCGCCGTCACACCATGCCCGAGCGCACAGTTCACGTTGTGGGTGAGAGCACCCGTATCCGCCTCATAACAGTCCCCGGACGGGTCGGTGTTCGTGACCGGGTCGTTCGCCGCATACGAGTACCCGTTCACCTGCTGCGGATTCCCGGTCGCCAACACCGGGTCCGCCGAGACGAACCTGCCCAACGTGGGGTCGTAGAACCGGTCCCCCAACGATGTGAGCCCGGTGTCCACGCTGGCGGGCTTGTTCAAGAACCCGAACCCATCACCCCACACCCCCGAGCTGGCACCGACGCCGTTGCCGAACGGATCCCGGTACTGACTCGTCGTCACACCCGAGGTCGCCACCGTCTGCGTGTCGACCGTGGCATCCACATCGCTGTACAGCCACACGAGCGAGGAACCCGTCACCCCGGTCGTGGTGGTCCGCTCCACCGGCGACGCACCATCCTGTGTGTACGTCCGCACCCCCGACACCGCCCCGGAAGCATCCTTCGTGAGCACGGTGTCGCCGAGGAACAGCTTCGCCCCATCCACCGGGTCCACCTGCAGAAGGAGCGACCCGGACGCGCTGTACACATCCTGCTGCGTACCCGCACCCGTGGTGACGCTGGCCACCCTGCCGTTCTCGTTGTAGGTCAACGTCTGACCCGGCGCGGACGTCGTGTTCCCATCCGCGTCGTACCCATAAGAGCCCGCACCCGTCGACGTGTTACCCGTCACCGTCGAGACCGCATGCGGACGCACAGCCCCCGCCGCCGGATACGTGTAGTTCGCCGTCACATCCGACCCGCCACCTGCGGTGGCGTGCACCGTGGCGCTGGTCCGGTTGCCCGCCGCCGTGTCGTACGTGTACGTGTCCCACAGCGGGGCGGGACCCCCGAGCACTGCCGCCGACGGAGTGGTGGAACAGTCCGCCCCGCTGCCCGGCGTGAACACCTGCGTGAGCTCACCCAGACCGTCGTGGGCGTAGCAGGACACCTCGGTCGTCGCGGTCGGGTACGTCGTCGTCTTCGTCTGCGACGTGATCTCCCCCGCGTCATCCCGCGTGTACGCCCGGTTGGCGATACTGTGGCCGGCCCCGGCGAACGTCGCGGTGTCCTGGATGCCGGTCACTGCACCGGTGGCCTGGTCGTAGCCGTAGCTGGTGTAACCCTCATACAGCGGCGAGGCGACTCCGTTCGGCACGTACCGGTCGAGCGAGGCGAGCTGACGGATCGGGGTGAAGGCGCTGAGCACGGAGAAGTCAGGCGCGGTGAGAGAGTAGACACGCCCGTCGGTTGTGAAGCCGTACTTGTACCGCTCGGACGGCAGCCCCCCGACAGCAGGGTCGGTCTGCGACGCCAGCTGCTCGTTGACGGAGTAACTGTTCAGGACGTTGTACGTCGTCCCACCGAACGCCGGCGCCGCGGCGGGGATGCTGAGCGTCGTGGACGTCGGCTGATCGGCAGCGTCATAGCTGTTGACAGTCGAGGTGTACGCGGCCCCGGGGCTGCCCGGCGTGGATCCGGTATAGCTCGAGGCAGCGGTGAGGTCGCCCTTCGCGACGGTGTCGTACGTCCAGGATGCGAGGAGGCTCCCCGACGCGGTGCCCGCGTACTGCGCGGTCTTCCGGTTGAGAGCGTCGTACGTGTACGTGAGCAGCTTGCCCCGGGCGTCAGTGGAGGTGAGCTGATTACCGCCATCGTCGAACGTCGCGGAGGTGATCCCGGTGTCGGGGTCGGTTGCGCTGATCTGGTGTCCGAGGACGTCGTAGCTCCACGACCACTGGTTACCGGCGGGGTCGGTCATCCCGGTCATCGCGCCCGACGCGTTGTACGCGTAGGTCGTCGCCTGACCACTGCCGCTCACGGCGTTGCCGAGGTACTGGACGAGCTTCGTCTTCTGGCTGTCGCTGTTGGTGAAGACGCTGGATGCGGTGCCACCGGACGGCGGGGTGATGTCGGCGCGGTCGGCACCGAGATAGGCCGTGTCGGTCTCGAACCGCTTCACTCCTGTGCCGTTGGTCACGACCTTGGTCGGGCGTCCGGCGGCGTCGAAGCTCGTGTGCACCTGCGACGGGATCGTGGCTTCGTTGGATGCCACGAACAGCGTCGTGGAAGGAGAGACGGACGTCGTCCAGTAGGCGTTGTCCTGCCAGTCCGCCCGACCGGCCAGGTCGTACCCGGTGGACGTGACGATGGTGCCGCTGCCGTCCGCGAGAGTCTGGGACTGGACATGCTGTCCGAGCCCGTCGTAGAGGTCGTAGTCGACGTTCTGGCCACCGCCGGTGAGTGACGTCGTCGCGATGGCGTTCGCGCCGGTCTGCGACAGCGTGTACGCGTACTTGATGGAGGGACTGGTTGGGTTGGCGGACTGGGTGTGCTGGGGCAGCCATACCTGGGTCCGGCGACCGAGCGCGTCGTAGGTCGCCGTCGTCAGGTGGCCGTTCTGGTCGGTGACAGACGTCTCCGCTCCCCATTCGGGGTTGTAGGCGGTCGTGGTCGTCCAGCCGAGCGTGTTGGTCACCGTGGTGCTCGTGAGAGCTCCGCTGGTGGCGGGCGTGTAGGCCGTCGATGTGGTGTGGTTGAGGACGTCCTTGCTGCTCGTGACGCGGCCGAGTGCGTCGTAGCCGAGCGTGGACATCGTCACCCAGTGCGCGACCCCGCCAGGGTAGGAGTCGACGGCGGTCGTGCTCGTGACGTCGCCGTGGCTGCCGATGACACCGAGCGCCGCGTTGTCGTAGTAAGCACGGGTGTCGCTGATGAGATCCCTCGGGAAGACGGCGGATGCGAGGTTCGCGCACGCGACACCGACCTTCTGCACCTCTTGCGGGAGGCCCCGGATGCCACCGCTGGGGGTCGCGTAAGTCGTGGTCGTGCAGGTGGGGGTCGCGTCCGACGGGACCGTGGAGACCGTCAATGGCAGCCCCGTCGCCGAGTCGAAAGTGGTCTTCGTATCGATCGTGCGGTTCCCGCCTGTCGAGACCGGTTCCGTTGTCACGGCGTGCTGGATGTCGACGAAACGTGCCGTGTTGACGCCGTCGTTGCTCGTGACCGGCGACGCCCACGGGGTGTTGACGGTGTCGGAGAGCACGGTCCCGCCCACGCCGAGCAGCGTCTTCTGCTCATACACCTGCCCCGCGAACCAGCGGGAATCCGGGATGCTCGTCCCCTTCACCGACACCGACTTGGTGCCGCCGGTGGTGGTCGCGCGGTCTCCATCCATGCCCTGGTAGTAGGTGTAGTCGGTGACCTGCTGCGACGTGGGGGTATTCGAGTCACCCACCCGGATCTGCAGGCTGTCGACGCCGGCGTACTGGTTCCAGGTGCGTTGCGCCTCGGGAGTGATGGGAGATGTGTCGTACCGCCACCGGGGCGTGCCGTAGACGTAGTCGGTCTCGACCGGGTTGTCCAGCGGCCCGCCCGTGGTCGGGTTGCTGACGGTGGAGGAGATGACGTACTTCTGGAAGAGGTCCAGTTTGGGCGTCTGTGCCCCGATCACGCCCGGCACCCACCATTGCGGGAAGCACCAGCTCGTATCGTTGGGCAGGTGGCGCTGCGGCCGTTCGAGTTCGCGACACTCCGCGCCCGTCGCGCGTGAGGGGTGCTACATGAGCCGGGAGGTCAGCCCGCCGTCGACGACGAACGCGGACCCGGTGACGAAGGACGCCCCCGGTCCGAGCAGGTAGGTCACGGCGTGCGCGATCTCCTCCGGTCGGGCCATCCGCCCGACCGCCCCGGCGGGCGGCGCGACCGTCACGCCGTCGCGGGCGAGCTGCTCGCCATGGGCGTCGGACATCGCGGTGTCGACCGAGCCGACGACGACGGAGTTGCAGCGGATGCCGGCATCCGCATACTCCACGGCGGCTTCCCGGGAGAGGGCGACGATGCCGCCCTTCGTCGCGGCGTATGCCGACGTGCCCGGAACCGTCGCGAGAGCATGCACGCTCGAGCTGGGTCCCCGTGTAGTAGTTCCAGAACGTGAGCGTCTTCTTCGCGTCGCCGCCCGACCCGCCGCCGTTGCTCTGGATCGCGCACCCGCTGACCACGAGTGCCAACGCTGTGACCGCTGCCGCAGCTGCAACTCTGAACCTGCGATGAATTCTCATCGTGTGCTTCCTTGCATCTTGATGTGCTGAATGGGATGCCAGCATGCGAACGCCCGCCGACGCAATGATCGTAGGAACTAATATCGTCGCCTGTCAACGTTTTTAATTACTTCGTCGCCATAAATATCCCGAGGAGATCTGTCCACCCCTCTCAAGAATCCCCTAATATCGCTGACGAGACACATTAATCCGGCTGCGAAAGGAGTGCCTCGATGGGCTCCGCATCCGCTCTGCCGTCGCCGACGATGGCTCAGCTCGAGGGCTCGGGGCAGCTGCTCGAGCTCATCCGCCACGGCAAGGCGGTCACCGTCACGCAGATGGCCGGCGCGATGGGGGTCGCGCGCTCGACGATCCTGCAGCGTCTGGCGTATCTCGAGCAGTGGGGCTTCGTGCAGGCTGAGATGCAGGTCCTCGGCGGACGCGGGCGGCCTGCGACGGTGAGCTCGTTCGCTCCCGCCTCGGGAGCCGTCCTCGCCGCCCAGATCGGTCTCACCGGATATCGTGCCGCCGTCACCGATCTGGCCGGCGACACCATCGCGGACCGCTTCGAATCCGTCGACGTCGCCGTCGGTCCCGAGGCGCTGATCGACGCGGTCGTCGGAACGTTCGACGCCCTCATCGCCGAGGCCGGGATCGACCCCGACAGCATCGCAGGCGTGGGCGTCGGAATCCCGCGCACGCTCGAGCTCCAATCGTTCGCACGGGCGCGGGGGGGCGGTGTGGACTGGAACTCGGCAGCCTTCCGCGACGCCCTGCACGCTCGCTTCGGCGTGCCCACCTTCATCGACCTCGACGTCAACCTGCTCGCCCTCGCCGAGCAGCGCATGTCCTGGCCCGACGCCGAGGTTCTCGTGTGCCTCAAGCTCGGCACCCTCATCGACTCCTCCGTGGTCGTGCGCGGCGAGCCTGTGCGCGGCGCCGACGGTCTCGCGGGCGAGCTCGGCCACATCAAGGTCGAGGGCAGCGATCAGCTGTGCACATGCGGATCGATCGGATGCCTCGAGGTGGTCGCCAGCGGCTCCGCGCTGGTCCGCGACCTGAGCGCGGCCGGGTTCGACGTCTCGCACGTGACCGACGTCCTGCGACTGGCCGGGGAGGGCGTCCCCCAGGCGATGCACGCCGTCCGCGAGGCAGGACGGCGCATCGGCTCCGTCCTCGGCCTGGTCGTCAACCTCCTCAACCCGATCGCGGTGACGGCATGGGGATACCTCGCCGAGAGCCAGCTCCTCTTCGCCGGCATCCGCGAGACCCTGTACGGGGCGGCGCTCGCCGGAACCACCGAGCGCCTGGAGCTCGCCAGCACCTCGCTCGGCGACCTCG
>NZ_MKRR01000071.1:7463-9680 GCF_001897045.1 Sphingomonas sp. 66-10
GAAGCGCGCGACGGCGGTGTAGACGGCCGGGACGGGCGCGGGACGCGGCGCCCCAGAACACGGACCGCGGCCGTGACACGCCGCACCCGCGCCGGCCGCAACGGCGCGTGGGTCTCTCGGTCCGTCGTTGGGAACGGCCCGGCTCCCCCGGCCACGGAGGTGGCCGCCGCGACCCACGCCCGAATGCACCGGGGTCCGGCGCTATCGCGGGTTTGTCAGGTAGGTTACTTTCTGACATCACCCGGTCGGAGGGACCCATCATGACGGACACCGTCACGGGCATGCAGGTGCAACGGCACGCCCCGATCCGCGAGCAGGTCGCGTCGATCCTGCGCGCCGCCATTCTGGACCGCCGGCTGGAACCCGGGCAGCTGCTCGTCGAGCGGCAGCTCTGCGAGATGACGAACGCGAGTCGCCCGTCGGTCCGCGAGGCGCTGCGCCAGCTCGAGGCCGAAGGTCTCGTCGAATCGCAGAACGGCCGGGGAACCGTCGTCAGCGTGACCAGCCCCGAAGTCGCCAAGCAGGTGTACCAGGTGCGGGCCGAACTCGAAGGGCTCGCCGCGGAGCTGTTCGCACAGAACGCGAGCGAGGAGCAGCTGACGCGCCTGCGCGCGCGGTTCGAGGATGTCGCGGGAGAAGTGGCGCGGGTCGAGGAGGCGGGGCCCTTCGCCGTACTCGACGCCAAGAACGCACTGTACGAGGTGCTGTTCGAGGGCTCCTGCAACGAGGTGCTCCGCCAGACGGTGTCCATCCTCCAGCGCCGCGTCAACCAGCTCCGTGCCCAGACGCTGTCAGCGCCGGGTCGTCCCGCCCAGAGCCTGGAGGAGATCCGGGTCCTGGTCGAGGCGCTCGAGCGGCGGGACGCACCTGCCGCGCGGATCGCGGCGACGACCCACGTCGAGGCGGCCGCGCGGACGGTCCTCGGCGGCAACTGACCCCTCGGTCCGACTTCCGCCGGGCCTTCTCATTCGGTATGTTGTCTGACAGCTGATGACAGACCACCGCGAGGAGGCGGCATGCTGAACGAGACGTTCGAGGCGCGAGGTCGCTCGGTCCCGGTCGCCGGGAGATTCGACCCCCGCTTCGAGGGGGTCGTGGAGGCCTTCCGCGAGAACTACCGCGCAGAGGAGGATGAGCTCGGCTCCGCCGTCTCGGTGGTCGTGGACGGCGTGCCGGTCGTCGACGTGTGGGGCGGATGGTCCGACGAGGATCGCCGCGAACCGTGGGCCGAGGACACGCTCGTCTGCATGATGTCGGTCGCGAAGGGAGTCAGCGCCGTCGCCGTCGCGCAGCTGGCCGATCGTGGACTGCTCGACCTCGATGCCCCCGTCGCCGACTACTGGCCCGAGTTCGCGCAGAACGGCAAGGAGGGGGTGCTCGTCCGCTGGGTGCTCGATCACCGCGCCGGGCTCCCCGCGATCGTGGACGACCCGCCGCCCGCGGGCGCGACGTTCGACCGTGACGCCATGGTCGAGGCCCTCGCGCGGACGCGCCCGCTGTGGGAGCCGGGGACCGTCGCCGCCTATCACGTGCAGACGCAGGGCTACATCCTCGGCGAGCTCGTGCGACGCATCACGGGACGCCCCATCGGCGAGTGGGTGCGGGACGAGATCACCGGGCCGCTCGGCGCCGACTACTGGATGGGCCTCCCCGAGAGCGAGTTCGCCCGCACCGCCGACCTGCTCCCGAACCCCGGGTCGCGCCTCATCGCCGCGCGCGAGGCGGAGGCCCCCGACTCCTTGCGCGTCCTCGCGCTCGCGCAGAACGCGGACGTGCCGTGGCGCGAGATGGTCAACTCGCGCGCGTGGCGCACGGCCGAGATCGCGAGCGCCAGCGGCCACGGCAACGCCCGATCGGTCGCCCGGATCTACGCTCCCCTCTCCCGAGGGGGCGAGGTCGACGGCGTGCGCATCCTGTCGCCCGAGGCGATCGAGCGGATGACGACGATGCAGCACGACCAGATCGAGCTCGTGCAGGAGCGGCACTACCGGCAAGGCCTGGGCGTGCTGCTCAACTCGCCCGACGCCGTGTACATGGGTCCGCATCCCGAGGCATTCGGGCACCACGGCATCGGCGGGTCGGCCGGGTTCGCCGACCCCGTCGACCGCGTCGCGTTCGGGTACTCGGTCAACCGGATGCATGCCGTGGGCACCAACGGGCCGCGCGCCGCGCGCCTGATCGACGCGGTGTACGCCGCTCTGTGAGAAGGAACGACAT
>NZ_MKRR01000071.1:9740-13564 GCF_001897045.1 Sphingomonas sp. 66-10
CGCCGACGGCGGCGCCGCGGATGCGCTGGCACTGGATGTGGCGGACCGTTCAGCGGTCGTCGAGGCGATCGACGCCGTCGCCGAGCGGCTCGGGCGGATCGACGCCGTCGTCAACAACGCGATGTGGATCCGCTACGGCGCCCTCGAGGAGATGGACGAGGCGACCGTGGACCGCATGCTCGCCGTCGGGCTGAAGGCCGTCGTCTGGATGGCCCAGGCGAGTCTCCCCCATCTGCGCCGGACGTCGGGCTGCATCGTCAACGTCTCGTCGCCGGCGGCCGTCCGCGCGACGGCGGGCGCCGCGATCTACTCCGCCGTCAAGGGCGCCGTGTCGAGCCTGACGTGGCAGATGTCCAACGAGCTGGGGGCACAGGGCGTGCGGGTCAACGCCGTGGTCCCCGGGGCCGTGCCCACCGAGGGAGCCCGCGCGCTCGTCGACGACGCGGGCTACGAGCTCCGCCGCGCCCACACGCCGCTCGGCCGTCTCGGGACACCGGAGGACCTCGCCGGCGCCGTGTCGTTCCTCGTGTCGGAGGATGCCGCGTTCGTCAACGGACACCTGCTCGCCGTCGACGGCGGCCTGCTGGTCTCATGATCCGGCAGCTCGACGACACCGAGGTCGAACGCCTCGCAACCCCGGAACGCGCCGTCGAGATCATGCGTGCGGCGCTTCTCGACCTGGCCGACGGCGAGATGACCGCGACGCCCCGGACGGCGCTCCCGGCGGGCGCGACGGCGCTGGTGATCGGTGCCGGCGGGCGGCGCTCGGGCCCGGTCGGGTTCCGGGCCTACGGCGGTTGGGGTCCGCAGTCCGACCAGCTCACCGCGGTGTGGGACGGCGACGGACGACTGCTCGGCGTGGTCACCGGCGAGCTGCTCGGGATCCTCCGGACGGGCGCCCTCGGCGGCGTGGCGGTCGACGCACTCGCCACCCCCGGCGCGGACCGGATCGGCGTCGTCGGCAGCGGGAGGATGGCGTGGGGGCAGGTCTGGGCCGCTTCCGCCGTGCGACCCATCGCCGGCGTGGACGTCTTCAGTCCGTCACCGGATCGCCGCGACGACTTCGCCCGCCGCGTGGAGAGCCGTCTCGGCATCCCCTGCCGCCCCGTGTCCACGGCGGCGGAGGCGGTGGCCGACAAGCCGGTGGTCGTCCTGTCCACGACGTCGACCACCCCGGTGATACGCCTCGAGGATCTGAGCCCGGGGGCGCACGTCAACAGCACGGGACCCAAGCGCGCGGGAGCGAGCGAGCTCGACCCGCGGATCGCCGAGGCGGCGACCGCGATCGTCACCGACGCGCCGGCACAGGTCGAGGCGGACGACGACTGGTTCTCGCCGCGGAGACCCACCGCGCTGGGCGCCGTCCTCTCGGGCGCCGCGCCCGGCCGACGGGATGCCGGGGACCTGACGCTCTACTGCTCGGTGGGCGTGACCGGGACCGAGCCGCTGCTGGCCGCTGAGCTGCTGTCGGCACGGGACTGATCCCGCACCTCCACCCCGGCGCGACGCTCGAGCGGACGGATGATCTCCGTGTGGTCCGCCCCCGCCGGCAGCTCGGCGTTGAGCTGCTCCCAGCGCTCCCGGACGGCGTCGGAGAGGGACATGTCGAGGCCGAGGCCCCTGCCGAGGGCGGTGGCGATCCGCACGTCCTTCTCGAGCAGGGCGGCCGAGAAGCCCGAATCGAAGGTGCCGGGGACGACGTAGCGCGGCAGCTTGAGCTCGGTGGATCCGCTGCGTCCGCTCGAGGTGTTGACGATCGCGAGGAAGACCTCGGGGTCGACGCCGAAGCGCGTCGCCGCGATCGCCGCCTCGTCCGAGACGAGCAGGTGCGCCGCCGACATGAGGTTGTTGAGCGCCTTGACGGCGTGACCGGCGCCGACGTCGCCCGCGCGCACCACACGCGAGCCGAGGGCATCCAGGATGCCGGCGAGATCGTCGAACTGTGAGACGGATCCACCGACCATGATCGTGAGGGTTCCGCCGACGGCGCCGACGACGCCACCGGACACCGGAGCGTCGACGAGCTCGATCCCGTCCTCCGCGAGGCGCGCGGCGAGCGCCCGGGTGCGCTCCGGCTCGGACGAGCTCATGTCGACCACGATCGACACCGCCCGCTCTGCGGCCGGGATGGCCGCGAGCTGCGCGGCGACCGACTCCACGATGTCGCTGTTGGGCAGCATCAGGATGACGACCTGCGCCGCACGCCCGACCTGCCCGGCATCGGCCAGCACCTCGATCCCGCGTGCGGCCGCATCCTCGCGACCGGCGGGCGAGGCGTCGAAACCGACCACGCGATGACCGGCGGCGACGAGGCGCTCGGCCATCGGCGTGCCCATGTGCCCGAGGCCGATGAGCCCGAGCACGCGGTCAGCCATCGATCTCGTTCAGCACGGCCTGCGCGTGACGGGTGGCGTCGAGCGCGGCAGGGACTCCGCAGTAGATGGCGGTCTGCAGCAGCACCTCTTGGATCTCCTCCGCGGTCAGGCCGTTGCGCACGGCCCCCCGGACGTGCAGTTCCAACTCGTCCATCTTGCCCAATGCCGTGAGCATCGCGAGGTTGATCAGGCTGCGCTCCCGCAGCTCGAGGCCGGGTCGGTTCCAGATCGCCCCCCAGCAGTACTCGGTGACGAGCTCCTGGAGCGGGCGCGTGAAGTCTGTCGCGTTGGTGCGGGAGCGCTCCACGTGGGCGTCGCCCAGAACACGGCGACGCATCGCATCGCCACGCTCGAGCATCACGGACGGGGTGGTGGCGTCGGAAGTCGTCATTGATGGTCCTTTTCGCGAATCGTCGGATCGCACGGCTCGTTCCTCGGAGCTCATGCTGTCTGACAGTAAGCTATCTGCAAACAGCTATTGTGCCAAGAGCTTTCTGCTTTATAGACTCCACCGGACGCAGCGTCGCGTTCCCCGCAGCGCAGCGAGCACCCACCCGAGAGGAATCACAACGATGTCGGTATCCCTTCTGACGACCAGAGCGGGCCGCGTGACGGCTCTGGCCGCTGCAGCGTCACTCGCCGCACTCGCCCTCGCCGGGTGCTCCGGCGGGATCGCCACGCAGGACAAGCCGAGCGCCGGCGCCGCCAGCTGCCCGTCCGAGGTGCAGATCGGTGCGCCCCTGCCGCTGTCCGGCCCCCTGGCAGACTTCGGCAACAACAGCCTCAACGGCATGAAGATCGCCGCCGACGACATCAACAAGGCCGGCGGCATGAAGTCCCTCGGCGGCGCGAAGCTCAAGATCGTCGCCGGCGACACGAGCTCTGCCGACGCCGGCACCGCGACGAGCGCGACCTCCAAGCTCATCGGCGACGGTGCGGTCGGCCTCATCGGAGCGTGGCTGAGCAACATGACCACGACGGTCAGCACGGTCGCCGAGCAGAGCGAGGTCCCGATCCTCACCCAGTCGTGGGCCGACGCCCTCTCACAGCGCGGCTACAAGTACTACTTCCAGGCACCGCCGAAGTCGAGCGTCATCGGCAAGGCGGCGACCGACTACATGGTCGCCGCGGCGAAGTCGGTGGGCGTGACGTTCACCAAGGTCGCGGGCGTCGGCCCCAACGACGTCGCGAACACGACCCAGATCAACGCGGCCGTCACCGCGTTCAAGGCGGCGGGCGCAGCGGCGGACGCACCCACGTTCTACCAGGCCGGCATCACCGACGCGACGCCGATCATCACGCGCATCGCCGCGCAGAAGGCCGACCTCATCCTGATCAGCGGATCGCCCGCGGACGCGTCGCTGATCGTGAAGGGGATCCGGGCGGCCGGCATCACGACGCCGATCATGGGCTTCGGCGGCGCGTTCGTCGTGCCGAGCTTCGCCAAGG
>NZ_MKRR01000071.1:13640-13962 GCF_001897045.1 Sphingomonas sp. 66-10
TCCTCGTCGCGGCGATGGAGAAGGCGAAGTCGTGCGAGCCGAAGAAGATCGCGGCGGCGCTCCACGGCCTGACGGTCACCTCCGGGCCGGCGGCTGCGATGCCCGGCGGCAAGATCTCCTTCGGCGAGGACGGCACGAACCCGGACGCGACCCCCATCCTGACGCAGTGGAAGGACGGCAAGACCGTCACGGTGTGGCCGAAGGAGTACGCGACGACCACGATCGAACTCACCAAGTGATCATCGAGCGGTGCCCGGCTCTCCGGTGCCGGGCACCGCTCTCCCCTGACGAACGGACCCGATGACTACTCTCATCCAGGTGA
>NZ_MKRR01000072.1:0-7250 GCF_001897045.1 Sphingomonas sp. 66-10
GCGGGCGTAGAAGCGCGACGACGCCGAGACGTCGCCCGGCAGCGTGAACCCGGGGAGGGCGGCGAGCGCGGCGTTCGCGGCACGGCATAAAGGGAGCGCGGCGACCGCTTGCCGAGAGTCTTGAATGAGCCGGCGGCGCAGCTCCGCACGTGGCCGGTATCGGCCCTTATGCTACCGAAGGCTTCAGGCGAAAAGAACGCCCTCAGCATGTAAAGGCATCACAGCGAGCCGAGGCGTCAGCCGATCGGTCCTGGATACGCCTTCATCCAGGACGGCTGTCCGTGCTGGACGATCGCTTTTCCCGTTTCGCGTCATGGTCGACCCAATACCGCGTCTGCGATCGCAACGACATCGTCCCGAAACTCTTTAGGGAACGCCTTAGGCATGAGAACATCCTTCCAGCGGCGACGAATCACCACAGATCAGGAGTCACCTAACCCTCAGCAGTCCCGTCCGATGTTGACGTACGGGCTCTCCGCAAACTTCTCTCTCCTGCGCGGAGCTCGCTAGGAAAGCGATTGCTGGCTGAGCGCGAAGGCCGCCGGTGTCAGTGTGATCGCGACAGCGGCACAGACAGCAACTGCAACCGGAGCGATCCACCTGCGCCAGGTTCGGGTGAACCCCATCGAGATGACGCCGGCCGAGAGGATGAGCGTCGGCGACGCGACGACGTAGCCCCACACGAGCCCTACGAGGACCGCGCCGCTCGCCGCGCCCAGAAACACGAGCGCGAGCCACCACAGCACGCTGAAGAAGGTGATGTATCCGGCGAACCCGCGATACGTCCGACGCGCCGCGTCCGTCGTCGTAGGCGGAATTCGTTCGAACAGTTGAAGCACCGCCAGGCACAGTATCGAGCTACCCCAGAAGGAGACAGCCAGAACCCATGTGGTGGGATTGGCGGTGATCACCGCGGACAGGTAGAGCACCTGTTCCGCCGCATAGGCGATTCCCGCCGTCGCCATGAGCGCGACTAACACCCCGATGGCGGGCCACAGCAACGGCGAATGGCGGGGCACCGATTGCCGGGTCGCCGCTTCAGACCCGGGCGTAAAGGGCGTCCGCGAATCCCTGAGCGACACCATCAAGCTCCGTTCCTTGGGGGAACACGCTACCTCCGAACACTTCGGCCGGTGTGTGAATCATGATGTTATTCGTGGTGAACACGAACTTCACAGCGGACACGATGTTCGCCCGCGAGCCGAATCGCTCGTTGATGAAGGTGGAGAATCGCGGGATGACTCCGGTTTCGATCTCACGGACCACGTCGGAAACAGGTCGCTGTGGGTTTGCCGAGATTCGTTTTGCGCAGATGAAAGCGTCTGCATCCGCAATGAGATCCTCGCTTCCAAACTGTGCGTCGGAAGGAGAGCCAATGGCGTTAGCGAAGTAGGTCCGAACCGATCCAGAGAACGTTGGCCGGACGTTATCATAGAAGTACTTCCACTTTTGAGCCAGGTCGAGCGCCCACGCTCCCAGGTCGGCAGTGAGGTTGGATGCTCCTCCAGTTGAGGTCTGGCCTACTGCTCCGGTCGCTGGCACACCCCAACTCATGTACGCCATGGTTGATGCTGCCCAGTGACTGATTCGCGAGAGCGAACTCGCGGGAGGACTTGATGCCACAGACTCGTACGCTCCGCGGCCTAGCGAAATGCCGTTCGCAACGGTTGGGTTCGCACCCGGAACGTACTCCGGCAGCACGGTATAGGCGTTCCAGAGCGCACCGCCCGAAGACGTACCCCCTTGAATGGTCGGACTCCAGTAACCTTCCCGCTGCATGCGATGGAGCACATATTGATTGGCGAGTCCGTTCGCGTAGACGCTGATCTTCTCGGCATTCTCTGCGAGCACACACTGCTCGGTGAGGAACCAGTAGTAGTCCTCATCAAAGCTCTGCGTGCTGCCGAGCCCGGTGATGATCGGGGTCGGCAGCACTCCGGCCGACGACACAGGTTGGGCGGTTGAGGACTGAACATCTTTGTCGATTTGAACCGCCGTTGCCAAGCTCCCACTGCTGAGGGTGAGGAGCTGGATTTGATCGTATGACCAGCTCGGGGGGAGGCGGTATCCAAGGTTGCCGCTCCATCCCCAGGACATGGAGGCGATGAAGGACTCACCGGCCAGGCCGGCGTTGATGATTCGGGCGCATACGTTGCGGGTGCCGTAGACGCCGACCTTGTAGTCAACGCGTGTGGAGTGGATGTAGTCGCGCACTCCCTGGAAGTAGGGGATGACATTGGTGGTGATGACGTCGTCGATCGCGTCGAAGTCGACCGCAAAGAAGACGGTCGCGCCGGCGACGAATCCGAGTTGTCGAAGCCGGCGGAGCGCTTGGAAGCCGTGGTCCTTCCCCTTCGCGTACGAGAAGTCGGAGGCTGAGGTGTTTGCTTCTTGCATGATCGGGAAGGTGAACAGCCCTGCCGCGAAGATGCGGCTGAGCTCGCCGGGTGCGTATCGCTTGTCGAGGCTCCCCGAGAGGTAGCGTCCGACGGTCCGGTACCCGTTGTTGTAGAGCAGGGTGCAGTGGGCAGCGGTCAGCTGGGTCGCCATATCGCTGGCGATGCCTGGGCGGGTCTCGTCGCCCGTGCTGATGAGCAGCGACGCCCAGGTGCGGTAGTCGCCGATACCGGATGCAGTCAGTGCGGCATACCCCTGGAATGTCAGGGTCTTGGATTTGGTGTCGCTGTCGAAGGTGCCGAGGAAGCTGCATTCGTAGTCGTTGAAGCGGAGCGCCGCCTGGAACAGCCTCACCCAGTTCTTCGTTGAGTCCACGCTGCCGAGACTGACTGTCGCCTGCGTCTGTAGGGCGCTCTTTGTGCCCGGGCCGAAGTTGCCGTTCGCCACACCATCCGCCATACCGGCTTCGTATTGGATGGCGTACATGAGGCCTTGCTGCGCGTTCCTCGAGAACAGGCCGTCGCACGGGAGAAGGGGGAAGTCGGCTCGCCCGACGTACTTGCCGTTCAACCACCGCTGTACGGCCTGCTTTGCCGCGGTCCCACCGGGAAGCAAGGAGTAGGCATCCATGGTAAGGAGACCTTTCAGCATCTTCAGTGAGATGGCTGACGCGGCGGGGAGCCCCATGTCGAGGCTCAGGTACTGAATCCCCGAGGCGGTGTCGGTGTCGAAATATCCGACGGTGTAGCCACCCTTGTAGCCCTTGCACCACAGGGCGTATTGGCCGATTGTTCGGATGTTGATCTTCGACGTCGTGGCGCTGATAGAGCCGACCTGCGCGGTGAACTGTGCCGACGTCGTGGCGCCGAAATTGTCCGAGAGTGTCGTGATGCCGAGCTCGATCTGCAGCGCACGGGTGAGGCCGTATATGGTGCCCCAGCCCGTCTGCCCGTCCTCGGTGAGCACGTGCCACTGAGAGTTGCTGCTGTAGTGAGAGTTCAACCACTTCTGGGCGGCGAGCACCTGTGTGTCGACAATTGGCATATCGTCGTTCCCCTTACGCGGTCGCCGCTATCGAGAAGTCGGTGAGTTCGGTTCCACTTCGAGTGACCGGCGCAATGCTCTCTCGACCTGTCGCGCGCGCGTTGGATCGGAGATGGGCAGGCACGTCGGCCGACACGAGCGCCACGGAGTTCAGCGTGAAGCGCTTCCCACCTCGAGCTGAGGGTGTCGCCAACGTGAAGGTCACGGACTGCCCACCGGGCACCGCCGACAGCACATCGAAACTCACCCCCTGTTGTGTGTTCCGCCGAGTCGAGCCATTCGCGCGGGCATGCTTCCATGACGAGGCGCCCCGCATCGTCGGCGCCTGCGCTGATGCCAGCACGTCGACCTTCACTCCAGCGGGAACAGCGTTTGGTCCGACGCTCAAGAGTTGGATGACCTGGGGCACGCTGTAGCCGTCTGCGCTGGCCCAGTCCGCACGCAACTCGATACCCCATGGGGCCGCTGGCGCGATTGTGATCGGGTAGGGCGTGGGTACCGATGCGTGGTCCTTGCCGCGGGCCGTGAGTGACGTCGCGATCACGGTCCCGAGATTCTCGTGCGGATAGAGCTCCAGAGCCTGCACACCGAAGTGCAACCACTCAATATTGGGGGGCACGCTCACCCTGCACGTGCCCGGCTCCGACCAGGAGAGCTCGCGATGCATAAGCGCCCCAGCGCGTTCGGCCATGACGACGGGCGAGACCACGAAGAGCCGGCTGTCGTACTTGAGCAACACGGTTCCGCCCGATCGAAGCCCGAGAGGGACACGCCAACGAGAAGGGAAACTCACGTCCTGCGATGATGACCAGTCCGTGGTATATGCGCGATTCGTCACGAGTTCGCCTGAGCCTGGTGCCGCCGCGGTGGAACCTCTCCATGCTTGAGCAGCTGCGGCCGGGATCGAAGCAACGAAGGGTGCTGCTACAGCGGCGCCGAGGACTCCTGCGATGAGAATTCGCCGCGAAAATGCCGCATTAACAGGACTCTCTATGACGGTTGAAAGATCGGACGACTGATTCTCGTTTTCAACCAAGGTTCCCCCCACAGGAATTCATGCGAGCCATCCTCGCGCTTATCGAGACATTCTGACCGGCTGCCGACAGTCGGTCTGTAGGTACTTTGGGGGACAACCAAGCAGTCCAATTCCCCTCCCGGCATGAGACTCGACGCCGTAGCCGCGGTGACGCTATGTTCGATCCAGCTAACCCGCCCGCCTGCAAAGCTTCCCGTGGTGGATGAGGTTCGCGCCCCTGCCAGTGCGAGGCGATGTCACTGAACGTTCAGGTTGTCCCACTGCAGGTTGGCCGTCCAAGTGTTGAAAAGGCCATAGCCGTCGGTCTTCGTGACCTGAGCGGTGACGCACATGCGAACCGACTTGCCGCTCGGAATGGTGGCGATCTGCTTGTACGGGGCAGGCACTCCCCAGTCCTTCGTGATGAAGGTGTCCGACCACACATGACCCGTGGAGTCGATCAAGTTGATCCAGTAAAGAGCGGAATACCACCGCGCGCCTCCGTTGATCGACACATCGGTGAGCTTCATCCAGACGTGGCCCTTAATCGCACGGTACGTGTAGTAGTTCACCGGATTTCCGCTACCCTGCGATGCCCCAACGGGGACGGTTACAAGTGCCATGACTTCCTCTCATCCGACTCAAAATTGCCCCACAAGCGGCCGCATGATCAGTCGATCGCCGGCGATGCTAGCCACATGTACCGCTGTGCTTGCCGACTGAATCGACTGTTGCCGGGTCGAGATTGAGCACGTCGCCCGGTTGAAGGACCTGTCGATTTTCGTGGCAGAACCTCACGCTGTTGAGGGTGCCGTAGAGCTCCTCGATCGTGATGCAGAACCGTTGAGTGATCGCGATGTCGACATCGCCGGGAGCGACGGTATATGCGGCGGGGCGCCCTTCTTTGTTGAACGTCGCAGTTCCCGTCGCGAACTCGCGCGGACCAAGGTCGCGCATGTCTTTGAAGCTCGGATCATCAGTCGTGTACTGGCCCTGATTCGGGTTACATCGATCGCGGGGCGACAACGATGGAGAAGGAGTCGTGGTAGACGCAACACCCTGCGATGACGATCCCGCGGCGCCTGCTGTCTGCGCGGCCGTTGCGCACCCCGCGAGCCCGACAACGAGCGCTGCCGCGCTGAGCATCAAAACAATCTTGACGGCCCGCTTCATGATCGACTCCTTAGTCTCTGTAGCCTCGAACCCTGAGGTCGCCGCGAGAGGAACCCACGACCGGGCCTCGGGGCGGTTCACCCAACCGCAACGCTCTTGAGCATGTCAAAGTTGCCGCTGCGCGCGGCAGGGATCTCGATCCTGAGGAACTCGTCGGTGGGATCCTCCAAAACCTTGAGTCGGACCGACGAGTTGTACCCGGTCTCGAGCGTGTCAAGGAGGCGCTCGACGGCGGCCGCGTCCCCTGCCTCGAACGCATGACATGCCGCCCCTGCGACGGCACTTTGCCAATACAGGTACGCCTCCGCGTAACCGTTGCCACGCTCCCAGAGGACTTCCGCGTCCGTGGAAACGACACTTGCCCTCTCCTTCGATACGTTCACCGTATTCGAGAGACTCGACTCAGGAGGAAACGCCCAACCCTTCGGTAGCGCGAAAGGGAATTTTGCTATCGCGTCACGATACTCGGCGTGGATGCCGCTCAGATTGGTGAAACTGCCATGCGCGATCGCTCCCACATAGGCATCAACAGCCCCGGAAGCCTTCTCGATGTTGGCCCCCGTGGCCGCTAGCGCGGTTCCCGGCTGGAAGATAAGCCAAGCAGCGCCGCCCGCGGCGGCTACCTGCAACAGGGCCCGCCTTGACATGACGACCTCGCGGTCACGCGACATCCAGTTCTCCTCGTTCATGAGCCGAGCCTGAGTGAGATATGACATCTCTATCAGGGTCCTGAGCGTTCTCTGATAGCAGCATGCCCAAAACCACCAGAACTAGTGGCTGGCTCTCCCGCGGCAACAGATGAGCCACTGAGTGCTGCGGCGCAGGTCTGCCGGGTGCTCTTTCTCGGCCAACTGCTCCACGATCCGCTGAATGTTGTCGGCCTTGTCGACGGGCACTACGTAGACCGGCACGGTCGGTCGCCCGGCCCGCCGCGCATCGAGAGCGACGATCGGGACCTAACGCCGTTCTGCCGGATGCTGGACACGAACGCGTCGTCGAGCTTCACGCCTTCGCGGATATTCATCTCCAAGATCGGTGTGTTCGGACCGACATGCTCGATGGTTCCCGGCGTCGCGGTGCTAGTGGTTTCGGTCATGGTTCTCTCCCTCTCCTTCTGTCGCCTTGAAGGCGCGTAGAGCCGGTGCAGACGAGGGCGAACGGGGCGCAAACCCGCAGGGCGGCGGTCGAGAGAGTTTCGGCGCGATGTGAGGGAACGCCAGTGACCGCGTGCCGAAAGTCTCGGCGGAGCCGGCTGCACAGCTGCTTGCGCACCGGGCGTCCGGAACGGAGACTGCCGCAGGCTTCAAGGCAAAACAATGCACCCAGCACGGGGTGCCACAGTGCCGACCTAGCCAGCGACCGCTCAGGCTCGCTACGCACCTGCGGCACGGATGTGGGTCGGCACGAATAGCGAAGGACACGACAGGCACCGCACCCCGCCTCATGTGTGCCCCACTCCGCACATCGACGTCAAGCGAAACCCCGAGGCCTCGGTCTCTTGCCGCAGATGTGCGCCGCTCCCCACGCGCGCTTACATGCAGGACGAGCGAACGCGCACGGGGCCGGCGACGGGGTCAGCGGCGCAGGAGGGTGCGCTCGACGGTGAAGTCGTCGAGCGCGA
>NZ_MKRR01000073.1:0-124 GCF_001897045.1 Sphingomonas sp. 66-10
ACAAGGCGCTAGGCTACCGATCACCCCGCGAGTACATCACCCAAACCCGCGAGGCCTCGTCAGGCAATTAGGGGGCAACGACATGATGCGGTAAAGGTTGCGGTGATCGGCGGGATCGTCTGAC
>NZ_MKRR01000073.1:148-7065 GCF_001897045.1 Sphingomonas sp. 66-10
GCCCGTTTGGTAAGCTTGGCGTCGAATGACTAAACCGGCAGGCGCCTGCGGTATGGAGCGTCCTGCCTAGGATCGCGGCATGGACGGCGCTCAATGGATGCAACTGGAGGTGGTGAGGCGCATTGAGGGCGGGCCCAATGGCGTGCAAGCGGACGCCGAATGGCTGGCGCGAGAACTGAAGAAGGCCTCGCGTGGCCACGAGTCCGACCTGATGCGCCTGCTGCTCTCACGCGTAACGCTCAACACCATGTACCAGTTCTGCGCGCTACTCGACCCGCAAGGGACGATGTGGGATGTGAACCACGCCGCCCTTGAGGGGGGCGGCATGACCCGATCGGATGTACATGGACGCCCGTTCTGGGAAGCAAGCTGGTGGCAGACGACCGAAGCAACCAGATCGGAGCTGCGCGCGGCGATCGCCCACGCGGCCGGTGGCGCGTTCATTCGCTACGACGTCGAGGTTTACGGCCGTGGCGGAACGGAGCTGATCACGATCGATTTCGATATAGCACCCGTTACCGACCGCGACGGTATCGTGCTGTTCCTGGTCTGCGAAGGCAGAGACGTCACGGAGCAGCGCCGGCTCGAGACGGAGGTTCGGCGCCAACGCGAGGAACTCGCCCAGCTCGACCAGCTGAAAACGCAATTCTTCAGCAACATCAGCCATGAATTTCGCACGCCGCTTACACTGATGCTCGGGCCTGCTACCGATGCGCTGGCGGACAACGCGGAACCGCTCGGCCCCCGTCAGCGACAGCGCCTCTTGCTGCTTCAGCGAAACGGCCAGCGAATGCTGAAGCTGGTGAACAGCCTGCTCGATTTTGCCCGCATTGAGGCGAGCCGAATGCAGGCGGTCTATGAACCCCTCGATCTCGCGGCGCTGACCGCCGACCTCGCCAGTAGCTTCCGCGCGGCGATGGAGAAGGCCCATCTCGGCTTCAGCGTCGATTGCCAGCCGCTGCCGGCGCCTGTCCATGTTGATCGCGACATGTGGGAAAAGATTGTCCTCAACCTGCTTTCGAACGCGTTCAAGTTCACGCTTGAAGGAAGCGTTTCCATCCGGCTGACCGCGAACGATGGCGCGGCGAAGCTGGTTGTCAGCGATAGCGGGATTGGGATCCCAGCGGACGTGCTGCCGCATATCTTCGATCGATTCCGCCGTGCCGAGGATCGCCGCGGGCGCAGCCACGAAGGGTCGGGGATCGGCCTTGCGCTGGTCAGGGAGCTTGTGCGCCTGCATGGCGGCACGATCGATGTGGAGAGTCGGATCAACGAAGGCACCACGTTCACGGTCACGCTTCCGTTCGGAACGGATCATATCGAGCCCGAACACATCGGTGTTGGGGCAACGCATATATCGAGTGCCAGTGGCGCTAACGCCTATGTCACCGAGGCGCTTCACTCGTTGCCAGACAATGGGGCGATCACCTCGAATTTACATCGGACTTCCGCTGCCCCTCTTGCCCGTCACGGTTTCGCCCCGTGGGTGGGAGAAACTCGGATCATCGTCGCTGACGATAATGCCGATATGCGCGCCTATCTGAACCGTTTGCTGTGCGACGCCGGTTTTGTCGTCGAGACGGTGGTTGACGGAGAAGCTGCGCTAGCCGCAGCTCGTCTAAACCCGCCCGATCTCATCCTTAGCGACGTCATGATGCCGCAACTCGACGGCTTCGCCCTGTTGCGTGCAATCCGTTCGGACCCGGCGATCGCCTCCATTCCATTTCTCATGCTGTCCGCGCGAGCGGGGGAAGAAGCGCGCGTAGAAGGGTTCGCCGCGGGTGCCGATGATTATCTCGTCAAGCCTTTCACCGCGCGTGAGCTGGTGGCGAGGATCGAGGCCAATGTCGCCCTGTCGCGGCTACGACGCGAAACCGACCGGCGGCAGAATGAGGAACGCCTGCAGTTGATGCGCGATGAGCTCGCCCACACTGCGCGGCTCTATGAGATGGGCCAGATCGTGTCCGGCCTTGCGCATGAGATCAATCACCCGCTGACGGTGATCGGCGGCTATGCGGATGGTCTGAAACAATTGCTCGATGCGAGCGAGCCCGAGACCGCAACGCTTGCGCGCGATGTAGCCGGTGAGATCAGCCGGCACGTTCAGCTCGCAGGCGCGATCATCCGCCGTCTGCGGGACTTTGTGAAATCAGGCCCGACAGAGCGCCGCGCTGAAAACCTCCGGCCGATAATTGATGATGCGATCCGCCTTGGTCTTGCGGGGGTTCCCAAAGGTCATATTGCGCTCCATCTGGACATAGCGAACGAATTGCCGCGGGTGTTCGTCGACAAGGTCCAGATCGAACAGGTGCTTGTCAATCTCGTGCGCAATGCGCGCGAAGCAATGGAAAATTCTACTCACCGCGAAATCCGGGTGGAAGCGCATTCGCAGGGGCACGGCCTCATATCGATCAGCGTCGCCGATACAGGTTCAGGCATCGATCCGGCGATAGCAGCTGATCTCTTCACGCCTTTCGTCACGACGAAGCCGAGAGGCATGGGTATCGGCCTGCCGCTCTGTCGGGATATCGTCGAAGCCCATGGCGGCAAGCTGCGCGCTGAACCGGCCTCTGGCGGCGGAACGGTCTTTTACATGACGCTGCCTGTCTTTGCACAACAAGGCAGCAGCTAGTATCGGAAGCCGAGCTTTTGATCGCCGTTTACCGGCGATGGAATTGTCCTTTTCACGCATTAGGGACATGCGGAATCAAAACGGACTATCTCGCGATGATTGCCGCAAAGCGTCCTCGGCTGCCGACGCTTTTTGAGAGCTGCCCGGCAATTGCATCCGTAGCTCTGCGTAGTGCGATATTTCGTCAAATAGCGCAGCACATCATTTTATGTTCGTGCCGACCTGGGAGGGAGGTGATGCGTCGACCGGTGAACATTGATGCCGCAACAATAGCGAGCCGATCGAGCAAGAGGCCTCTGGCTTGGCTTGCTCTGGGATTCAGGCAGATGTCCGAGGTATCGGGGCGACGCCCCCTCCACCTGATTGTGACCGACGGCACTCTGGGCTCGCGCGTTGCCGTGGCAGAGGTACCGAAGTGCGCCGCTCGCCGCCTGTTACTGGGGCTTGAACAAGCCCGATGTTCACGGAACGCTATCGCCGCCATGAATATTTGGTGCGTTGCACCGTCCTGCGAACGTGCCCTGCTTCCGAGGCGATGATGAGCTTGCGGAGCTCCGACATTGCCGAAGCGGCGCCCACTTCGCGCGAGCGGCTTCACGATCTGCGCGGATTGCTCGCCGTAATCACCTCGGGCAGTCACATGCTCGGCGATTCGATTGCTCCCGACCAGCGCGCCAGGATTGTAGAGGCGATCCAGGACGCGGCAATACGCGGCAGCGGAATCGCTAGCGAGCTGCTCGCGACATCCTTCAAGCCGGCGCCGGAAGAACGATGTGAGCTTGGAACGCGGATCGCGAAGTTGCGCCCATTGCTTCAGACGCTTGCCGGCAAACGTGCAATGCTTCGTATCGATGCGTCCGTGCCGCCAACGTTCATACGTTGCCGCCCGGCACGGTTCGACCACATCCTGCTTGAACTCGTCTCGAATGCACGCGTCGCCACTATGGAAGCCGGCACAATCACATTGCGTGCTCGGCGAATTGGAATGCGGGTATGGATTTTTGTCGCAGATACCGGACGCGGCATTGCGCGTGAAGAGTTGCGCCGCCTACTTGGGTCGCTGCATGAATTGCCAGTGGGGCCGCATGGCGGCGGCGTTCGTCAGCTGCGCTGCTTTGCCCGCGAGGCGGATGCCCGCCTGCGAATCTCCAGCCGTCCTGGCAGCGGAACGGTGGTCGCTCTTGCGCTTCCGGTGCTTCCCCCTGACCCCGCGGCACCAAACTCGTAGGAGCAGACTATGCATGATGATGCCCAATCGCTCCGCAATGTCCGTAACGAGCTCGACGGGGATCCCACCGTCGATCACACCGCGGTTCATGCCGTGGTCCAGGATGGTGTTGCGGTGCTGTCAGGAACAGTCACCAATTATGCTGCCAAGCTCGCCGCCGAAAAAGCTGCGCGCCGCGCGTCCGGCGTTTGTGGCGTTTTTGACGGTATCGTTGTCAGCAATGATCCTGATGCTACCGACGAGGCCGTTCTCGAACGCGTTTATAAGATGCTCGAGCTTGACGCCAACGTTCCCTCGCACACCCTTACGGCTACGATCGAGCACGGTCGTGTCACGTTGAGCGGCAATGTCGAGTGGGAATATCAGCGTGAGGCAGCGCGAACTGCCGCGGCGCGCGTGCGCGGCGTGACCGGGGTAAACATTCTGGTTCATGTCAACGGAATGCCCTCTATCATCGATATTCGGGGGCGCGTCGTGATCGCACTTCAACAGGCGGCCGAAGCTGAAGCGGAACGGATCCTAATCGACATCGACGGTAGCACCGTCCGGCTTGCCGGTCAGCTCGCGAGTGCGCGCGAGCGCGAGGTTGCCGTGGCGGCGGTGCGTAGTGCGCCGGGCGTCACACGTGTCGAGGATTGCATCGAACTTGGTTGAGCGCCCGTGGGAGCGTTGGGGCCACTTCATGGCACAGGCTTGCAACGCAATATTAATAAGATTCAGCCGGCGGGGCATTATTTCAAAAGCTGCCCGACGGAAGGAGGCGGGAGTCGTACTGACATTTTGGGGCGATATGGTGGTCGAATGTATGAAATCGGCAAGAATCGGCAGCGCTTGTCTCACCGCTTCCGGGAGAACGCGGTAGGAAATCTGACGTTGATCCCGATGAACTGACGCCGCGGCTCCGACCCCAAGCGAACATCCCGCGCAGCGGGTTCGTGCTTTGGGTCGGCTGCCGACTGGCAGCTTCGCAATGCGCGACGACCGCTTCCGTCAGGGCCAGACGTTCCCACTAGAGCCGGCGAACGGAAGCGCCAGTGTGGCAAGCCAGATCCGGACCATCCCGCGCATCCCTTCAATCCAGGAACCGCCCCGTTTCGGCGTCATATGTCCGGGAGGTCGATCCGTAATCCCCGTCGAACCCGACCGTCACGACGATGGATTTCCTGTTGCCCGTTGTCGCGCGGTCATCCGTGCCTCTCCCCACGTCCGGGATCGATCGCGTGCGGAAGCCGATATAAATCAGCTTCTTCCGGTCGCCGTGGAGCGACGCGTCGACCAGCGCATGGTCGAGCATGGCGAAATTCGTTTCCGAGGCGCGGAAGGTCTCATCCGGCCTGATCGCGTAGCTCGCCCCGTCCGGCCGGGAGTCGGAAATCGCGCCGCGTAGCGTCACATCGTCATAAGCGTTGGCCTGCGACGGGTTGGCGACTGTCAGCTTCACATAATCCCTGTAGATGCGGATCGTTTCGACGGGGCGATCGCCCGCATAGGTCACCGCGCGATCATAGGCCTTGCGGAGCTTGTCGCGATCGAAATTCCCTTCGTTCCGCCCGGTGAGCGTCTTGGGCAGGTCTTCGAAGAAGGTCGTCACCGTCTCGATGCCCCCCGTCACCAGCGCGAAGGGCGCGAGGAAGCCGAACGCGAGAAACGCCAGCATCGTGACGATATTGATTGCCAGCCGCGCCGGAGACATTGCGGGGGGGCGATCGCCTCCGAGCCCGAGCAGCCGTACGCCCCTGTCGGGATAAGATCTGGCGGCTTTCTGCGTTCTGTAGCCCTCGGGCGGCGCGTCGGCCTTCCGCTGCCAGTCCTCTGGCGGCTCCTTCTCGATCAGCCCGTAGCCCGGGCTTGCCGGGTCCTCGACGAACACCAGGAAGCGGCCGGTGTGGAAGTTCGGCAGCTCCCCCATGGTGATGAACTGGCGGATCGTCGTTTCGTAGGGAGGAGCCTCTTCAGGGGGAAAGACGGTGAGGGTGAAGAGGAACAGGTGGTCGAAGTTCGCCACCGTCAGCCCCGCCTCGCGGAGCTTGTCGACCCGCGCCAACACGCGCCGGCCGGGTGGCAGGCCGCCCTGCGCCGGTTTCACGATCCGCGCCATGCCGCGTGTCACGCGGCGCACGAGCAGGCCGCTCAAGGCGAAGCCGGCGACGATAAAGCCGACGATCCCGAACGGTATCCACGCGTTAGGGATCAGGCTGGCGGTGCCGGCGACGATGAAGCCGGCGAATGCCCCGATCGTCAGCCAGAGCAGGGCGAGGAACGCGAAGCGGCGCGGGCTGAACCTCCCCTGCGACGGACCGGAAGAGGATTCGTCTTGCATCGTCAACCGTATAGCCTGTGGATATGCCGCCTGCGCAACATCCCATCACTTGATCAGCATTCCAGGCACATAGGTCCGGCAAACGACTTCGCCTCCGGTCGAGACGAAGTTAGACTTGCGGCGATCCCGGATACCGATGTCATAGCGGAACTGTTCGCCACGTTGCGGCGGCGCGAGACGCCGGAGACCGTGGCGAAGCTGATTCGCGACGCGTTTCCCCCCGAACAGGCAGAGGGCCTCAAGGCATCGCTCGCCGAGGTCGTCGGCCAATCGATTCGGCGCGCGTTGGCTGGTCGTCGATGCCAGCGACCTTCCACGAGCCGGTTGGCGCGGAGCGGTAGATCGCAAAGGCGCGGGAACTCGCGCACCTGTCCCTGCACGACACGCTGCCCGAAGGCGACGATCCCGATGCGCTCGACGCGATGATTGACGAGCTGGATAGACTGATCGGCAAATCACTCGGCAGATCCAGCTTCCGGCATGACAAGCTCGACCGTACCGGCCGGGCCGGACACGACCTGCGGATTTCCCGCCGGCGCTACGCCAAATTGTTCCGCCTCGCCGGGCGTCTGGTGGACAGGGCCAACCGGGATATAGCGGCAGCGATATCGAGCGGGCACCCTGCTCGTTCGACAGGCGGCTTCGCGCCCAATTTCTGCCGTTCCGGCCCGCGATATCCCTTCTCGAAACCGGCCAGTCTGCTTTTTGGTGCGAGCGGCGGCCGACGCACGACAATA
>NZ_MKRR01000074.1:0-1719 GCF_001897045.1 Sphingomonas sp. 66-10
GTCAATGGTGGCCGATAGACAGAGTCGCGGATGCCGGGCTGCCGACAGTGTTCGCTCGGGCGGCGACGCTTGCTCTGGCGCAGGACGAGTCTGGGCAGCATGAGTTGGGACTGGAGACAGGCGCGGCATGAGCGATAGCATCGAACAACAGGCCTCTCGTCCGCTGGCCTTTACCGGCGGCAAACTCGACCGGGCCGATCAGGTGCGGGTGCATGCGGACAAGCTGGCGGCGGCCTGGGCGCATCCGGGCGCGCGGGTTCTGGTGCTCGACGGGCTGGATCCTGTGCCGGATGCAGCGGGGCAATTGGTGACGGTGCCGCTGCCCAAGGATGCGCAGCTTGGCGATCATGCCTTGCTGGGCGTGCATGAAGATGGCGCGCCGCTGTTCGTCTCGCTGATCAAGACGCAGCCTTCGCAAGAACCGACGATCCCGCCGCGCGTCTGGTCGATCATTCCGCTGCTCGCGCCCGATCAGGCCGCGCTTTATGCCGGCGCGCGCAGTGTCGCTGACTGGCATCATCGTCACCCGCATTGCTCGGTCTGCGGCGCGAAGACGGAGGTCGCCAAGGCAGGCTGGTCGCGCACATGCGTGAGCTGCGGCTCGGAGCATTTCCCGCGCACCGATCCGGTCGTCATCATGCTGGCCGAATATGAGGGCAAGGTGCTGGTCGGCCGCAATCCGCGCTTTCCGCCCCGGCGCTTCTCGGCGCTGGCCGGGTTCATCGAGCCGGGCGAGACGATCGAGGAAGCGGTGCGCCGCGAGCTGTGGGAAGAAGCAGGCATTCGCGTTGGCCGGGTCGATTATCTGATGAGCCAGCCCTGGCCGTTCCCCTCCAATCTCATGATCGCCTGCATGGCGCAGGCACTGGACGACAAGCTGACGCTCGACATCGAGGAAATCGCCGAGGCGATCTGGGTGAGCCGCGACGATGTGCGCCGCGCCTTCGCCGAGGAGGAGGATGCGCTGTTCCAGGTGCCGACCTCGATCGCGGTGGCGCATCATATGCTGAAGATGTGGCTGGACGCCTAGGGAGAGCGCTACAGTCGGGAGGTCTGAGGTCGAATTTGCTGTGCATCTTCTCACGCTGTCATCCCGGACTTGATCGGGGATCCCGCTTTCTTGTGCCTAATCCGGCTTCGGTTCGGCAGGGGAAGAAGAAGCGGGATCCCGGATCAAGTCCGGGATGACGTTTGGGGAAAAGCGAAAACACAGATTTCGGTCTGTTTTCATCATCTGAAAGCGGAATCTTGTCTGGATCGTGTAGAGGTGGACGCGATGTTTCCGATTGAAGAGATTTACGACGCGGCCTTTGATCGGGCGCGCTTTCCGGCGCTGGTGCAGCGGCTGGTCGAGGCGTTTGGGGCGCAGAGCGGGTTTATCGGGTGGAGCGATACGGATCGCGATGCCGGGTTCCAGGCGCAATATGGCAATGACCCGAAATGGCTGCAAAGCTATGTGCAGACCTATGCGGCGCATGACATCTTGCGGCCGCATCTTCATGCCGTGCCGGAAGGCGAAGCGACCACGGTCTGGCCGCTGTTGCAGCAGCCGGACATTCAGCAGAGCATCTTCTACCGCGACTATCTCGCGCCGCAGGGCGTGGTCGACAATATGGCGGTCAACCTCATCAAGCGGCCCGGCATCGTCGCGCATATCGCCATGCTGCGTTACGCACCGGCGGAACGTTTCTCGGAAGAGGAATGCGCCCGCATGAATGC
>NZ_MKRR01000075.1:0-1710 GCF_001897045.1 Sphingomonas sp. 66-10
TTCAGTGGAGCCATTGGTTCGAAGGCCGCAAGCGGCAGCATTGGCCTGACTTCGCGCTGGTCGTTGCTGGCCAGGCCGAGATCCACGAGGTCAAGGAACTTGTCCGTCGTCACAACATTTGGCACAGATCGCTGCGTAGATTAGCGGAGTGTAGGCCTCGTCTGGGGGTTGATGTTAGGCGGCTGTCCGTCGTCACAACATTTGGCACAGATCGCTGCGTAGATTAGCGGAGTGTAGGCCTCGTCTGGGGGTTGATGTTAGGCGGCGAGCTTGCGGTGTTGCAAGCGCCGATGTTCGATGGTCTGCCGCTTGATCCTTTCGCGCTGTTTGATGATGGCTGGGGCCCTGCCGAAGTAGGCGTCGGCGGGCGTCACGTTGTTCAGGCTCTCGTGATAACGCTGGTGGTTGTAGTGCTCGACGAACGCCTCGATCTGGGCCTCGAGGTCACCGGGCAGGAAGTAGTTCTCCAGCAGGATGCGGTTTTTCAAGGTCTGGTGCCAGCGCTCGATCTTGCCCTGGGTTTGCGGGTGCATCGGGGCGCCGCGTACATGGCTCATCTTCCGGGCCTCGATGTATTCCGCTAGTTCGCCAGCGATGTAACTCGGGCCATTATCGCTGAGCAGCCTGGGCTTGTGCAGCACCGTGGCGCTGTCGCAGCCCGAGGCCTTGAGGGCGAGGTCCAGCGTGTCGGTCACGTCCTCGGCCCGCATGTTGGTGCACAGTTTCCAAGCGATGATGTAGCGCGAGAAGTCGTCGAGCACGGTCGACAGATACATCCAGCCCCATCCGATGATCTTGAAGTAGGTAAAATCGGTCTGCCACATCTCGTTCGGGCGCGTGGTCTTTGTGTGGAACTGATCGGCGGCCTTGATCACGACATAGGCCGGGCTGGTGATCAGATCATGGGCCTTTAACAGGCGATAAACCGTGGCTTCGGACACGAAGTAGCGTCTCTCGTCGGTGAAGCGCACCGCCAGTTCCCGGGGGCTCAGCTCGGACTGCTCCAGTGCCAGTTCGATGATCTGATCGTGGATGTCCGCCGGGATCCGGTTCCACACCCGGCTCGGCGCTGAAGGCCGGTCAGCCAGCGCCTCGGGACCGCCTTCAAGGAAGCGATCATACCAGCGGTAGAAGGTCCGGCGCGCGATGCCGAGCTTGTCCAGCGTGCGCTTGGCCGGCAGGTGCGACTGCTCGACGATCCGGATGATCTCGAGCTTCTCGGATGCAGGATACCTCATTCGTCTTCGCCCCCATCCGCGATCATGCTTTTTTTAAGCAGGCGGTTCTCGAGGGTCAGGTCGGCCACGCACTCCTTCAGCGCACTGGCTTCGCGGCGCAGATCCCTGACCTCATCAGTGGTCGCAGCACGGGCGGTGTCGCCGGCCAGCCGGCGCTTGCCCGCCTCCATGAACTCCTTCGACCACACGTAATAGAGGCTCTGGGCGATGCCTTCCTTGCGGCACAGCTCGGCGATACTGTCATCACCGCGCAGCCCGTCGAGCACGATCCTGATCTTGTCCTCGGCCGAGAAGTGGCGCCGGGTCTGCCGCCGGATATCCTTCACCACCCGCTCAGCAGGGGCCTTCATAGGCGATTTTTTAAAGGAGGAGGGTTGGGGCTTCATCTTCGTTCCTTCGTCACTACGACGAAGCCCCAACCCTCCTTAAATCACAACCTCAAATCTGTGCCATTGGTGCTGACGGGGAACAG
>NZ_MKRR01000076.1:0-1669 GCF_001897045.1 Sphingomonas sp. 66-10
TATCTCAGCGCCATCGGCGTGCAGGCTGCGCTTCTGCGCCGGGCGACCGAAGGCGGCAGCTACCGCGTCTCCGTCAACCTTGCCCAGACGATCATGTTGCAGCAGGCGATCGGCCTCATCGATGGCGCGACGCTGCTGAAGCATGACGACCTCGGGCCGGAGCATCAGCCGCTGCCGCCGAACCTGCAGACCGGCCCGACCGCGTTCGGCGAATTCACGCGTCTCGGCTCGCAGATCGAGATGTCGAGGACGCCCGAATACTGGGCGGACCCGATGGTCGAGCCCATCGGCTCCAGCAAGCCGGTCTGGCTGCCGCGCTGATGCAGGTCGGTGACCTCCCGCGGAGGCTCGCCCGAAGGGTCTAGGGTTGGGCGGACATGGTCTGCCCGACCTCCTCGGCCACCGTCTCGCCGCTGCCGGCCTTTGCGTCCTTCTGCTCGCGCAGGAAGATGTAGAGGCCGGCCGCGACGATGATCAGCGCGCCGATGATGAGATTGAGCTTCGGCGCGTCGCCGAAGAAGACATAGCCGAAAAGGCCCGCCCAGAGGATCATCGTGTACTGGTAGGGCACGACGACCGAGGCCGGAGCGAGCTTCAGCGAGCGGTTGACGCAAAGGCTCGCGACGAGCGCCACGACGCCGACCAGCGACAGCAAGCCGAAGTCGCGCAGCGTCGGCATCACCCAGGCGAAGGGCGCCGTCACGGCGCCGGTCGTCAGCGCCGCCGTCGTCGTGAAGGCGAGCAGCGTGCTGTCCCTGGTGCCGCGCAACTGCCGCGTCACCAGCATCAGCACGGCGAAGACGAAGGAACCGGCGATCGCCACGAAGGCGGGCGGAGTGAGGCTCGCCGCCGATGGCTTCAGCACGATGATGACGCCGACGAAGCCGACCAGGATCGCCGCCCAGCGCCGGGCGTCGATGCGCTCCTTGAGCACCAGCGCCGACAGCGCGGCGACATAGATCGGGCCGGCGAGGTAATAGGTCATGACATCGGCGAGCGGCAGATAGCGCACCGACCAGTAGAAGAAGCCGACCTCGATCGTCGCCAGGGCGACGCGGGCGAACTGGACCCAGGGCTTCGGCGCCGCCATCAGCCCCTTGATGCCGCCATCGCGATGGACGAAGGGGGCGAGCAGCACCAGCGCGGCGATCGAGCGGAACAGGAGCACCATGCTGACCGAATAGGTGCCGACCAGCCATTTGCCGAGCGCGTCGTTCAGCGAGAACAGGAAGATCCCGAGGATCATCAGAAGGATGCCGAGCACCGGCCCGGACAGGGCGGCGCGGCGGGATGCTGCGGCGGATGGGGGGGAGGACATCGGGATCAGGGTGGGCGTTCGGGAAGCGGCAGTCTGCATGGAACACCCGCGAAGGCAACCAAAGAGCATGCTGCGCTGCGGCATCCCGAGATTCCGGTTGCATTTCCGGCCCCGAGACGGCATATAGCGCTCGACGATCATCGTGATCGCGCTGTCCTATCCACCGCTGGCTCTTGCGAGCCGTGGTCGATGGGTCTTCCCGCCGGACAGGCGGGCACGATCCGGTCCGCTGGCCCCATCGCGCGTGGGCCGGGACATACCGTCGGATGCAGATGGCATCCGCGCAGTTAGGCTTTTTTCTTGAATCAATCGAAAACTTTCGCGGATTTGGCCCTCGCCGAACCGCTGCTG
>NZ_MKRR01000077.1:0-6620 GCF_001897045.1 Sphingomonas sp. 66-10
GGGAACGGATGCCGGCCGACGAAGATATCGGGCAGCCCCAGTTCGCGGCCGAGATCGCGCACCTCGTCCTTGAACAACTCGCGCAGCGGCTCGACCAGCTTCATGTTCATCCGCTCGGGCAGCCCGCCGACATTGTGGTGGCTCTTGATCGTCACCGAAGGCCCGCCGGTGAAGCTGACGCTCTCGATCACGTCCGGGTAGAGCGTGCCCTGCGCGAGGAACTCGGCGCCGCCGATCTTCTTCGCCTCGCTCTCGAACACCTCGATGAAGGTCTTGCCGATGAACTTGCGCTTCGCCTCCGGGTCGGTGACCCCGGCGAGCCCGGAAAGGAACAAGGTCTCGGCGTTCACGTGGACGAGCGGGATATTGTAATGCCCGCGGAACAGGCTGACGACCTGATCCGCCTCGCCCGCGCGCATCAAGCCGTGGTCGACGAACACGCAGGTCAGCTGATCGCCGATCGCCTCGTGGATCAGCACCGCGGCGACCGCCGAATCGACCCCGCCGGAAAGCCCGCAGATCACCCGGCCCGTGCCGACCTGCTCGCGGATCTCGGCGATCTTGGTCTGGCGGAACTCCGCCATCGTCCAGTCGCCCGACAGGCCGCAGACATGCCGCACGAAATTGGCGAGCAGCTTGCCGCCGTCGGGAGTGTGGACCACCTCGGGGTGGAATTGCATCGCATAGATGCGCCGCGCGTCGTCGGCGATCACCGCGAACGGCGCGCCCGCGCTCGATGCGACCGGGCGGAAGCCGGGGGCGAGCGCGGTGACCTTGTCGCCGTGGCTCATCCACACCTGATGCCGCTCGCCCTCGCGCCACACCGCGTCGAACAAGGAGCAGCGATCGGCGATGTCGATGAACGCCTCGCCGAATTCGCCCGAATTGCCGCGTTCCACCGTGCCGCCGAGCTGCTCCATCAGCGCCTGCTGGCCGTAGCAGATGCCGAACAGCGGCAGCCCCGATTCGAGGATCTCCTGCGGGATGCGCGGGCTGCCCTCGTCGAGCACCGAGGCCGGCCCGCCCGAGAGAATCACCCCTGCGGGCTTCATCCGCTCGAACGCGGCGGCAGCGGATTGGAACGGGGCGATCTCGCTATAGACCCCCGCTTCGCGCACGCGACGCGCGATCAGCTGGGTCACCTGGCTGCCGAAATCGACGATGAGGATGCTGTGCGGATGTTCCATCGGCAGCGCATGGCAGATGATCGCCACAAACGAAAGGGGCCGCTTCCCGGTGTGGGAAGCGGCCCCTTCTGTTCGGGTCGCCGAGGAGGCTTATGCCGCCACGTCGAAATCCTCGTCGGTCATCACCGGGCCCGAATCCTGGCCCTTGGCCGAAACGTCGCGGTCGACGAATTCGATCACCGCCATCGGCGATGCGTCCGACGCGCGGATGCCGGCCTTGATAATGCGGGTGTAGCCACCGTTGCGGCCGGCGTAGCGCGGCGCGAGCACGTCGAACAGCTTCACCAGCTGCGCATCGTCGAGCAGGCGGGCGTGCGCCAGACGACGGTTCGACAGGCCACCCTTCTTGCCCAGCGTCACCAGCTTCTCGACATAGGGGCGAAGCTCCTTCGCCTTGGCGAGCGTGGTGGTGATCTGCTCGTGCTTGATCAGCGCGGCCGACATGTTGCGGAACAGCGCGGCGCGATGGGCCGAAGTACGCTGCAGCTTACGGCCGCCAACCTTATGACGCATTTTAAGTCCTTTCAGTTCGTTAGGGGGCCGTTTCAGGTACCCCATACCGGGTGGCGACGCGGACCACCCCCTTCAACGTCACCCCGGCGAAGGCCGGGGTCCAGTTTCCCTCGCGAGACCCGGCGCGGCAGAGCCGCGCCGTCGGACGGGTTCGGCTGTGCCGACCCGCCGGCCGGGCTGGCGCCGTCTCCGGGTTAGCCAGGCTAACCCGGTGCGGCTTAGCCCATAATCTCCTGCTCGAGCTTCTTGGCCATCTCCTCGATGTTCTCGGGCGGCCAGCCGGGGATTTCCATGCCCAGCCGCAGCCCCATCGACGACAGCACTTCCTTGATTTCGTTCAAGGACTTGCGGCCGAAGTTCGGGGTGCGGAGCATTTCCGCCTCGGTCTTGCCGACGAGATCGCCGATATAGATGATATTGTCGTTCTTCAGGCAGTTCGCCGAACGGACCGACAATTCCAGCTCGTCGACCTTCTTGAGCAGGTAACGGTTGATCTGCTGCGTGTCGCCCTGCGCTTCCGCACCGGCGGCCGGCGCAGCGACGCCGATCGGCGCCGAGCGGGCGATCGCCGAATCGTCGAAGTGGACGAACAGCGCGAGCTGATCCTGCAGGATGCGCGCGGCATAGGCCAGCGCATCTTCCGGGGTCACCGTGCCGTCGGTCTCGAGCGACAGCGTGAGCTTGTCGTAATCGAGATCCTGCCCGACGCGGGTCGGATCGACCTTGTAGCTCACCTGGCGCACCGGCGAATACAGCGCGTCGACCGGGATCAGCCCGATCGGCGCGTCGGCCGGACGGTTGGCGACGGCGGGGACATAGCCCTTACCGACGTCCGCCGTCAGTTCCATGTTGAGCGTCGCGCCCTCGTCGAGGTGGCAGATCACCAGCTCGGGGTTCATCACCTCGATATCGCCGCTGACCGCGATGTCGCCGGCCTTCACCTCGGCCGGACCGGTGGCGGAAAGCTGGAGCCGCTTCGGCCCCTCGCCCTGCATCTTGAGCGCGATCTGCTTGACGTTCAGCACGATATCGGTGACGTCTTCACGAACGCCCGCGAGCGAGCTGAACTCGTGCAGCACATTCTCGATCTTGATCGAGGTGACGGCGGCGCCCTGCAGCGAGGAGAGCAAAACGCGGCGCAGCGCGTTGCCGAGCGTCAGGCCGAACCCGCGCTCCAGCGGCTCGGCAACGAACGTCGCCTTGCGCTTCCCGTCGCCACCCTTCTTCTCGAGGGCGTTGGGCTTCTTCAGTTCCTGCCAGTTCTTTGCGTTAACGGACAAGGCTCTCGTCCCCTGGGGTTGGGCCGGAACGGGGGAGCGTGCCGGCCTTGGTGCAACTGGACCCCCGACTCGTCAGCCGGGGATCGGAAAATCAGACGCGGCGCCGCTTCGACGGGCGCACGCCATTGTGCGGGATCGAGGTCACGTCGCGGATCGACGTGATCTGGAAACCGACCGCCTGCAGCGCGCGCAGCGCGGATTCGCGGCCCGAGCCCGGACCCTTCACTTCGACTTCCAGCGTGCGGACGCCGTGCTCGGCGGCCTTCTTGCCGGCGTCCTCGGCCGCGACCTGCGCGGCATAAGGGGTCGACTTACGCGAGCCCTTGAACCCCATCATCCCGGCCGAGGACCAGCTGATCGCATTGCCCTGCGCATCGGTGATGGTGATCATGGTGTTGTTGAAGCTGGCGTTGACGTGTGCCACGCCCGCCGTGATGTTCTTGCGTTCGCGCCGACGAAGGCGCTGCGGTGCCTGTGCCATGTGGTATTCCTGACCTGATCTTTCAACTCGGCGACCGGGAGGCTGTCGGCCTCAACCCTGTCTCCGACGGAGTAAGCCGGAAAACCGTCCCCCGGACGGTTTTCTAATTCGGCTTACTTCTTCTTGCCCGCGATCGGCTTCGCCTTGCCCTTGCGGGTGCGCGCATTGGTGTGCGTGCGCTGGCCGCGGACCGGCAGGCCCTTGCGGTGGCGCAGGCCGCGATAGCAGGCGAGATCCATCAGGCGCTTGATGTTCATCGCGGTCTCGCGACGAAGATCGCCTTCCACGGTGTGATCGGCGTCGATCGTCTCGCGGATCTGCAGCACTTCCTGATCGGACAGGTCCTGCACGCGCCGCTCGGGGGCGATCGCCAGCTTCTCGGTGATCTGCTTGGCTTTGGCCGGGCCAATGCCGTGGATATAGGTGAGCGCGATCACCACGCGCTTGTTGGTCGGGATATTGACACCCGCGATACGTGCCATGAAACTTGTTCTCCTGTGCTCCACAAGGGCCGGCATGGCTGCCACGGCCCCTATCTCGTCGCATTGCCTTCCAAGACGCAGGAAAGCGGCGTACGCAATAGCTGCGCCGCCGGCAACCGGAGTGTTGGAAGCGCTCGCCCCTAAGCGCGCTTTCGGGGCGAGTCAAGGGGAAGGCGCGCGGCGACCTGCGCTGCGCCGGACATGGAAAGCCGACGGGAAGCGAGCTTCCCGCCGGCCTCGGTACCCCCGGGAGTTTCGGGTACCGATCTCGAATCTCTCGTGTCGCGGCGTCGGGGATCGAACGTCCCCGGCCATTGCCCGCCGTCTAGCCCTGGGCGCGCATCGGGCGGGTGGCCCGGACATGACAAATTGTTCATTTCGGGGGTGGCGCGATTCGGGCGCCGGATTTGCGCGGCGAGAAGCGAATCGATCGCCGATCGGGCGGAGCCGCCGCCTAGGCCGCGCCCACCATTTGTGTCCCCGCGAAGGCGGGGACACAATCTGGGCTCCCGCCTTCGCGGGAGCATATGAGAAAGCCGGGAGGACCGTGGGAGTGGCCCCCGCGTCGCAACGCCGGGGAGCCAATCATCTCACTTGCCGTCGAGGATCGCCTCGATCGCGCTGGTCACCTCGCCGATATCGGCCATGCCGTCGACGCGGCGTACCAGCCCGCGCGCTTCGTAGATCGGGATAATCGGCGCGGTCTTGGCACGATATTCGGCCATCCGCGTGCGCACCGTTTCCTCATTGTCGTCGGCGCGGCGCTTGAATTCGTGGTGGCCGCACACGTCGCAGGTTCCCGCCACCTTGGGCAGCTTGAACTTGTCGTGATAGCCCGCGCCGCAATTGGCGCAGGTGAAGCGGCCGACGATGCGCTCGACCAGCGCATCCTCGTCCACCGCCAGCTCGATCACATAATCGAGCGTGCGACCGCGCCCGGCGAGAATGCCGTCGAGCGATTCGGCCTGCGCGGCGGTGCGCGGATAGCCGTCGAAGATCGCGCCCTGCGCTTCGCTCATCGAGGCGAGCTTGTCGTCGATCAGCGCCGAGACGATCTCGTCCGAGACGAGTGCGCCCGAATCCATGATCGCCGCGACTTCCCGACCCAGCGGCGAATCGACCTTGCGCTTGTCGCGCAGCATGTCGCCGGTGGACAGCTGGACCATGCCGCGATCGGCCACCAGCCGCGCCGCCTGAGTCCCCTTGCCCGCACCCGGCGGCCCCAACAGGATGATGTTCACGCGAACCCTCTCCCCCACACAAACGCGCGCCTTTTAGCGCAGGCGGCCGCCCTTCAGCTTCGCCTTCTTGATGAGATCGCCATATTGATGCGCCAGCAGGTGCGACTGAATCTGCGTCACCGTGTCCATCGTCACGTTGACGACGATCAGCAGGCTGGTGCCCCCGAGATAGAAGGGGATCGACAGCGCCGTGACGAGATATTCCGGCAGCAGACAGATCAGCGTCAGATAGGCGGCGCCGATCACCGTGATGCGCGTCAGCACGTAATCGAAATATTGCTCGGTGTTCTTGCCCGGGCGGATGCCCGGGATGAACCCGCCGTGGCGCTTCAGATTCTCCGCCGTCTCCTCCGGGTTGAACTGCACCGCGGTGTAGAAGAACGAGAAGAAGATGATGCCGGCGCCGTAGAGCAGCATGTAGATCGGCGAGCCGTGCTGCAGATATTGGTTGAGGCTGATGATCACATCGCCCCACCAGCTGTCGCCCTTCACGCGGTTGCCCGCGAACTGGGTGATCGTCAGCGGCATCAGC
Source organism: Sphingomonas sp. 66-10 (assembly GCF_001897045.1). NCBI lineage: Bacteria > Pseudomonadati > Pseudomonadota > Alphaproteobacteria > Sphingomonadales > Sphingomonadaceae > Sphingomonas > Sphingomonas sp. 66-10. The sequence continues at coordinate 5,717 of NZ_MKRR01000077.1, forward strand.
AGCAGCGACGAGGCGAAGATCGGCGGGATCACGCCGGCGGTGTTGAGCTTGAGCGGCAGGTGGCTGCGCTCGGCCTGCATCCCGCGCTGCGTCTGGCGCTTGGGATATTGGATCAGGATCCGACGCTGCGCCAATTCCATGAAGCAGATGAGCAGCACGAGCAGCGCGACCGCCAGGATGATGCCGATCAGCTTGACCGGATCGAGGCTGCCCGAGCGCCCGCCTTCGAGCAGGTTGACCAGCGTGGTCGGCAGATGCGCGACGATCCCGGCCATGATGATCAACGACACGCCGTTGCCGATCCCGCGGCTGGTGATCTGCTCGCCCAGCCACATCAGGAACATCGTGCCGCCGATCAGCGAGATGACCGCCGCGATGCGGAACATCATCCCCGGCTGGATCACCGCCTGGACGCCGCTGTTGGCGCCCAGCGCCTCGAGCCCGACCGCGATGAAATAGCCCTGCAGCGCGGTCAGCGCGACGGTGCCGTAGCGGGTATATTGGTTGAGCTTTTTGCGCCCGCTTTCGCCCTCTTTCTTGATCGCGGCGAGCTGCGGCGACAGCGAGGTCGCGAGCTGCACGACGATCGAGGCGGTGATGTACGGCATCACCCCCAGCGCGATCAGCGACATGCGGGTCAGCGCGCCGCCCGAGAAGGTGTTGAAGAAATCGAGCACGCCGCCCTTGGTCTGCTGGCTCAGCAGCCCCAAGGCGGTCGGATCGATGCCGGGAAGCGGCACGTAGCTCAGCATGCGGAACACGATCAGCGCGCCGATCGTGAACCACAGACGCTTCTTGAGGTCGGTCGCCTGCGAGAATTTCGCGAGGCTGATGCTTTGCGCCATCTGATCGGCTGCGGATGCCATATTGCGTGCGATGCCTTCGGAAACGAAAACGGCGGGTG
>NZ_MKRR01000077.1:6628-7147 GCF_001897045.1 Sphingomonas sp. 66-10
CCGAGCGTTTTTCCGTCCCGCCGCGATAAAAGCGACGGGACAGGAAAGACTTACTTGGCGGCCTTGGCGGTGCCCTTCTTGGCCTTGGCCTTTTCGGCCGCCGGCACGATCTCGGGGACCGTCACCGAACCGCCGGCCTTCTCGATCGCCTCGCGCGCCGCGGCGGAAACGCCGGCGACGGTGAAGTTCAGCTTGGCCTTGAGCTCGCCCTTGGCCAGCACGCGCACGCCGTTCTTGCCGCCGCGCGCCAGGCCGGCCGCCTTGAGCGCCGCATGATCGACATCGCTGCCGGTCAGCTTGCCCGCATCGACCGCCTTCTGGATCGCGCCCAGGTTCACCTCGGCATAATCCTTGGCGAAGATGTTGTTGAAGCCGCGCTTCGGCAGACGCATGTGGAGCGGCATCTGGCCACCCTCGAAGCCGGCGATCGAGACGCCTTCGCGGCTCTTCTGACCCTTCTGGCCGCGGCCAGCGGTCTTGCCCTTGCCCGAGCCAATGCCGCGGCCGACGCGGATGCGG
>NZ_MKRR01000077.1:7225-13763 GCF_001897045.1 Sphingomonas sp. 66-10
ACAAAAGTGCGACCGGCGTCAAAGCGCCCCGACCTGTGGCCGGGACGCCACCCGCTTGCGAGCGAATTGCCGCAGCCAATCGCGCATCGGCCGCTCATAAGCGACGTAGCTGATGCGCGCGACCGCGATCGTTCCCCCGAGAAAGAGCAGCAGGAACCACAGGCTGTCCGCGAAATGCGGAATCATCGCGGCGGGCAGCAGCACGAACAGCATGAGCTGCAGCGGCACGTGCCAGAGATACATGCCATAGGTCGTGTCGCCAACCGCGCCGAGCAGGCCGCGCGCGCGCGGCGCGACATATCGTTCCGCCGCGCAGAGAATGAGCAGCAGCGAGCCGAACACCCCCGGCAGCCCCACCACCATCAGGCCGCGATAAAGCGCGAACACCCCGATCGGAAAGGCGATCGCGACGATCAGCGCCAGCAGCCGCTCCTCGCGCCACAAAGCGGTGTGCACGATGTATAGCGCGACGCCGACGAAGAAATATTGCCCGCACGCGAGCAAGGGCGTCGCGGGAATCATCAGGCTGAGCAGAAAGAACAGCGCCGCAAGCACCACGGGCAGCACGAGCCCGAATCTGCCCACCCAGCGGTGAACAACCCAGAAGAAGACGTAGATCAGCACCTCGACCGATACCGACCAGACCGGTCCGTTGAAGGATGCCCCGCGCTCCAGCCCCCAGGATCCGGCGAAGAACAATTGGAGCAGGAAATGATACGCGTCGTTATACGGATAGACCCAATGGGTGCCGTATTTGGCGAGGATCGCGATTTGCAGCAGCGCCACCAGCACCAGCGTGAGCAGATGGAGCGGGTAAAGCCGCGCGAAGCGGTTCACCGCGAATGCCCGGGTCGAGTGGCGCGCCGGCAGATAGACCGCCGCGAAGACGAACCCCGATATCATCCAGAAGATCGGGACCGCGAAATGGCCGTGGTCATACCACAACCCGAACAGCCCGTGGAGCGGCTCACGCAGGCTATATCCCTTGGCCGGCACATTGGTGCCGAGCGGCATGTAGAAATGCTGGTAATGCCAGAAAAGGACGGCGAAGGCCGCCAGCGCGCGCGACGCGTCGAGCAGGTAGAAACGCTGCGGACGATCGGCCAATTGTGCCGCGGCGGTAGCCGGCGACACCAGGTCACGCGCGATTGAAAACAGTCGTCGGACCAAAACCGCCCCCACGCGTTAACCTTTGGTTAGCGATACGAAGGGGCGGTCATTAGGGTCAAGGGCGCCGGCCGCACGGGCCGACCACCCCAAAGCATTTAATGCGGGATTTTAGCCCTGCACTTCGACCATATGCTGCACCTTGCGGATCATGCCGCGAACCTCGGGGGTATCCTCGAGCTCCGACACGCGGTGCATCTTGTTGAGGCCGAGGCCGATCAGCGTCGCGCGCTGGTCCTTGGTGCGACGGATCGGCGACCCGGTCTGCTTCACCTTGATCTTCGCCATGCGCCTTACTCCGTGACGGCCGCGGCTTCGGCAGCGGCGGTCTGCGCGTCAGCGCCGTGGCCGCGACCGAGCAGGTCGGCGATCTTCTTGCCACGACGCTGCGCAACCGCCTTCGGCGAAGTCTGGCTGCCCAGCGCCTCGAACGTGGCGCGGATCATGTTGTAGGGGTTCGACGTGCCGATCGACTTGGTCACCACGTCGTGGACGCCCAGGCTCTCGAACACGGCGCGCATCGGGCCGCCCGCGATGATCCCGGTGCCCTGCGGCGCCGAGCGAACGGTAACGCGACCGGCGCCGAAATGACCGTCGCCGTCATGGTGCAGCGTACGGCCTTCCTTGAGCGGGACGCGGACCATATGCTTCTTCGCCGCGGCGGTCGCCTTGGAGATCGCCTCCGGCACTTCGCGCGCCTTGCCGTGGCCGAAACCGACCCGGCCCTTGCCGTCGCCCACGACGACCAGCGCCGCGAAGCCGAAGCGCTTGCCGCCCTTCACCGTCTTGGACACGCGGTTGATGTGGACGAGCTTTTCGATCAGCTCCTCGCCGCCATCCTCGTTGTTGTTGCGACGGTCGTCACGACGGCCACGGCCGCCATCACGGCCGCCACGGCCGCGATCGCCGCCGCCGCGCCCGCCGCGGGCACCGCGACCGCGCGGTGCCTCGCCCGCGCCACCCTCGGGGGCAGCGACGGCCTGGACCTCGGTGTTGTTCTCGTCAGCCATGTCTTAGAACTCCAGTCCGGCTTCGCGCGCGGCTTCCGCCAGCGCCTTCACCCGGCCGTGAAACAGGAACCCGCCACGGTCGAACACGACCTGCGTGACGCCGGCGGCCTTGGCCGCTTCCGCGACGCGCTTGCCGACCTCGGTCGCAGCCGCGACGGTCGCGGTCTTGCCCTCGTGGTTGGCGAGGGTCGACGCCGAAGCCAGCGTGCGGCCCGCCTCGTCGTCGATCACCTGGGCATAGATATGCTTGCCCGAGCGATGCACCGACAGGCGCGGACGCGTGCCAGCGCGCGCACGAAGCGCCGTGCGATTGCGGCGACGCCGCTTCTCGAAAAGCGAAAGGCCCTTGGTCACTTCTTCTTCCCTTCCTTACGGAAGATATATTCGCCGTCGTACTTGATGCCCTTGCCCTTGTACGGCTCGGGCTTACGCCAGCGGCGGATCTCGGCGGCGAGCTGGCCGACCTTCTGCTTGTCGGCGCCCGAAATCTCGACCGTCGTGTTGTCCGGGGTCTTGACCTCAAGACCTTCCGGCACGTCGATGTCGACGTCGTGGCTGTAGCCGAGCTGCAGCTTCAGCTTGCGCCCCTGCGCGTTGGCACGATAGCCGACGCCGGTGATCAGCAGCTTCTTGGTGAAGCCCTCGGTCACGCCGGTGACGAGGTTCTGCACCAGGGTACGCTGCATACCCCAGAAGGAGCGGGCGCGCTTGGTCGCGTTCGCCGGCTGCACCGAAATGCCGTCCGCCTGGACGTCATAGGTGATCTCGTCGGCGAGCTTGAGCGACAGGGTGCCCTTGGGGCCCTTCACGCTCAGCATGCCTTCGTTGATGCTCGCGGTCACGCCCGAGGGGATCGCGACCGGACGTTTGCCGATGCGGCTCATCAGAACACCTCCGCCAGCACTTCGCCACCGACATTCTGCTCGCGCGCTTCCGCGTCCGAGAGAACGCCGCGCGGCGTCGAGACGATCGTGATGCCCAGGCCGTTCATCACGCGCGGCAGGTCCTGCGACCCGCTGTAGATGCGGCGGCCGGGCTTCGAGACGCGCGCGACATGCTTGATCGCCGGCTGGCCCTCGAAATACTTGAGCTCGATACGGACGCCCTTCACGGGGCTGGACACGCGGTTGATGTGGACGAGCTTTTCGATCAGCTCCTCGCCGCCATCCTCGTTGTTGTTGCGACGGTCGTCACGACGGCCACGGCCGCCATCACGGCCGCCACGGCCGCGATCGCCGCCGCCGCGCCCGCCGCGGGCACCGCGACCGCGCGGTGCCTCGCCCGCGCCACCCTCGGGGGCAGCGACGGCCTGGACCTCGGTGTTGTTCTCGTCAGCCATGTCTTAGAACTCCAGTCCGGCTTCGCGCGCGGCTTCCGCCAGCGCCTTCACCCGGCCGTGAAACAGGAACCCGCCACGGTCGAACACGACCTGCGTGACGCCGGCGGCCTTGGCCGCTTCCGCGACGCGCTTGCCGACCTCGGTCGCAGCCGCGACGGTCGCGGTCTTGCCCTCGTGGTTGGCGAGGGTCGACGCCGAAGCCAGCGTGCGGCCCGCCTCGTCGTCGATCACCTGGGCATAGATATGCTTGCCCGAGCGATGCACCGACAGGCGCGGACGCGTGCCAGCGCGCGCACGAAGCGCCGTGCGATTGCGGCGACGCCGCTTCTCGAAAAGCGAAAGGCCCTTGGTCACTTCTTCTTCCCTTCCTTACGGAAGATGTACTCGCCGTCGTACTTGATGCCCTTGCCCTTGTACGGCTCGGGCTTACGCCAGCGGCGGATCTCGGCGGCGAGCTGGCCGACCTTCTGCTTGTCGGCGCCCGAAATCTCGACCGTCGTGTTGTCCGGGGTCTTGACCTCAAGACCTTCCGGCACGTCGATGTCGACGTCGTGGCTGTAGCCGAGCTGCAGCTTCAGCTTGCGCCCCTGCGCGTTGGCACGATAGCCGACGCCGGTGATCAGCAGCTTCTTGGTGAAGCCCTCGGTCACGCCGGTGACGAGGTTCTGCACCAGGGTACGCTGCATACCCCAGAAGGAGCGGGCGCGCTTGGTCGCGTTCGCCGGCTGCACCGAAATGCCGTCCGCCTGGACGTCATAGGTGATCTCGTCGGCGAGCTTGAGCGACAGGGTGCCCTTGGGGCCCTTCACGCTCAGCATGCCTTCGTTGATGCTCGCGGTCACGCCCGAGGGGATCGCGACCGGACGTTTGCCGATGCGGCTCATCAGAACACCTCCGCCAGCACTTCGCCACCGACATTCTGCTCGCGCGCTTCCGCGTCCGAGAGAACGCCGCGCGGCGTCGAGACGATCGTGATGCCCAGGCCGTTCATCACGCGCGGCAGGTCGTTCGACCCGCTGTAGATGCGGCGGCCGGGCTTCGAGACGCGCGCGACGTGCTTGATCGCCGGCTGGCCCTCGAAATACTTCAGCTCGATGCGGACGCCCTTGGCCGGGCCAAGGTCTTCCTCGCTGTAGCCACGGATATAGCCCTCGCGCTGAAGCACGTCGAGCACGCGGGTCCGCAGCTTCGACGCCGGCGACACGACGCTGTCCTTGCGCGCGCGCTGGCCGTTGCGGATGCGGGTGAGCAGGTCACCCAGGGGATCGTTCACTGCCATTGTTCGTGATCCTTACCAGCTCGACTTCGTGACGCCCGGAATCAGGCCCTTGTTGGCCAGTTCGCGGAGCTGCACGCGGCAGAGACGGAACTTGCGATAATAAGCGCGCGGACGACCGGTCACTTCGCAGCGGTTGCGCACCCGGGTCGGGTTCGCGTTGCGGGGAAGCTCGGCCATCTTCAGCCGCGCGATGAGACGCTCGGTCTCGTCGAGCGACTTGTCGTTCGCCTTCGCCTTGAGCGCTGCATATTTGCCGGCATATTGCTTCACCAGCTTCTTGCGGCGCTCGTTCTTGTTAACGGAACTCAGTTTCGCCATGGACTTAAGCTCTCTCGTTCAAATGCTTGATCAAGGCGCTCACGCAGCCTGCTTCACTTCGACCTGGACGTCCTGCGGGAACGGGAAGCCGAACAGACGAAGCAGCTCACGCGCTTCCTCGTCGGTCTTGGCCGTCGTCGCCACGATGATGTCCATGCCGCGCACCTTGTCGATGCGGTCGTAGTTGATCTCCGGGAACACGATCTGCTCCTTCAGACCGCAGGCGTAATTGCCACGGCCGTCGAAGCTCTTCGGGTTCAGCCCGCGGAAGTCGCGGACGCGCGGGAGCGCGATGGTGATGAAGCGGTCGAGGAATTCGTACATCCGCTCGCGACGCAGCGTCACCTTCACGCCGATCGGCATGCCTTCACGCAGCTTGAACTGCGCGATCGACTTCTTCGCCTTGGTGATCACGGGCTTCTGGCCGGCGATCAGCTCCATTTCCGCGGCTGCGGTCTGGACCTTCTTCTTGTCCTGGCTCGCTTCGCCGACGCCCATGTTGAGCGTGATCTTCTCGATCTTCGGGATTTCGAGCGCGTTCTTGTAGCCGAACTTCGCCTGCATCGCCTTGGCGATCTCGTCGGCGTACTTCGTCTTCAGGCGCGGAACGTACTTGTCAGCCATCGATCGTCTCCCCGGACTTCACGGCGACGCGGACCTTCTTGCCGTCCTTCGTTTCAAAACGAACGCGGGTCGGCTTGCCGTCCTTGTCGGCGATGGCAACCTTCGAGATGTGCATCGGCGCTTCGCGGCGATCGATGCCACCCTGCGGGTTCTGCTGGCTCGGCTTGCGGTGACGCGCGGCGATGTTCACGCCGGCAACGACGATCTTGTCTTCCTTCGGGAGAACCTGGAGCACCGTGCCGGTGCGGCCCTTGTCCTTGCCCGAACGGACGACGACGCTGTCACCCTTCTTGATCTTGGCGGCGGCCATTACAGCACCTCCGGAGCGAGCGAGATGATCTTCATGAAGCCACGGCCGCGCAGTTCGCGCACCACGGGGCCGAAGATACGCGTGCCGATCGGCTCTTCGTTCTTGCCGACGAGCACGGCGGCGTTGCTGTCGAAGCGGATCACGCTGCCGTCGGGACGGCGCACGTCCTTCTTCGTGCGAACGATCACGGCGCGGTGCACGTCACCCTTCTTCACGCGGGCGCGCGGCTGCGCTTCCTTCACCGACACCACGATGATGTCGCCGACGCCGGCAAAACGGCGCTTCGACCCGCCCAGCACCTTGATGCACTGGACGCGCTTCGCGCCGCTGTTGTCCGCGACGTCGAGATTGGATTGCATCTGGATCATTGATCCGGTTCCTTCTCACTGGCTTGCCGGAACCAGTCCGGCAGTTCCAAAATTGTCGCTGCTCTTAGACGTCCGCTTCGACCGCGGTGCCCTTGCCGGCCTGGACCCGTTCGATAACCTTCC
>NZ_MKRR01000078.1:0-101 GCF_001897045.1 Sphingomonas sp. 66-10
GACGACCAACGCGGTGCCGTCCGGTTTCACGCTGAGCAGATGTTGTTCACCACCCGCACACGTCACCCGCCACTCGGGCACCTGACCGGCTGGTTCAACGG
>NZ_MKRR01000078.1:126-6569 GCF_001897045.1 Sphingomonas sp. 66-10
GGACTTTCCCGCATCAAGGATCGCGCGAAGGAAAACTCCCTCTCGCTCGGAAGCGGACAGTCTCACGACCGCAGCGGTATAATTGCCGGCGGCAACGTTCCGCCGTTCCGGCCCCGATGCGGGCTTGCAGGCGACCAGCGCCGACATTACCGCGAGCAGCAATAGGTTTCGCATGATCATGGCTCCTTTCAGCTGGCTTGGGATGATCATCGAGCCGGCCGTGTCACTCGATCCGTATATCTGCTCATTGCGCCCGTTCGTTGGGAAACCCGTTAGCGCGCGCTCGCTTGGCCACCCTCGCCATCGACGCCGAGTACCTCTGGAACACGGCGCGAACGCCCGTTCGCTGACGCGACGGGAAACAGGATTTGCGCGAGGAGCCAGAGAAACAGGATGATTGCAGAAACTGAAATGCGCATGGCGATTCCACCATCGGTTGAGCATTCCCATCGTGCAGAATCTGGCGGAACATACATATATGGGATAATACGAGGGCCGGGAATGCACGGTTGTCGGCATGTACCGACGGCAAACGCCTTCACTTTCGAGGGTGATCGCCGGCAAGTCCTATCGTCTTATCGCACAAGCTCAGGGGCGCGGCGCGATGACTGACGAGCAAAAGCCCTTGTCCGGATCGATCGAACCAATCCCGCAACCTTGCAACGAGCTTGGCCTCGGTGTTCGCATCGAGTCCCTCACTCGGCTCGTCAAGCAGCAGCCATGGGCGAGCGGCGAGCAGGCCACGTGCCATAGCAAGGCGTTTGCGCTGACCGCCCGAAAGCTGGGCACCATCCTCGCCGATCCACTGGTCAAGGCGATCCGGCAGCGCTCTGACCTCCTGATCGAGACATGCCGTCGACAGCGCCTCCCAGATCTCGTCCTCGCCGATACCCGCACGGGCGAGGCGCAGGTTGTCGAGAATTGTCCCGGCGATCAGCATCGGGTCCTGCGGCACCAGCGCGAATTGCTGCCGCAGCCGGTAGAGCCCCATTTCGGAGGCCGCACGCTCGCCGACGATGATCTCTTGTGGGGCATCGGTGCGCAATCCGGCGAGCGTCCCCAACAACCGGGTTTTGCCGCAGCCTGACGGGCCGGCGATCGCCACCCGCGCGCCGGGCATGAGCCGGTGCGTCCCGACGGAAGTAATGATCGTGAGACCGGGAACAGCTGGCGAAGCGGAAACCGGATCGGGCAAGCCCACGGCTGCGATCTTATCCAGTCTCGCGCTCGCTTCGTCGACCGACGGAGCACGGATCTGCGCGCGCGCATAGCCCGCGATGGATTCGCCCGCCGCAATCGCGGCCAAAGCCGCCATCGCCGCCAGCGCAGCCCCGCCATGGGCGGTTGCCAGCGCGAGCGCGCAGGCGATACCGGCCGCTGCCGTCGGGATCGTCGCAATCGCCGCTTCCGCGCGTGCCAGCCTGAATTGTGCGTCATCGTGACGCGCCGCGACCTGTTCGAGCTCGGCGGAAACCCGCGCGGTGAGGTCGTAGACTGCGATCTCTCCCGCAGCGGCGGCATATTCGGCAAGGGCAACCTTGAGATCGTTCGATGCGGCGGCCTCGCATTGCGCCAGATCGGGCAGCATCCGCCTCGCCAGCCAGCTGGTCATCACGCAAGCCCCGGCAAGGCACAGCACGACGCAAAGCGCCGGGATGATGCCGGTGACCGCTGCCAGGAACACGGCGAACAGCAACCCGGCAAATGCACCGGCGATCTGCGGCCCGCGAATGACACGGTCCTCGAGCTGGTCGACGTCGCGGCCGAGAAGGCTCGCCCCTTCCCCGCCCGACAAGCGCAATCGCCCGCTTGCCTCCGCCGCGGCCGCTCTGGCGAAGAGCGTCGTGCGCAGCGACGCGAGAGTCCCCAGCGCGGCTTGATGGCTGAGCAGCCGCTCGAAATAGCGCCCGGCGGTGCGCAGGATCGCGAGCAAGCGGATCGTGGCGGCGGGAACGAGATAGTTGAACCCGCGCGCGGCCGTGGGGCCGGCAACGCCGGCGATCGCCGCCGCGGTGATGAACCAGCCTGAAAGAGCGAGCAGCGCGATTGTCGCGACCGCGACCAGGATGCCGCTCAACAGGGCGAGCCGTCGCGTCCGGCGCCACGGTGCGGCGCTCGCCGTCAACAGCGCGGAAAGATTGACCTCGCTCATGCGATCGCAACGGTGCGCGTCGCGGCCGCGATCAGCGCTGGATCGTGTGTCGCCGCAAGGATCGCATGAGACCTGCTTAGCGTCTGCAGCAGGGTGATGATCGATGCGGCTGTAGCGGCGTCGAGATCGGCGGTCGGCTCGTCGAGCAGCAACACCGGGCGACGCGACAAAAGCACGCGCGCCAGCGCGAGTCGTCGCCGCTCGCCGCCCGACAGCCCCGAGCCGCGCGGATCAATCCAGGTGTCGAGGCCGGCTGGGCGCGTGGCAATCAGCGCGCCGAGCCCTGCGCGATGGGCTGCGGCTTCGATTGCGGCTCTCCCTTCATTGGGATCGGCGAGCGCGATATTGTCGGCGATCGTTCCGGGAAGCAGCACGACATGCTGCCCGGCCCAGCCGATCGCCGCATTGGCCGCGCCAGGCAGAAATGCCTCCCTGCCCGCGGACAGTCCGCCCTCGGAGAGCGGCGCGAGCCCGACGATCATCTGCAACAGCGAGGATTTGCCGCTTCCGGTCGGTCCGGTGAGCGCCACCAGTTCGCCGGACGCGACCGACAGGCTGAACGGGCCGACCTTCCGGCCTGCACCATAATCGATCACGCCATCCTCGATCTCGATCGAGGCGATCGGGCCGACACGGCGCGCCGGCTCCGGCGGCGCCTGCACCGCGCGCTCACGAATCGCGGTCTCCGCTGCCTCGCCAAGCTGCTTTTCATGATAAGCGGCGGCGAGGCGGCGCAGCGGCAGATAGAATTCCGGGGCGAGCGCGAGCGCGAAAAATGCCCGCGGCAAGTCGAGATGCTCGGGAACCGGGAACGGCAGCAGGCCCAGGAGATTGAAGCCACAATAGACCGCGACCAGCGCGACCGAGATCGCGGAGAAGAACTCGATCGTGCCCGACGAGAGAAACGCGATCTTGAGAACGGCGTAAGTGCGGTCCGCCACCTCGCCGGTGGCCGTTTCGACCTGGCGGGTAACGCGATCCTCGGCGCCGAATGCGAGAATGATCGGTAGCGAGCGGACCCGGTCGACGAACAGCCCCGAGAGCCGGGCGAGCGCCGCCACCTGCGCGTCGGCAGCACGCCGCGCCGCGCCGCCGGCGAGCGCCATGCCGAGCGCGAACGGTATGAGCGTCGCGATCAGGATTGCGGCCGAGACCGGGCTCGCCAGCGCAACCAGCGCGGCGATCACCAAAGGCGCGATCGCTGCCGCACGCTTGATCGGCTCGAAGCGCCCATAATAGCCGGTAAGCGCGGAGACCTGATCGACCGCAACCGCCAGCTCCTCGCCGAGCAGTCGCCGCGCCGAGCGCCGGGAATGCAGCAGCTGCGGGAACAGCGCCGCCCGAACCCGCGATTTGGCCCGATTCGCGGCGGTGACCCCGGCGACTTCCGCCCGCGCCTGGACCGCCGAGCGAATCAGTACCGCAGCGATCATCGCGGCCGCACCGACTACGGGCCAATACGTATAGGCGGCCAGCACGGCCTTGAGCGATAGCGCAAGCGCCGCAGCGAACAAAGCTGCAGCGGCGGCATCGAATATCCACCACAGCGACGGTGCGAAGGTGCCGCGCCGCGGGATCGTTAACGTCATAGTTCCTTCATCTGCTTGCATAAATATCGAATTACAAATATCCAGCGTTTCGCCGGACGGCAATGCTGAGCCTCAAAGAAGGATCTTGCCATGGATATGGCCGTCATCGAGCTGTCGCGGCTCCAGTTCGCGCTTACTGCACTCTATCATTTTCTATTTGTGCCGTTGACGCTCGGCCTGTCCTTCCTCCTGGTTATCATGGAAAGTCTCTACGTCATGACCGATCGTCCGGTCTGGCGACAGATTACCCGCTTTTGGGGGAAATTATTCGGCATCAACTTCGTGCTGGGAGTCGCGACCGGCCTCACCATGGAGTTTCAGTTCGGTACGAACTGGGCCTATTATTCGCATTACGTCGGTGACATCTTCGGCGCGCCGCTCGCGATCGAAGGGCTGATGGCCTTTTTCCTTGAGGCGACCTTCGTTGGCCTGATGTTCTTCGGCTGGGACAAATTGTCCAAACAGGCGCATCTTTTCGTGACCTTCATGGTCGCGCTGGGCACGAACCTTTCGGCGCTGTGGATTCTGATCGCCAATGGCTGGATGCAGCATCCCGCGGGCGCCGCCTTCAATCCGGCGACAATGCGCATGGAAGTGACCGATTTTACCGCGGTGATCTTCAATCCCGTCGCCCAGGCGAAATTCGTCCATACCGTGAGCGCGGGCTATGTCGCCGCATCGGTGTTCGTCCTTGGCATTTCGGCGCTTTTCCTGCTGCGCGGGCAATGGCTGCCGCTGGCACGCCGTTCCTTCACCGTCGCCGCAGCCTTCGGGCTCGCTTCGTCGTTGTCGGTCGTCGTGCTCGGGGATGAAAGCGGCTATGCGCTGACCGACAACCAGAAGATGAAGCTCGCCGCGATCGAGGCGATGTGGCACACCGAACCCGCCCCCGCCGGCTTCGCCGCCTTCGGCCTGCCGAGCAACAAAGCGCGCGAGACCGCGTTCGAGATCAAGATCCCTTATGCGCTCGGGCTGATCGCCACGCGCAGCGTCACCGGCGAGGTGACCGGCATCACCGAACTGGTCGAGGACGCCAAGGCCAAGATCGGCAGCGGCATCCTCGCTTATGATGCGGTCGAGCGTCTCAAGCTCAATCGCGCCGATCCGGCGGCCCGCGCGAGCTTCGAGGAGAATAAGGGCAATCTCGGCTATGCGCTGCTGTTGAAGCGCTTCGTTGCCGATCCGCGCCGCGCCGATCGTGCGACGATCGAAAAGGCCGCCTGGACCACGGTGCCCAACGTGCCGGCGATGTTCTGGATCTTCCGCGTCATGGCCGGGCTCGGCTTCTTCTTCATCGCCTTTTTCGGTCTGGCGTTCGTCTTCGCCACCAGGCGGCAATTCGACCGGCGCTGGTTTCTTCGCGCGGCCTTATGGGTCATCCCGCTTCCGTGGGTCGCGATCGAGTTCGGCTGGATCCTCGCCGAGATCGGGCGCCAGCCCTGGGCGATCGATGGCGTCCTGCCGACCTTCCTCGGCGCGTCCGATCTCACCGTCCCGCAGCTCTGGACGACGATCGCCGGGTTCACCGCGCTCTACGGCACGCTTGCGGTGGTCGAGGTGCGGTTGATGCTCGAGGCGATCCGCAAGGGGCCCGAGCCCATCGCCGTACCGGCGGAAGCAACACCACGTAATCCGGGCGGCTATGCCCCGCTCGCAGCCGACTAAGGAGATTGTGAGATGACAATCCCGCTCGATTATGAGGTGCTGCGGGTGATCTGGTGGGCGCTGATGGGCGTGCTGCTGATCGGCTTCGCACTCACCGATGGCTTCGACCTCGGCGTCGCCGCATTGCTACCCTGGGTCGCAAAGGGCGACGAGGAACGCCGGCTGGTGATCAACACGATCGCGCCGACCTGGGAAGGCAATCAGGTCTGGCTGATTCTCGGCGCGGGCGCGATCTTCGCAGCCTGGCCGTTCGTCTATGCGGTGAGCTTCTCGGGCTTCTATCTCGCGATGTTCCTGGTGCTGTCGGCGCTGATCCTTCGGCCGGTGGGGTTCAAGTATCGCTCCAAGCGGACGAGCACGCGCTGGCGCAGCGGGTGGGATTGGGCATTGTTTATCGGCGGCCTCGTCCCGGCACTGGTGTTCGGCGTGGCGGTCGGCAACGTACTGCTGGGGGCGCCCTTCCGCTTCGACAGCGACCTTCGCCTCCATTATGAGGGCGGCCTGCTCGGACTGTTCACGCCGTTCACGCTGATCACCGGCCTCCTTTCGGTCGCGATGCTCGTTCTCCACGGCGCCGGCTGGCTCTCGCTCAAGATCGAGAAAGGCGCGGTACTGGAACGCGCGCAGCGGTTCGGCGCGGTCGCGGCGGTGGTCGCGATCCTCCTCTACGCCGCAGGCTTTGCGACGCTCACCTGGGGGAACATCGGGTACACCATCACCGGTGCGATCGACCGTGCGGGTCCGTCCAATCCGCTCGATACGACCACGGCTCAGGTCGCGAAGGGCTGGCTCGTCAATTACGCCGCTTATCCGTGGCTATGGCTCGCGCCGTTGCTCGGGTTCCTCGGCCCGGTGATCGCGTGGGTCGGGATGGCGCGACGCCAGGATCTGCTTGTCTTCGCAGGTTCGAGCCTGGCGACGATCGGGATTATTTCCAGCGTCGGCGCGTCGATGTTCCCGTTCATCCTGCCGAGTTCTATCGATCCTACCTCGAGCCTGACGGTGTGGAACGCATCGTCGAGCCATATGACCTTGTG
>NZ_MKRR01000079.1:0-12431 GCF_001897045.1 Sphingomonas sp. 66-10
CTTTGGGCCGCGCACCAAGCACATTATATGATCTTGCGATCCGACTCTTCACCCGCGAAAAATGTTGGCGGCGCATCGTGCTTCGCACCCTCGCCCCGCAACCAGGTGAACGAATTTTGGACGTCGGTTGCGGGACCGGCACGCTTGCGATTGCCATCAAAAGCATCGAGCCAATGGCCAAGATTACCGGGATCGATCCCGACCCTGAAACGCTGGTGCGGGCGATCGCCAAGGAACCGCGAAGCGCAGCCCCTATCTTTTGGACCAAAGGTTTCGCTCGGGACGCTGCAGCTGGTCGTCGCGGTGCCTTCGACGCGGTGACCTGTACGCTTGTCCTTCATCAAGTGCCGCTTGAGGAAAAGCGTGCTGGTCTTGGTGCAATGTTCGATGCGCTCGCGCCTGGCGGCCGCCTGATCTTGGCCGACTACGGCGAGCAGCGAAGTAGTTTTATGCGAATGCTGTTTCGACAAACGGTGCAGCGCCTCGACGGAACGACCGACACTCAGCCGAACGCCGACGGCGTTCTTCCGAGGCTCCTCCAGGAGGCTGGCTTCGAAGAAGTGACCGAGACTGCTGTCGTACCGACACTTACCGGGCTGATCGCGGTCTTCAAAGCGCGAAAACCAATGACTTTAATCAGTCCGAGCATCGTCTGGCCTTAACTCGCTCTGCCGCGCGCCGTGGCGTCGATCATCGCCGCGGAATGTCAGCGCCGCCCGAACGCTGAGCCGCCGGCGTAACGGGACTTCCACCCGTTGCGCGACAAACCACGATCCGGCGCACAGCCCGACCAGCACCATGATACCGATCCATGGCGCGCTCGCTCGAAGCAGGCCAGGAGACACCCGCGCTGCCCCCAGTACGACGGCCGAAAAGACCGGGATCTGTAGCACGTAGATTGGATAAGACACGTCGCCGAGCAGCCTGTCGATGGCCCGACTGGGTCGCGGCGCATGCGCTGTCGCAGCAATAAGAATCAGCGGAAAAATCGCGAGCACGATCACTGCATCGGTCGCCCCGCGGATTGAAGCGGAAACTGGCCACGCAAGCGCCAGCGTCGCGACACCGACCGGGACGATAGCCGGGACACGGATCACCGGGAGTCGTCCCGCCACTCGAGCACGAAAAACGAGCACGCCCAAAAAGAAGGAAAAGAACACGCGAAGAACCGCAAGATGCGCGTCAGGCCAATAAGCACCACCGTTGAGGTCACCACGAGCGATGGCGATGGCGGCCAGCGCAGCCCCGCTTATGCCAATGCCGACCGCCAGCTTTTGCGATGAGAGCCGAGAAACCGTTGCAGCATAGATAATGTTGGCCAGGAGCTCGAACGACAGGGTCCACGCGACAAAATTGGCCGGAAAGAGAGGGTTGTCGGGAAATCCGATGGGGGGGCACCGGAAGCATGAAAACATTGAACGCGCTCGAAATCACGACCGCCGTTCCCAGCTCATCATGGCGATAAAAATAGGCGAGTTCGATGGTGCTGAGCAGCAGCGCGAACAGGTAGAACGGAAACAATCGAATGAGACGCGCCCGCAGAAAGGCGCCAGCCTTCATCCCACCGGCGAGCCTGGCGTCATAGGCATTGGCGAGAACAAATCCGCTCATCGCAAAAAAAAGATCGACGGCGAGATATGCGCCGGGCGCGGCGATCGGCGCGAATGCGTGAGGAAAGTGAAGCACGACGACACTCATCGCGGCAATACCGCGCAGAATATCGAGGACGTGGTAGGACCGGGATCGCTGGGCGGCACTTTCTTCGGCGCCGGTGCTCGTTTCAGCCATCTGACACCCCCGTTGATTGAATCTGCCGTCACGATCTGGCATCGAGCCGGGAGACCTAATCCTAACTACGCGGCTACGCCCGGGACCCCTCGCCAGGGCGAGCATTCATCGTGGTTGTTCGTCGCCGGCAGCCGTTTTTGTTCTGTTTCGACACGGCAATCCGGACCACTGTCGCGCCCCATAATCGCGCCCTTGTCGCGCCGACGCGCGAATTTCGACTTCGCGGCCGCCCCTTCACGCTGCAAGCCCGATCCGGCGATCGGCGATCAGCGACCCATTGCGGCGATGATCCCGAAGATTTCACCCGTGAACTTGATCAGAAGCTCGGCAATCGCGGCACCGAATGCGGAGAGGCAAAGGAGCAAAACGATCAGTTTCGGTACAAGACTGAGGCTTTGTTCGCTGATCGAAGTCGCTGCCTGAATGATGCTGACGACCAACGAAACGATCATCATCGGCGTGAGGAGAACCACCATGATCAGGCCAATCACAACGAGCATCCGACCAGCCTCGTCCAGGAGGAGAGACTGGCCCACTGCGTTCACATCCCCGATGCCGGCGGCGCGAGCGTGCCCAGCCACGCAACCAGCGCAAGGATGACGACGATGCAGGCAGTCTCAACGCCCAGGCTCAGCCGCAGCGAAACCAATGCGCCGCGATGATCGTCACGCGCGATCGACTGTTCGAACGCCGGCGTCAGTCGGTACCGGTTGAGAGAGGCGAGCGCCAGCATGCCCACGAAAAGCGCAAGCTTCGCGAGGAGCAGGCGGCCGTAAAGGCTCGCGCCGAGCCCCCTGACCTGGTCCGGCCCAACAAGAAGCCAGCTGTTGACCAGACCCGTGACGACGACGACTGCGACGACAACCGTTCCGATACCGCCAAATCCGTGGAGCGCCCGGTGAGTCAGCCTGAGATGAGCGACATCGACGCGCTCGACCGGGCGCGCGAGTAACAGCAGTAAGCCGAAAAGTGCGCCGACCCAGGCCCCGGCTGCAACCAGATGGAGGATATCGGCGACCAGATGAATCCAGCCGGCAGCCCCCTCGTCCATGGCGCCGTGACCGGTCCATGCCAGCGTCGCGAGCGAAACGGCCGCCGCCGTCATGATCAGGCTTAGCGACCATGCTCTGTCGGCAACGGCCAGTGCCAAACCACCGGCGATCGCCAGTGCAGCCATGCGTACCACCCACGCCGTGCCGATTGCGCCGCCACCCAGGAGCGCGCCCACGGCGGTTCTATCGACGGGCCAGAACGGCGTCCCGGCCATGACCGACACCATCAGCAGCAGCGCGAAAGCTGACAACAGGAGACCGAAGACGGCGAAGCCCGTCAGCCATGGCCGCAGCGCGATCGCATCCTCGCGCTCGTCCGCGCGCAGCCCGTAAAGACTGAACGCCGAAAGGCCGAACAACGCCGCAAGCACAAGGTACAACGCAAAGCGAACGACGATGGTCGGCCCGTCGAACATTGGCTTACTTCACCGCAAATGCGAGATGCCCACTGACCTTGTGCGTGTCCGCCGACACCACGTTCCAGTCGATGGTGTAGCGGCCGCGCGGGAGCGGCGAACTCGGCGTGATGACGAGCGTCTTGCCATCGGGCGCGACAGTCGAACTGCTGGCCATCTTCATCGCCGCCATGCCAGGCATTGCGGCCATGCTGACATCAGCTTTCGAGAAGGCCGGCATCAACTTCTCACTGAATTCGAGCGTAATATTCTTAGGCGACGCCACCACGGCATCGGCCGGCGGGTTCGCCAATACGAGCTTGGGGTGCGCGTAGGCGGTTCCGCCGAGGAGGGCCATGGCGAGGGTAGCAGCGGTAACAATGAAACGGCGCATTGAGCGATTCTCCATTTTGTGAGGCTCATCTGATGTTACGCGGCGCGCGAGCTCATCCCTCACATCCTTTTTCGACACGGCAAGAGAGGCATCGCGCCGTGAGGGATGAAGCCGCCGAAGGCGTATCATTGTTTATCCGCACCGGAAGATCGCTGCAGGCGTCTTACTAACCGCCTTCGAGGGTCGGGTGCCGTCTTGGTCACGGAGCAACCCTGAATGTCTGTACAATCAACCGACCGCCGCTGGGACGGCCATCCGCAAAAAATGCTCGATTGCGCCGTGATCGGAGGCGGTCCAGCTGGGCTGACCGCCGCAATCTATCTATCGCGCTTCCTACGCAGCTGTGTGGTGATCGACGCGGGAGCGGGACGCGCTGCGTCCATCCCACGATCGCATAATCTTCCCGGCTTCCCGGACGGCTTGTCAGGCATCGAGTTGCTCGCCCGCTTGGAAACGCAACTTCGCGAATACGGCAGCGCCGTCCGAAAAGCGGAGGTCGATGAAATCACTTCATCGGGGCCGGGGTTCCTTATCAGCTGCGCCGGCGATGTCCTTCGATCGCGATCGGTCATTCTTGCGACAGGCGTCGTCAATCATAAGCCAGATATTTCGGAAACCATGCACGCGCTCGGCGTCTCGCAGGGCTTGATCCGCTATTGTCCGATCTGCGACGGCTACGAAGCGCGTCTGACGCCGATTGCGGTCCTGGGCGCGGATCGCCACGGCGCGGCGGAAGCCTTGTTCCTGCGCCAATATGGCGCTGCGGTCACCTTGCTTGCGCAACGCTCGCTCGATCTGGCGACCAGCGACCTTGAACGTCTGGAGAAGGCAGGCATCGAAGTCGTTGCGGAGCCGATCGCCGGTTTGCGACTGGCTGACGGCACGATCGAAGCTTCGTGGCATGGATTACCGGGGCGATCGTTCGGCACACTCTATCCAGCTCTCGGGTCAACGGCTCGGACCCACTTGGCTGCGGCGCTTGGCGCCAATATGAGCGATCAAGGATGCCTTCTGACCGATGGACACCAACAAACGTCGATATCTGGGCTTTACGCGATTGGTGACGTCGTCGAAGGGTTGGACCAGATTTGCGTAGCCACCGGCCATGCTGCAATCGCGGCGACGGCGATCCACAACGATCTGCTCGAGCGCGACTATCAAACATCTGCGGACGCGCCCACAGAACGCGAACGTTAGCGGCGGCATTGGGAGCGAGATCGACGGCAGCCTCGCGCCACGAGGAGACTTCCGGAGCAGTGCGTTTTCCGAATGTCGTCTGTGGATGGCTCCCGCGTTGCAAGCGTAAAGTGATGTTTTGACTGTTTGTCGGTTGCAGTCGTCTGTCCGGCCTACTTGTGCAGTCGGTGTAGACTGCTGGCCCTGATGGTGTCCGCGAACAAGGTCCGATCGGCTTTGCAGGCTATGACGCCTATGACATTCCTTGGGTTGTCCTTGCTCCCGGTCCGACCGGTTTTGCCATCACATCCTTTGCTCTCACAACCTCTTGAAGCTGATCTCCTCAGCCAAGCTCTCGATCTATGCTGCGGCCAGCATCGGTGCATGCCCTCGTTCGAAGGTGCCGCCCCGAGCCATGACCGCCCATGCGATCCGCGCCATTTTGTTGGCGATGGCGACCGAAGCGACGCGAGCAGGTTTTCGGGCGAGCAGTGCAACGAAGCGCGGATCGACCGTGCCGGGCTTCTCCTTGGCGTATCGAACCAGTGCGGTTGCGCCGACCACCAGAAGCTGCCGCAGGTATCTGTCGCCCATCTTCGTGATGCGCCCCAGGCGTTCCTTGCCCCCACTCGAACTCTGTCGCGGGGTCAGCCCCAGCCAGGCGGCGAACTGGCGCCCTGACGAGAACTGGCTTGGATCAGTCACCGACGCGGCGAGCGCGGTCGCGCCGATCGGCCCGATACCAGGGATCGTCGCCAGGCGGCGGGCCCTGTCGTCGCTCCGCTGCAGAGCGGCTAGACGCAGGTCAAGCTTGCGCAACTGGGCGTGAAGCTGGAGCAGTTGCGCAGCCAGCATGGCGACGACGTTCACCGCCTCGGTTGGCAGATCGAGCCCGGACTCGCCGTCGATGATCTCCCGTGCCATCTGCAGCGCCTTCACGATCCCGATCGGGATAGCGATGCCCATCTCGGCGAGCACGCTGCGCATCATGTTGACCAACTGCGTGCGCTGCTTGATCAACAGACTGCGCACGCGATGAAGCGACAACGCCGCCTGCTGCTCGCGCGACTTGATGGGCACGAACCGCATGGTCTGGCGTGTTACCGCCTCGCAAATAGCCTCGGCGTCGGCCGCGTCATTCTTGCCGCGCTTCACGTAGGCCTTCACATACATCGCGGGCATTAGCCGCACTTCGTGGCCCAGCTTGGCCAACTCGCGCGCCCAATGATGCGACGTCCCGCAAGCCTCGGCCCCAACCAGGCACGGCGGCAGCTTCTCGAAGAAGGGAAGCATCTGCGATCGCCGCAGCGTCTTGCGGACCACGACCTCGCCGGTCGCGCTGATGCCGTGAACCTGAAAAACGTTCTTGGCCAAATCGAGGCCGATCGTGCTAATCTCCATGGCGGATGGCTCCTTTGCTCGGGTTTGCCTGACAGCAACCCATCTTGGCACTCAGATGCCGTGAGCGGGAGCCATCCACCTCATCCGCTTGTGAGGGGTAAAGGTTGCCGCCGCGTAATCTGTTATAAGAGCGTTGGAGTGACGGAAATGGATGATCTTGACGCGCTGCTTCGGCAGCTTGCGCGGGTACCGGCGCCTCCCGGGCTCGCATCGATGGAAGACAGGGTATTCGCCCGGCTTAACGCCAGGACTGCCGCGCGCGCTGGGCTGGGCCTCAGCATCGGTACTGTCGCTGCAGCGCTGATCATGGGGGTCGCGGGAAGCGTTCCCGCATCGGCCAGCTTTGCGTCACCATTGGCGCCCCTGGGTCCGAGCTCGCCGCTTGCGCCGTCAACACTGCTCATGGGTGCGCCGTGAACCCCTCTTGGCGGACCACGGTCACGGTCGTGACCGCTTTTGGCGCGGCGCTGGGCGGTGTTTTCATCGGCCGCGAACTCTTACCCGCGGCGCCGAAACCAGGCGCCGAGCTCCACGAGGTTTTGCACCACCGACTGGCGCTAGACGGCAATCAGCAAGCGCGTCTCGAGGCGCTCGAACGGCGCTATGCGGTACAGCGCCGCGCGCTGGAGCTTGAGTTGCGGGCCGACAATGCCCGGCTTGCAGCGGCGATCGAGGCCGAGCATGGGAACGGCCCGCGTGTCGCAGCGGCCGTCGATCAGAGCCATGCCGCCATGGGCGAGCTGCAGAAAGCAACACTTTCGCATATTTTCGCAATGCGCCAGTTGCTGAAGCCCAATCAGACGACGCAATTCGACCAGGCGGTGGTGAAGGCGCTTACCGAAGATGCGCGGTGAGCCTCGACTGGACGGCGCTGTCTGACGGTGAGCTCGCCGTGCTCAGCCACGCCGGCCGCCAGCTTGCCTTCGCCGAAATCGTTCGCCGCTACGAGGAAGTCGTATTTCGTCTGGCGCGGGGCTGCTTGGGCAATGCCGACGATGCGCTTGATCTCACCCAGGAGACATTCATCTCGGCCCACCAGGCCTTGTCGCGCTACGACGAGGCGCGCTCGATGCGGATCTGGCTTTCCGCAATCGCGCTCAACAAGTGTCGTGATCTGGCGCGCAAGCAGAAGGTTCGCCGCTTTCTTTCCTTTGCCAGCCCGTTGACGGAAGAAGCCGAGGCGATCGCGGATGACCAGGTCGCAGTCGATGATGCCACCGCTGATCGCCAGGAACTCGACTGCGTGACACGCCTGATCGCGACGCTGCCGACGACGTTGAAGGAACCTCTCGTGCTGCGAACGATCGAGGGTCTGAGCCAGGCTGAAACCGCCGATGTCCTTGGTATCACCCAAAAGGCCGTCGAGACGCGCATTTATCGTGCGCGCGCGCGGCTAATGCGGCTAATGGAGAAGCTAGGCCGACCAGTTCAATAGGTCGGCGTGCTCGAGGTGAAAGCAGCGGCTTCCAGGTATTGACGAATGGACGACCGTCGATTCCGGGGTATTGAGCCGGGATGCAGCTTATATATGAATCGCTTGCACGCAATATCTTAGTTTTGTTTGATGCGATATTGGCAATTCGTGGCAAATCGAAGATCCTATATGCAAGCAAGATTAGATATAGAAGCGGCCGTTCGTGGCGCCGAGCTGTTCACGCCAACCCGGCGATATTTCTGACAATTGAAATAGTGCCGGGCGCACAATGCAAAGATTACTTCCATTGCAGCGTCATGGACAGCCCGAAACGGTGCCCCGATCACAAAGACGATCTTCATTCGCATTGTCGATCTTTGAAGCCGTGCGAGCGACCTCGCGAGCCTTCCGCAAACCAACGCGATCGCGCTGCACGTCAATGCCAGATTGTCGGTTTTCGCAATGTCGTCCCAAGCGCTCAGCGTCATTGCGCCTCTCAGGAGACCTGATCACAGGACGCGAAGAAATGAAGTTAAAACTACGTTGCGATGACTGGCCCAAGGCCCCATGATCGCTTTCGCAAACCGCGAAATCGCGACCGCCCTCTCCGCCTGCATCCATATTGCGCAATGTACCGAGCTCGGCGTCTGACGTTCGCTGATCCTTTTCAGCCGGCGTGCGTTTCCGCACACGCATATCTGTACTGATCATTGGACGATAGACACATAAGGGTGGTTGCCGCCGAAGCGCGCCGCGAGGGCGAATTGACAGTCGCTGCTCGACTTTTCCGGCAACAATCTGTTCGACCAAGAAACTTTTGATGAGGGAAGCGCGCGCGGGCCGCGTATCCTTATGAGAACGCCAAACGCTCGTCAGGCCAGAGAGACCATGCAGCATCCATACAGTCGACGTCAGTTCATGCGCGGCAGCGCCGTTGTCGGCGGCAGCCTTGCGCTGTCGAGCTATTTCCCCGCCTGGGCCCAACCGGTGTCGGCGGGTATAACCGCCCCGCTTCCGACCGTCTCGGGCAACGACATCACATTACGCATCGCCCGGCAGACAATGATGGTCGACGGGCGGTCGTCACCAGCGATCGGCATCAACGGCACGGTCCCGGCACCGCTCATCCGACTGCGCGAAGGGCAAAACGTCAAGCTCAACGTCATCAATGACCTTGCGGAGGACAGCTCGATCCACTGGCATGGACTGCTGGTCCCTCCCCAGTTCGATGGGGTGCCCGGCGTCTCGTTTCCGGGAATCAGGGGTCGTTCAAGTTATCTGTACGAGTTCCCGGTTCGGCAGAATGGCACCTACTGGTACCATAGCCATTCCGGTCTGCAGGAGCAGCTTGGCCACTATGGCCCGATCGTGATCGATCCGGCCGGCGAGGATCCGGTTAAATATGATCGCGAGCATGTGATCGTACTTTCCGACCATAGCCAGATTTCGCCTGAGGGTATTTTCAGGCGCATGAAGGTCGATCCGGGCCACTTCAATTTCCAGCGGCAGACATTGGCGGGCCTGCTCGCCGGGCGCGACCAGACGCTCAAGGATCGCGTCGACTGGGGCAAGATGCGTATGGACCCGACAGACGTTTCGGATGCGACCGGACCCGCTTACACCTATCTGGTCAACGGCCATGGCCCGTTCGACAACTGGACGGCGCTGTTCACGCCCGGCCAGCGAGTGCGGCTACGCGTTGTCAACGCCTCGGCGATGACAACCTTCAACGTCCGCATTCCCGGACTCAGGCTGACGATCGTCCAGGCCGATGGCCAGAACGTCATGCCGGTCGAGGTCGAGGAATTCCAGATTGGCGTCGCCGAAACCTATGACGCGATCGTCACCCCGACCGAGGACAAGGCATTCACCCTTGTCGGGGAGGCCGTCGACCGCTCGGGCATGGCGCGGGCGACGCTCGCGCCGCGTGCGGGCATGGCTGCAGAAGTTCCGCCGCTCAGGAAGCGGCCGCTTGCGACCATGAAGGACATGGGCATGGGCGACATGTCGATGGGCGGCATGCAGGGCATGGATATGTCAGGTGGCGGCATGGCGGGCATGGATATGTCCGGTGGTGCGATGCGCGGGGTCGATTCGACTGCCGAGAAGAATCCGTCGGCGAAACTCGCGACCACCGCGATCGCCGCGGGCGCCGCCGCCATGACCGGAATGGATCATGGCGCGATGCCGATGGACCATTCGGGCATGACTGCTGACGGAGGCGCCATGGCCGGGATGGATCACGGCGCGATGCCGGCGCAGTCGGGCAGCATGCCCGGGATGGACCATGGCTCGATGGATATGGGCTCCATGGATATGGGCTCGATGAAGATGCGCGACTTCTCCAAGGCGCCGCAGGTCAAAAAGGGCCCTGGCGTTCAGACCATCTCGCCGATGCCGATGGACCGGACCGGCGAGCCCGGCCAGGGGCTGGAGGACGTCGGCCACAAGGTTCTGACCTACCGCGACCTGATCTCCCTCGAACGCAACCCCGACGTGCGTGCACCGTCGCGCAGCATCGACATCCACCTGACCGGCAACATGGAACGCTTCATGTGGTCGTTCGATGGCGAGAAAATGTCCGACCACCATGAGCCGATCCCGTTCATCGAGGGCGAACGGGTGCGCGTGAACCTCATCAACGATAGCATGATGGGTCATCCGATCCACATTCATGGTCACTTTTTCGAGCTCGTGACCGGACATGGCGATCACGCGCCGCGCAAGCATACCGTGATCGTGCAGCCGGGCGGGAAAGTGACGTGGGACCTCACCGCCGATGCGGTCGGCGACTGGGCATTCCATTGTCACCTGCTCTACCACATGCACGCCGGGATGATGCGCGTCGTCAGCGTTCGGCCGAAGGGAGCGGCGGCATGATCCGGCTCGTCACCGCGCTCGCGGCCACATCTGCGCTCGCCGTTACAGTTACCGCACCCGCGCAGGGCCAGTCGATGCAGGGTATGCCCGGCATGTCGATGCCTGCGAAGAAACCGGCGCCCAAGAAGCCGGCGGCGACAAAGAAGCCCGCAGCGAAAAAAGCGGTTCCGATGAAACGAACCTCCGTGCGCAAACCAGCAACGGCTGCTCGTCAGCCGGCCGCAAAGACCAATGATCAGTCGATGAGCGACATGCCCGGAATGACCGGCATGGATTACGGCGCGATGAAAATGCCCGCCGCACCGGCGCAGTCGGGCACGATGGAAGGGATGGACCATGGCGCCATGCCCGGCATGCAATCGCAACCGGGAGCATCAACGATGCCCGGAATGAACATGCCGGCCGCCCAGGCTGGCCATGACATGTCGGCGATGCCCGGCTTGGCTCAAACGGGGACGAACCTGCCCGCAGGGACTGCCGCTGCGCCGCGGCCACCGATGGACCATTATGCGGAGAAGCTCTTTCCCGCTCCCGAAATGGCGGCGGCCCGCCGCGACATGATGCGGGAACAGGGCGGCCAGACCAATTATCAGGTCATGTTCAATCTTGCCGAATATCAGGCGCGGAAGGGACGCGATGGTTACCGTTGGGACGGCGAGGCCTGGATCGGCGGCGACATCAATCGCCTGTGGCTGAAATCTGAAGGTGAAGGCGCGTTCCGTCAAGGGGTCGAGGCGGCGGAGGTCCAAGCGCTCTACAGCCGGGCGATCGGACCCTATTTCAACCTGCAGGGCGGCATCCGCCACGACTTCAAGCCGGGCCGGCCGACGACCTACGCGACCATCGGCTTCGAGGGTCTGGCGCCCTATTGGTTCGAGGTCGAGGGTGCGCTGTTCCTCTCGGACAAGGGTGATCTGCTCGGCCGGCTGGAAGGCTATTATGATCAGCGCATCACACAGCGCGTGGTTCTGCAGCCGCGGGTCGAGCTCAATCTGGCCGCGCAGGATGTGCCCGAGACGCGCACGGGCGCGGGCCTGTCGAGCGCCGAATTGGGACTTAGGCTGCGCTACGAGATCACGCGGCAGTTCGCGCCCTATATCGGCATCTCCTACGCGGCGAAAACCGGGCAGACCGCCCGCTACGCGCGCGCTGACGGTGAGGATCCTACCGTTACGAGCTTGGTCGCCGGCGTTCGGCTCTGGTTCTAATATTCGTAGAAAGGGAGGAAATGATGGACCGCGCAAGAATGAGGCACCATTTTCCGAGCGTGGCCTTCGTCGTGATCGCGGCGATCGCGCTGATCATCGCGGCTGCGGGTTTCATATATTTCGGCGTTTATAATATTGCAGCCGACGATCCGCATACGCGACCCGTCTATTCCATGCTTGAGAGCCTGCGCGATCGATCGATCGCGGTGCATTCGCAGAACATCGCGGCGCCCGCAAACCTCTCCGATCCGAAGCGCATATCGTCCGGTGCCGCGCTCTACACGGAAATGTGCTCGGGCTGCCATCTGGGGCCGGGCGTCGAACGCAGCGAGATGAGCCAGGGTCTCTATCCTCAAGCGCCCGAGCTTGCCAAAACCACCGATCTGTCGCCTGCGGAGCAATTCTGGATCATCAAGCATGGCGTCAAGCTGAGCGCGATGCCGGCATGGGGCAAGACCCATCCCGATCCGTTGATCTGGAACATGGTGGCGTTCGTTCGCAAGCTGCCGGGCATGACCCCCGAGCAATACAAGACCCTGATCGCGAGCGCACCGGCCGAGCACGATGAGATGATGAAGGACATGGGCGGGATGAAGGGGATGGCAATGCCCGCAGCGCCGAATGGACATGACTGAGATCCGCGCGACACGCTCAGGCACCACTCTATGAGGAGCCCGCGCGCGAGGCTGCATCTGCTTGCCAGCCGCGCGCACAAATGGTTGG
>NZ_MKRR01000080.1:0-6423 GCF_001897045.1 Sphingomonas sp. 66-10
CCGCGAGGCGCTGAAGGACGTCACCGGCGATCCGTGGCACGGTCGCACGCTCGAATGGTCGACCTCGTCGCCGCCGCCCGACTATAATTTCGCCTTCACGCCGGTGATCCACGATCTCGACGCGTGGGACGATATGAAGGCCAAGAACCAGATGGCGCCGACGCAGGGCTGGCTCGACATCCATATGCCCCGCAACACCGGCGCGGGCGTGATCCTCGCCGGGCTGTCGATGATCGTCGGGTTCGGGCTGATCTGGCACATCTGGTGGATGGTCGGGCTGGGGATGCTCAGCGTGATCGGCTACGCGATCTTCCACAGCTTCGATTACGATCGCGATTTCAACATCCCGGCGGCCGAGGTCGCCGCGACGGAGACCGCGCGCCTCAAGGCGCTGGCGGCAGCAGGGGCCTGAACCATGGCGCATAGCAACCCCACCGCCGCCGCCCCAATGACCGAGGGCGCCACCCCGATCTATTGGGAGACCGAGCCGCATCATCACGAGAGCGGGTCGAGCACGATGCTCGGCTTCTGGCTCTACATCATGAGCGACTGCCTCATCTTCGCGATGCTGTTCGCGTCGTGGGGCGTCTATGGCCGCAGCTTCGCGGGCGGCCCGACCAGCCACGAATTGTTCGATCTGAAGCTGGTTGCGGTCAACACCGCGCTGCTGCTGTTCTCGTCGATCACCTACGGCTTCGCGATGATCGCCGCGCACGAGCAGCGCAAATCGGCGGCGTTGCGGTGGCTGCTGGTCACGCTGCTGTTCGGCCTCGGCTTCCTCGGAATCGAATTGTTCGAGTTTTCGGAGCTGATCCACGAGGGCGCGGGGCCGGGGCGCTCGGCGTTCCTGTCGAGCTTCTTCGCTTTGGTCGGCACCCACGGGCTGCACGTCTTCTCGGGCTCGATCTGGCTCGTCACCTTGATGGTGCAGGTCGCGCGCAAGGGGCTGATCCCTGCCAATGTCCGGCGGCTGGAATGCCTGTCGCTGTTCTGGCACTTCCTCGACGTCGTGTGGATCGGCGTCTTCACCTTCGTCTATCTGCTGGGGTCGATGGCATCATGAGCGCGCACGAAAACGACAGCGGTGCGCCGCACGGCACGCGGCGCGATTACGTCACCGGCTTCCTGCTGTCGGTGGTGCTTACCGCCATCCCGTTCGGGCTGGTGATGAGCGGGGTGATCGCCGATGCCCGCGTCACCGCCGCGATCATCGCCGGGCTGGCGATGGTGCAGATCGTCGTCCACATGGTCTATTTCCTCCATATGAACGCGCGGTCCGAACACGGCTGGACGCTGATGGCGTTGATCTTCACGGTGGTGATCGTGGTGATCGTGCTGGCGGGGTCGCTGTGGGTGATGTTCAACATGAACCATTATATGATGCCGCAGATGGCGCCGCCCGCGGCGCATGGCGCGCCGCCGATGGATATGGGCGGGATGTGAAGGGCGTCGCCGCGCGAGCGCTGACCATTGCGGCGATCCTGGGGTTCGTCGCGCTCGGCATCTGGCAGCTCGAACGGCGGACGTGGAAGCTCGCGCTGATCGAGCGCGTCGATGCGAAGCTGGCGGCGGCCCCGGTGGCGGCCCCGCCGGCGAGCAAGACGCTGACCGAGGATGACGCCTACACCCGCGTCACCGCCAGCGGCCGCTACCTCCCGGGGCATGATGTCTATGTCCAGGCGCTGACCGCGCTCGGCGGCGGCTATTGGGTGATGACCCCGCTCGATACCGCAAACGGGCGCATCCTGATCAACCGCGGCTTCGTCCCCGCCGACATGCGCGGCCGCGCGCCGCCTGCCGCCGGGCCGGCGACGGTGACCGGGCTGATCCGGCTGAGCGAGCCGGGCGGGGGCTTCCTGCGGTCCAACGATCCCGCCGCCGGGCGCTGGTATTCGCGCGACGTGGCGGCGATCGCCGCGGCGCAGCGGCTCGGCGCGGTCGCGCCGTGGTTCATCGACGCGGGGCCGAACGGCAGTGACTGGCCGCGCGGCGGGCTGACCGTCGTCGCCTTCCGCAACGCGCATCTCAGTTATGGGCTGACCTGGTTCGCGATGGCCGCGCTGCTTGCTGTGCTGGCATGGCGCGCGATGCGAAAGCGCGCTCGGTGACGGCATTTGCGGGCCGCGAGGATGCCGCGCGGCGCAACCTGCTGCTGCTTGTGCTGCTGCGCTGGCTTGCGGTGGGCGGGCAGCTCGCGACGATCCTGCTGGTCGAGTTCGTCCTCGATATCCGGCTGCCGCTGTTCCCGATGCTCGCGACGCTCGGCGGGCTGGTCGCGCTCAATCTGCTCCAGCTCGCCTCGGTCCGCTTCCGCTCGGTCAGCAACGGCGAATTGCTCGGCGCACTGCTGATCGACGTCGCCGCGCTCACCGTCCAGCTCGCTTTGTCGGGCGGGGCGACCAATCCGTTCATCACCTTGTTTCTGCTGCAGGTCGTGCTCGGCGCGGTGCTGCTCGAAGCGTGGTCGAGCTGGCTGCTCGTCGCGGTGACCAGCGCGGCCTTTGCCCTGCTCACCGTCGTCCACCACCCGCTGCCGCTGCAGCCCGGCTTCGTCAGCCATCTGTCGGTGGCCTATAAGGCGGGAAGCTGGTTCAGCTTCGTCCTCGCGGCGGTGCTGGTGGTGGCGTTCGTCACCCGTATCGCGCGCAACCTGCGCGAGCGCGACGCGCATCTCGCGACGATGCGCCAGCGCGCGACCGAGCAGGAGCATATCGTGCGGATCGGCCTCCTCGCGAGCGGCGCGGCGCATGAGCTCGGCACCCCGCTGGCGACCTTGTCGGTCGCGCTCGGCGACTGGCGCCGCGAGGCGCACGACCCGGCGCTCGCCGCCGAGGTGGCGGAGATGGAGGCGGAGGTCGCGCGCTGCAAGGAAATCCTCGCGGGCATCCTGTTCGCCGCGGGCGAGGTGACCGGCGAGGCGCCCGCACGCACCACCTTGCGCCGCTTCGTCGGCGGGATCGTCGAGCGCTGGGGGCGGCCCGAGCTGGTGACGTTGGTCGACGGGCTTGCCACTGATCCGCCGATCGTCGCCGATCGCGCGCTGGCGCAGACGCTGATCAACCTGCTCGACAATGCGATCGAGGCGGGGGCGTCGGGGGTTACGTTGCTGCTCGAACTGGTCCGTGACGCCGCGGGCGAGGCGGATATCCTGATCACCGCGCGCGACGACGGGCGCGGCTTTCCGCCCGCCTTCCTCGAAACCATCGGGCGGCCGTATCAGAGCAGCAAGGAGCGGCGCGGCGCGGGGCTGGGGCTGTTCCTCGCCGCCAATGTGCTGCGGACGCTGGGCGGCGCGCTGGAGGCGCGCAACGATCCGCACGGCGGCGCATTGGTCACCTTGCGCATCCCGCTCGCCGCGCTGGCGCTGGAGGAAGGACGATGACCGAACGGCGGCTGCTGATCGTCGAGGATGACGCGGTGTTCGCGCGCACGCTGGCGCGCTCGTTCGAGCGGCGCGGCTATCGTGTCGCGGTGCTCAACGCGCCCGACGGGCTGGAGCAGGTGGCGCGCGATTTCGCGCCCGATCATGCGGTGGTCGATCTGCGGCTCGGTGGCGGCGCCTCGGGGCTGACCTGCGTGCAGATGCTCCACGCGCTCGATGCGACGATGCGGATCGTGGTGCTGACCGGTTTCGCCAGCATCGCCACCGCGGTCGAGGCGATCAAATTGGGCGCGACCAATTACCTGACCAAGCCCGCCAATACCGACGATATCGAGGCCGCCTTCGCGCGGGTCGACGGCGATCCCGACGCCGACATCGCCACCCGCACGACGAGCATCAAGACGCTCGAATGGGAGCATATCCACCAGACGCTGGTGGATACCGATTTCAACATCTCCGAAGCCGCGCGCCGCCTCGGCCTCCACCGTCGCACCTTGGCGCGGAAATTGGAGAAGCGGCATATTTAATGCCGTCATCCCAGCGGAAGCTGGGATCTCGGCCGCAGGGGCGCGATTTGCGGCACGCGGCCCCAGCTTTCGCTGGGGCGACGGTTCGTTAAAAGGCCGCGATCCCCGTAATCGCCCGCCCGAGGATCAGCGCGTGGACGTCATGCGCGCCCTCATAGGTGTTGACCGTCTCGAGGTTCATCAGGTGGCGCATCACCTGATATTCGCCGGAAATGCCGTTGCCGCCGTGCATGTCGCGGCTCATCCGCGCGATATCGAGCGCTTTGCCGACATTGTTGCGCTTGACGATCGAGATCATCTCCGGCGCGAACTTGCCCTCGTCCATCAGCCGCCCGACGCGCAAGCTCGCCTGCAGCCCGAGCGCGATCTCGGTCTCCATATCGGCGAGCTTCTTCTGGTAGAGCTGGTTGGCGGCGAGCGGACGGCCGAACTGGTTGCGATCGAGGCCATATTGCCGCGCGGCGTGGAAGCAGAATTCGGCCGCGCCCAGCGCCCCCCACGAAATCCCGTAACGCGCGCGGTTGAGGCAGCCGAACGGCCCCTTCAGCCCCTGCACCTCGGGGAGCAGCGCCTCGTCGCCGACCTCGACCTCGTCCATCATCACCATCCCGGTGATCGACGCGCGCAGCGAAAGCTTGCCCTCGATCTTCGGCGCGGAAAGCCCCTTCATGCCCTTTTCGAGCACGAAGCCGCGGATGCCCCCGCCGTGCGCGTCGGACTTGGCCCAGATCACGAACACATCGGCGATCGGCGCGTTCGAGATCCACGTCTTGCTGCCCGAGATGCGATAGCCGCCGTCGGTCTTGACCGCGCGGGTCTTCATCCCGCCCGGATCGGAGCCGGCGTCGGGCTCGGTCAGCCCGAAACAGCCGATCCATTCGCCGCTCGCCAGCTTGGGCAGATACTTACGCTTCTGCTCCTCCGAGCCATAGGCATAGATCGGATACATCACGAGGCTCGACTGGACGCTCATCATCGAGCGATAGCCCGAATCGATCCGCTCGACCTCGCGCGCGACAAGGCCGTAAGCGACGTAGCTCGCGCCGACCCCGCCATATTCTTCCGGCACCGTCGGGCCGAGCAGCCCGAGCTGCCCCATCTCGCGGAAGATCGCCGGATCGGTCACTTCTTTGGCGAAAGCATCGATGATCCGCGGCGCCAGCCGGTCCTCGGCATAGGCGCGCGCGGTATCGCGCACCATCCGCTCGTCGTCGGTGAGCTGCTCGTCGAGCAGGAAAGGATCGGACCAATCGAACGCGCCCATACCGGCCATCATCATCTCTCCTCAGAGGCTGAGGCGCGGCTTCGCGGGAATGGCGCGGCTTGTCCAGTGGTCAGCCGAGTTCGTGGGCGTATTTCGGCTGGTCGATCGCGAGCGAATCGAGCGCGCAGGCCTTCATATGCGCGATCAGCGCGGGGTCGTCGGGGGCGATCTCGCCGGCGCGGATCATCTCGGTGAGCCGCCGGTCGAGCGCGTCGCGCGTGCCGTCGCCGCCGGTCAGCGCGCGCAGCCGCTCGACCGCGCGGGCGTCGGCGGCGGGGCCGAGCGCCATGTCGCGCGCTGCGATCTCCAGCGCGTTGCGCGCGACGCGCAGGGCAAAGCCGCTCGCGCTGCCGTCGACCGGCAGCCAGCGCGCGACGCCCTCCACCAGCGCCTGTGCGGTCGGGTGGGTGATCATGAAGCGCTCCGTTCGATGATCGCGACGATATCGGTCTCGGTCTCAGAAAGCCGCCGCCCGATCACCGCACGTTCGGGGCCTGCGGAAGGGTCGGCGGCCCAACGCGCGTGCATCATCGTCGTCATCACTCCCCATTTGAGGCTGCCGAGCATCTGCCAGAAATCGACGCGTGCGACGTCGATCGGCGCGCCGCCCGCCTCGACATAGCCCGCGAGCAGATCGTCGAGATCGCCAAATCCGCCGACGCGCTTCCCCGGCTGGCCGAAGCGCCAGCTGTTGCAGCAAATCCAGCCGATATCCTCCGCCGGATCGCCGACATGCGCCAATTCCCAGTCGAGCACCGCGGCAAGCCCGGTTTGGGCGTCGACCATTATATTGCCGTTGCGGAAATCGCCGTGGACCAGCGTGAGCGCGCCCGCCGTCGGCACGCGTCGTTCGAGCCAGCGGAACGCAGCCTCGATCGTCGGCCGCACCAGCCCCGAGGCGCGCCATGTCTCCTCATAACCGCTGAGCGTCGCGCGCACGTCGAGCGTCTCGACCCCGGCGACCGGCGGCGTGGCGTGAATCCGCGCCAGCGCCGCCCCGCATTGCCGCGCCAGCACCGCGCGCGCCGGGGCAAAAGCCGGGTCGGTGGCGATGCGCTTGCCCAGCGTCTCGCCCGAGACGCGCGCCATGATATAGGCCTCGCCCAGCCCGTCGGGCTCGCTGCAGATATGCACGACATTCGGGGCAGGGACGCCGTTCGCCACCGCGGCGGCGATCAGCTCGGCCTCGATCCGCAGCGGCGGCTTCTTCCCCGGGTGGCGTGCGAGCGGGGAGGTGCCGCGGCGCAGGA
>NZ_MKRR01000080.1:6464-11151 GCF_001897045.1 Sphingomonas sp. 66-10
TTGATCTCGGCGCCGTCTCCGGCCAGTTTCGGCACCAAAGCGGCCAGTCGTTCGGCGATCTCGCTCATTTTTCCCGGTCACTTTTCGCTTGTCGTTTGGCGGCCCGATAATTCACTAAGCATACTAAGTAATTTCGGAGAGGATCAATGGATTTTGCGCTGCCCGAGGATCTGGTCAACTATCTGGCCGAGCTGGACGCCTTCATCGACGCCGAAATCCGGCCACTCGAGGAGGCGGACGACAATATCCGCTTCTTCGATCACCGCCGCGAATGGGCGCGCACCGATTTCGACAATGGCGGCCTCCCGCGCGAGGAGTGGGAGGAGCTGATGCGCGAGGCGAAGCGCCGCGCCGACAAGGCGGGGCATCTGCGCTTCGCCCTGCTCCCCAAATTCGGCGGCAAAGGCGGGTCGAACCTGTGGATGTGCGTGATCCGCGAATATCTCGCGGCCAAGGGGCTGGGGCTGCACAACGATCTGCAGACCGAGCATTCGATCGTCGCCAACAACCCCTTCGCCAAGATGTTCGACGATTTCGGGACCGAGGCGCAAAAGGCCGAATTCATCCCTGGCATGCTCGACGGCAGCAAGCGAATCACCTTCGGGCTGACCGAGCCCGATCACGGATCGGACGCCACTCATATGGCAACCCGCGGGGTGCGCGAGGCGCGTGATGGGGTCGACGGCTGGCTGCTCAACGGCGAAAAGATGTGGACGACCGGGATGCACGTCGCCAGCCATTGCGCCTTGTTCGCGCGCACTTCGGGCGAGGACGGCGCGGCGCGCGGGATCACCTGCTTCCTCGTGCCGGCCGATGCGCCGGGGGTGAAGGTCGAGGAATATCTGTGGACCTTCAACATGCCGACCGATCACCCGCGGGTCAGCTTCACCGATGTGTGGGTGCCCGACAGCGCGATTTTCGGACCCGTCGATAACGGGCTGCCGCTCGCGCAGAGCTTCGTCCACGAAAACCGCATCCGGCAGGCGGCGTCGTCGCTCGGCGCGGCGGTCTATTGCATCGAGGAAGCGGTGCGTTACGCGCGGCAGCGCAAGCCGTTCGGCGAGGATCTGGCGCGCAACCAGGCGATCCAGTTCCCGCTGGTCGAGCTGGCGACCCAGGCCGAGATGCTGCGGCTGCTGATCCGCAAGACCGCGTGGGAAATGGACCAGATGCCCCACCCGGAGGTGGAGAAGCGCATCTCGGACAAGGTCTCGATGTGCAATTACTGGGCGAACCGCTTGTGCTGCGAGGCGGCAGACCGCGCGATGCAGGTCCACGGCGGGATCGGCTATTCGCGGCACAAGCCGTTCGAGCATATCTATCGCCACCACCGCCGCTATCGCATCACCGAGGGCGCGGAGGAGATCCAGATGCGCAAGGTCGCGGCGTTCCTGTTCGGCTATATCGGGCCGCGGCGGCAGGAATTCGCCGACCTTGGGTGGGACGATGTCGATTACCGCGAGGAGAGCCAGATCCGCCCGCGCACCGGCTGGCAGGCGATCGGGAAGCGCGATTGAGTAAAGTATACCACCCCGGCCTTCGCCCGGCTGGAGGGTAGGCGGTCTCCCCAAGCAGGGCTTGCGGCAGCGCAGCGAATCGGCGTAACATATGTTACGGAGAGGTTAGGAGAGACAGGGATGCTCAAGACGCGGTTCACCGAGGCGTTCGGGATCGACTATCCGATCGCGCAGGGCGGGATGCAGTGGGTCGGCCGCGCGCCGCTCGTCGCTGCCGTGGCCAATGCCGGCGCATTGGGGTTCATCACCGCGCTGACCCAGCCGAACCCCGAGGCGCTGGCGAAGGAGATCGCGCGCTGCCGCGACATGACCGACAAGCCGTTCGGGGTGAACCTCACGATCCTGCCGACGATCACCCCGCCGCCCTATGCCGAATATCGCCGCGCGATCATCGAGGGCGGGGTCAAGATCGTCGAGACCGCGGGGTATAAGCCGCAGGAGCATGTCGACGATTTCAAGGCGCACGACATCAAGGTGATCCACAAATGCACCGCGGTCCGCCACGCGCTTTCCGCAGAGCGGATGGGGGTCGACGCGATCTCGATCGATGGCTTCGAATGCGCCGGGCATCCGGGCGAGGATGATATCCCCGGGCTGATCCTGATCCCCGCGGCGGCGAACAAGGTGAAGGTGCCGATGCTCGCCTCGGGCGGGTTCGGTGACGGGCGCGGGCTGGTCGCGGCGCTCGCGCTCGGCGCCGACGGGATCAACATGGGCACGCGCTTCTGCGTCACGCAGGAGGCCGAGATTCCCGAGAGCTTCAAGCAGAAGATGGTCGAGAATGACGAGCGCGCGACCGATCTGATCTTCCGCACGTTGCACAATACCGCGCGGGTGATGAAGAATGCGGTCAGCCAGGAAGTGGTCGCGATCGAGAAGCGCGGCGGGGCGAAGTTCGAGGATGTCCAGCATCTTGTCGCCGGCAAGCGCGGGCTCGCGGCGATGGAACATGGCGATACCGACGGCGGCATCTGGTCCGCCGGGATGATCCAGGGGCTGATCAACGACATCCCCACCGTCAAGGAACTGGTCGACCGGATCGTCGCCGAGGCGGAGGAGATCATCGACGGCCGGCTGGCGCAGATGGTCCACCGTTATGCCGAGGCGGCGCAGTAGGCCGTAGTTTCTCCCCTCCCTTGAACAAGTGAGGGGCGGGGTGGGTTGGTGTGGGAGGGAATCGTCACGCGCGCCTCAAGCCCCATCCACCGCCGGCCCTTCCTTCATCAGGGAGGGGAGAAAGTGGGTCGAATCACTCGGCCCATCCCCCCGTCTGGCGCAGCGCTTCGCCGAGCATCATCGCCGCCGACACCGCGACGTTGAGCGAGCGGAACCCCGGCTGCATCGGTACGCGTACCCGCATGTCGGCGCGATCGTGGACCGTGATCGGCACCCCGGCGCCCTCCGATCCGAACAGCAGGATATCGTCCGTACGGAAGGTCGCCTCGGGCAACGGACTCGCCCCCGTGGTGGTGGGGAGGACTATACGCCCCGGCGCCTGCGCGATGAACGCCGCCCAATCGGCATGGCGCGTCACCGCCACCGCCCCGGCATAGTCCATCCCGGCGCGGGCGAGCGCGCGGTCGCTCCACGGGAAGCCCATCGGCTCGATCAGGTCGACCCCGAGCCCCATGCATGCCGCCAGGCGCAGGATCGTGCCGACATTGCCCGCGATATCGGGTTCGTAAAGAGCGATGCGCATCGTCGGTGCGGATAGCGCCGCGGGCGGGTCGACGGAAGGTGCGAGCGTGAGAGAAGTTCAAGGAAATGCCCGCGCGGGGTTGCGCAAAATGCTGTTGGCAGGCAGGGGGGGCGAGGCTATCAGGCCATCAACTCCGTGGGGACGGGGGCGATGGCGGGCGTGGGAGGAGCAGATCCGACACCGTTCGCCCGCCTGACAGGAAGGGATAAGGGTTAGCGAATGGCGACGGTCGAAGAGGCGATTCCCCCGGGTGCGAACCCGACCCGGTATCATGAGGAAGGTCACGATCCCCGCCGCCGCGATTTCATCAACATCGCTGCCGTGGCGTGGGCCGGGGTCGGCGCGGGCGTCATCGTCCTGCCGCTGATCAACCAGATGAACCCCTCCGCCGACGTGCTGGCGCAGGCGACCACCGACGTCGACCTTTCGAAAATCGCGCCGGGCCAGGCGATCAAGACGATCTTCCGCAAGCAGCCGCTGTTCGTCCGCAATCTCACCCCGGCGGAAATCGCCGAGGCCGATGCGGTGCCGGTGAGCTCGCTGCGCGATCCCCAGACGCTGGAGCAGCGCACCAAGCCGGGCAAGAAGAACTGGCTGATTACTTTGGGGGTCTGCACCCACCTCGGCTGCGTGCCGCTGGGTGCGGGCGAGGGCGAGAATCGCGGGCCGTTCGGCGGCTATTTCTGCCCGTGCCACGGCTCGGCCTATGATACGGCCGCGCGCATCCGCCAGGGGCCGGCGCCGCTCAACCTGCACGTTCCCGATTACACCTTCACGTCTGACACGACCGTCAAGGTCGGCTGAGGTAGCACGCACATGAGCTTTCCCTGGGCCAAGCACTATGAGCCTAAGCAGCCGCTGATGCGGTGGCTCGACGAGAAGCTGCCGTTGCCGCGCCTCGTCTACAATTCGATCGGCGCCGGCTATCCGGTGCCGCGCAACCTCAATTACTGGTGGAATTTCGGCGTGCTCGCCGGGGTGGCGCTGGTGTGCCAGATCATCACCGGCGTCGTGCTGGCGATGCATTATGCGCCGAACGCGCTGGTCGCCTTCGGTTCGACCGAGCATATCATGCGCGACGTCAACGGCGGCTGGTTCCTGCGCTATGCGCACGCCAACGGCGCCTCGATGTTCCTCTTCGTCGTCTATGTCCACATCGCCCGCGGGCTCTATTACGGCTCGTACAAGGCGCCGCGCGAGATGGTGTGGCTGCTGGGCGTGGTGATCTTCCTTCTCATGATGGCCACCGCCTTCATGGGCTATGTGCTGCCGTGGGGCCAGATGAGCTTCTGGGGCGCGCAGGTCATCACCGGCTTCTTCTCGGCGATACCGGGCGTGGGCGAAACGATCCGCGTGTGGCTGCTGGGCGGTTTCGCGCCGGACAATGCCGCGCTCAACCGCTTCTTCTCGCTCCACTATCTGCTGCCGTTCGTGATCGCGGGTGTCATCATCCTGCACATCTGGGCGCTGC
>NZ_MKRR01000081.1:0-1563 GCF_001897045.1 Sphingomonas sp. 66-10
GGAATGCTCGGCGCGGCTGGTCCACACCTTCTGCCCGTTGACGAGGTAAGTGCTGTTGTCCTTCTTCACCGCCGTGGTGCGCAGCGCCAACGTGTCGGTGCCGCTGGTCGGCTCGGTGACGCCGAACGCCTGCAGGCGCAGCTCGCCAGTGGCGATCTTCGGCAGGTAACGCTCCTTCTGCTCCTTGCTGCCGTGTCGTAGCACCGTCCCCATGATGTACATCTGGGCGTGGCAGGCCGCGGCGTTGCAGCCGGCCTTGTGGATCTCTTCCAGCACCGCGCTCGCCGCCGAAATGCCGAGCCCCGCGCCACCGTATTCCTCGGGAATCAGGATCGACAGCCAGCCCGCCTCGGTCAGCGCCTTCACGAACGCGGTGGGATAGCCACGCTCGCGGTCCAGCTCTCGCCAATAGCTGCCGTCGAACTTGAGGCAAAGCTGGCGAACGGCGTCGCGGATCTCGGGATGGGTCGGGGCGTAGGGATTTTCCATGGCGGCGCAACCTAGTCCGCCGCCTGCCCCCAGGCAATGCGACCAAGCTCGTCGACGAGAGCACCGTGTACGTCGGGGCCAAAGCCATCCACCGTGGGCTCGCGCAGCGCCGTAACGCCGTCGACTGCACCGGCTTTGTCCACCACGGCGCGCGTGACGGCGAGGTCACGTTCTGCTGTCAGGAATTTCGCAATCGTGGCCGCCCAGTCGGGCCGCAGCACCGTCAGCGCTGCCATCAGGCCGTAGGCGCCCCAGTTTGACACCCCGGCGACCGTCAGGTGATCGCAGCTCGTCACGCAGGCGATCTCGGCGCCGTTCGGCACGGTGCGGGCGATCAACCCCGCCGGCAATCGGCCCATGCCGATCTCGTTGCCGCCGTCGCCCACCGCGAGCTTCCGCCAGGGGCCGCCGAGGAAGAGATCGTCGAGCGGCGCCGTCCAGGCGGAGACGTCAACGCCGCGCATGTTGCGCGGCTTGCCGTCGGCCGAGCGACCACAGCGCTCGATGGCAATCACGTGGCTGAGCTTCATCGCCTGCCACCCACCGAGCAGCTTGTCGAGGCCCGCCCTGTCTTCGACGGCCCCCTCGTCGGTGGCGACACCGCCACCGCTTGCCGCTACGGCCGCCCGCACGGCCTCGGCGCAGGGCGCGTCGGTCGCGATGCGCACGGCCAGACCGCAGGCGGCGAGCGCCGCCGCCAGCAGCGCCGTGCCCACC
Organism: Sphingomonas sp. 66-10; assembly: GCF_001897045.1. Lineage (NCBI taxonomy): Bacteria > Pseudomonadati > Pseudomonadota > Alphaproteobacteria > Sphingomonadales > Sphingomonadaceae > Sphingomonas > Sphingomonas sp. 66-10. Next base: position 1,207 of record NZ_MKRR01000081.1, read on the forward strand.
GGGCCGTCCGTCTCGGGGGCCGCGACGTCGCCGCGCGGCACGAAGAAGCCGGTGATCAACCCGACGGAGGTCGCGCGCGCCAGGTCGCGTGCGGCATCGGCGAGGCCGCCGGGATTGGCGGCGATCAGATCGGCGGTCTTGCGACCGACATCGCGACACACCAACGCTTCGATGGCGGCCAGGCGCCTTGCTTGCTCAATTGACCCAGACGACATCGAGTTGCGCACTCCCCCTCACGAACTTCACTTTACGAAAGGATGCCGCACGAGCCAAATAGCGCATCTTGTCGACTGTCCCCGCGCCGTCGCCGCTGCACGGCATCTACTTCAAGCTGAGTGCCCTCGTGCTGTTCTGCAC
>NZ_MKRR01000082.1:0-4405 GCF_001897045.1 Sphingomonas sp. 66-10
AGGACAGTCAAACGAGAAAAGATGAGGGGACGCGCGGTAGCGGAAGCTCGCCAGCCGCACCTCGTGCCATACCGGCGCCACAGCTCCAACAGCGTCATTGGTAGCCTCCCCTTTCAGAATCGCGCAAGCTTTCTTTCATCGAGCTCGGATCATTCAGTTGAATTTCAGATACTTGGCAAGATGCCGTTCTGCCTGTGGCTCATACAAAAAAATTCATGTTGTTTGCTCAGTTTCAATGACTGTCGGCCGAATTTTGCCGGAAGATTTTGCAAGACGGCCTAGAAATCGTCATTTTGCGTCGAACATATTTGCGCACGAAGGCCGCGTTTCGCACGCTCCGCGGATAGTTAGCAGATTTTTAACAGAATAGCGTTAGAGCGGTGTGCTATTTTCAACGGCAAGGGCTAACTGATGAGCGACGTCATGGTCGCTAGTGTGATGGCGATGCGTGCCGCCGTTCTTGACCGGAACGCGACACTTCGAAATGTCGTACTTGGAAGCCAAAGCGCCACTCCCGCAGCAAGCGGCGTCATCGGGACGCCCACTCCCAGTTTCGCCTCGACGCTGGAGACAGCGGTCCAGAAGGTCAATGCCAACCTCGAGCAGGAAGATTTGGCCACCGAAGCATACGAACGCGGCGAGACGACCGACATCGCGACTGTCGCGCTGATACAGGCGCGTGCTTCAGTCAATTTCGAGGCAACCCTTCAGTTCCGTAACAAGCTGCTTTCGGCTTACAAAGATATTATGAGCATGCAGGTATAGACCTGACCTGACAAAGCGAAGGAAATGTACAAGTAGTATCTCGAAGGAGGCCGTGGCATACAGTCACCCCACTAGCCCGTCGAACGTTGACCGACAACGGACTAGCTTCAAAGCCGGTCCGTCCAGCACTTAGAACCTGCGTATTGACCATCCGGCCAATCGTTTCCGGATCGGGCGGGCGCTTTCCTTGACAGATATGTTTTCCTCCACGCCGAACTGAGAGCGACGTTCCTTTGGCGGATACATCGAGGCCCATATACATTTCCATGGTTGTTCTCCTTTAGATTCCGGCGCCAAGTTGTGCACTGATTGACACGTCGGGCGCCCACACTCGCATCTTACGGGGGGAACTGCCGCCCCCCATGTTTCGCTGACCCGAGTCGACTCGCTTCCCGCAATTCCCTCATGCGGATGTCCCGCTTGACGGGCATCACATGGTGCCTGGCCGGCGTGGCATGGCGTTGTAGAAGGAGCACATCACCGACGTTCGCATTCTGGCGATCGGCCTTGCAAAGCGCGAATACCAAGTCCGCGCGACCGCGGTCTCAAATGTGCCAGACAGGATATCTCGCTTCGCGGTGTCAACTGTCGCGCGCCGACAGGCTGCGGATTCCGAGGCCAACCGCCTCAGTCCGGCGTTCTATCGCTACGCCTCTGATCAGGTCCGCTAACTCCTAACTCTGTGCCTTGCAACAGCGTCACCAGATAGAAAGGCCGTCGGTGTTCAGCTTGCACCGTAAAGCCTGGCGACCAGGCAAAGGCGTCGTGGATGCGGCGCGATCGGCGGGAGTCCCCGTCAAAACGGAAAAAGTAGTGATTGACCAGCATGCAAATGCCGCCGGGTGTCAAAAGCGTTGCGAGGTACATGGCGGTAGATTTCAACGTTTCATTGTCCGTCGGCGACAAATAGTAGAGGACATCGGCGACAACTATGAGATCGAAGCTACCAGCATATGATGGCGGCAGGGTGAGAAGATCACACGTCTCAAACCGGATATTCGGCTGGTCAGCGTGCAGTAAACGCGCTCGCCTCACGGCGGACGGAGCAACATCTATGCCTAACACCGTTTCTGCACAGCCAGCGAGTCGGCGCGACATCAGACCGAGGCCACAGCCGAGGTCAAGGGCGCGCCGGAAGCGTCCGGGCGGCAACAAAGAACCCAGCTCGTCGTATTTGCGGCTCTGGTAGCGGTAGCGTGACGAGGCTGCCGCCCAAGGATCCGGATTTGCAGCGTAGACGGCTTCCAAGGCTGCGGCTGCCCCAACACGGGGCTGCAAGCGCTTGATCCTCGCGTCGGTGCGTGCGCTGCGCAGGAACAAATCGACATCCCGTAGCTTCATGAAGACTGGCATAGTTTGAAATCTCGGCTGAACGACGGCTCGCAAGTTTGTGAAGGCACGCTGGTTACGGCTCGCGCCCGTTTTAGCGAGATTGAGTCGTGACCAACGCACGCTTTTCCTCGAGCAGCCCTAAGAAGTGAAAGCGGCGGCTTTAGTGCTTTGAACCCCCGCGATACCAGTCGGGGTGATCGAAGGTATGCCAATTGGGATGGCCCCGGTACCATGATTGAGGTCGGTTGTACTTCCTCCAGTCGGAGGGATAAGTATATTGCTGCCTCCGATTCCCGTCCCGATAATAACCCGTCCGATATGGAACTCTTGAGTTGTTTGGTCCGGGATAATAACGCTGCTGCGACTCCCGGCGCTGATCGCGCCCGTGCCCTGGATCGGCATTCGCAACGCTCCAAATGCCAAAAAATAGTCCCGGGACTGTCGCGAAATACACAATCATGCTGCGTTTTCTCATGATAGCCTCCTATATATCCTCAGACCGATCACTTTGCTTCCCATGTGCCCGGGTCACAAAACTTCCGGCGGCGCGAGCCCCGCGCAGCCAGGCGCGGCGTTCGTGGAGCCTACAAACCTAATACGTGGCTCGACCCAAAATCCCTCACGCATAACATTCGACGTCCGCTGAGCGAGTCCAGATTAACCCTGCTGCATTATGCCAGCCACAACCGCCTCAGGCCCCAATTGCGCGGATTCTGAGATGATCGCGCAGTTCGATGTGGGAGGCGCCTGATCGTTCGGCGATTTTCCGGTCGGATAGCGATTGTCAGGAAATACCCCCACGAAGATGATATGGCCATTATGTCGGCGTCAAAGCGTCGCATCCTTGTGATGAATGCCCGAAAAGCTATAACCTTTCTTGATTACGTCAAACGGAATCAGCATGTCTCGTGATATTTGGTGGCCGCTTCCCGCCCCGAGTCCTATTCGGCCGTGATCAAAGCAAACAAGCGGAGGGGGTGCCATGTTGAGGCTTAGTTCAAGCGCTGCGGTGGGAGTAATTGCGATCGCTCTATACGCGCAGCCCGCTCGATCACAGGTTGCGGATTCAGCTCCACCAGGTTCGACTTCAGCCACACCTGGCCAAGGCGAGATTGTCGTTACTGGCACTCGCCGCGCCGACTTGACCGCGGCCGATGCGCCCCTGCCGATCGACATCATTTCCGGCGACCGGCTCACCCAGCAGGGCAGCGCCGATCTTAACGATGTCCTCCGCGCCGAAATACCTTCGCTCAACATTCAGCGGTTCGTCAGCAACGATGGCGCGGTGTTCACGCGCCCCTTCTCGCTACGCGGACTTCCGCCCGACCAGACGCTGGTTCTGATCAACGGCAAGCGCTTCCACAGGGGCGCGACCGTCCAGTTCACCAACATACCCTACATCCGCGGTTCGCAAGGACCGGACCTTAGTGCCATTCCGTCGATCGCAATTGGCCAGCTCGAAGTGCTGCGCGATGGAGCCTCGGCGCTCTATGGCTCCGACGCAATCGCGGGCGTACTCAATTTCCGGCTGCGCACCAATCGAGAGGGCGGCACCCTGATCGCGCGCTATGGTCAATATTATAAGGGCGATGGACGCGACATCCTCCTGCAAGGCAATGTCGGCCTCCCGTTCACCGAACGCGGGTTCGTCAATATCAGCGCCGAATATTCGAACAGCAATCCGACCTCACGCGGCATCCAACGTCCTGACGCGCAGGCGCTGATCGATGCAGGCGTACCGGGTGTGCCCGTGCCCGCCCAACGTTGGGGCAATCCGGCTGCGGAAGCGGCGCGCCTTTTCGTGAACGCGGGCATCGATCTCACCGATACCATGAAGTTCTACGCGTTCGGCAACTATAGTTGGAGCAGCGGCACGACTGCCTTCTTCTATCGCAACCCGAATACGAGTTTCATCGCGACGAGTATTCCACTGACGAACACGCGCGGCGGACCGCGTTTCAGCTTCCGTCAACTTTATCCCGGCGGATTTACGCCCGATTTCGGCGCGACGATCACCGACTCGTCCCTGGTCGGCGGGCTGAAGGGAGAGGTCGGTTCCGGGCTCACCTATGACGTGAGCGCGTCTTACGGGCGCAACTCGGCCAATTACCGCATTACCAATACCGTGAACCCGTCCCTCGGCCTGAGTTCGCCCACAAGCTTCAAGCCGGGCAAGCTCGAGCAGCGCGAGCTCAACTTCAATCTCGATCTGACCTATCCCATTGCGCTCGGCCTCGCGGCCCCCCTGACGCTCGCCGGCGGCGCTGAGTATCGACGCGAAACCTACGAGATTACCGCAGGCGATATC
>NZ_MKRR01000082.1:4474-10806 GCF_001897045.1 Sphingomonas sp. 66-10
CGGTGTCTTCTCGCGCAGCAATTGGGCGGTATACTCATCGCTTGAAGGCAATCTGACGAAGTGGTTTCAAGCCGGTCTGGCCGGGCGGTACGAGGATTTCACCGATTTCGGCGGTCGCTTTACGTGGAAGGCGAGCGCGCGCGCCGATTTTTCGAGCATGTTCGCCGTCCGCGGTTCGGTCAACACCGGCTTCCGCGCGCCGACCCCCGGGCAGTCCAATGCGTCACAGGTCCAGACCAACATCGACTCGGTCACCGGGGCGCCACTCACCGCCGGTATCGTTGCGCCGGCCAATCCTGTGGCCCAGTTTTTTGGCGCCACGCCACTCAAGCCGGAGCGCTCATTCAACGTTGCGGGCGGTGTCGTGATCAAGCCCGCCCGGAACGTCACGCTGACAATCGACTATTTCAACATCAAAGTGAAGGACCGTATCGCGGTTTCGGGCAACTTCAACCTGACGCAGGCGCAGCGTGACCAGCTCGCCGCGCTCGGCATTCCTGGAGGAGGTTCGTTTCAGCAGGTCAGTTTCTTCACCAACTCGTTCGACAGTCGCACGCAAGGCGTTGATGCGGTGCTCACCGTCGGCATGAATATGCTCGGTGGCCGCGGGACGTTCGGCGTAAACGCCAACTACACCGACACGAAGGTGACCCGAGCATCACCGGTCGTTGCGGCCGATCGGCAACGCCTGCTTGATCTCGAAGGCTTTGTTCCGAAGTGGAAGGGCAATGCCTCTTTCGTCTACGAGGGCGATCGCATTGGCGTCACCGCGCGCGCGAACTATTATGGCAAATGGACTGACTATGGCTCGACGCCCGCGGCCGACCAGACCGGCGGCGCGGAGGTGCTCGTCGATCTCGAACTCTCGTACAAGCTCACATCGACGTTCCGGCTCGCTGTCGGAGCGGAGAATCTGTTCAACAATTACCCCGACCGGGAGATCCGTCAGTCGCAAATCGCGAACGGCATCCAATATCTCCGGTTTGCGCCGACCGGCTTCAACGGCGGCTTCTGGTATGTGCGCGGCACCGCGAAATTCTAGCCGAGATCCAAGCGACCCGTAGCTAGGAATGCCGCCCGATGCTCCTCAAGGACCGCGATAAACGCCTGAGCGACTTGAGACATCGGCCGCAGCTTTGGCGTGAAGAGCATATAGTCGAACAAAATTTCGGGCTTGAACGGCCGAACGACCAGGCCGCGGTCGACATAGTCGGCCGCGGTGATGGGATTGAGAATGGAGCAACCCAGCCCTTGCAGTACCAACGCACAAATCGTCATCGCATATTGGGTCTCGATGATCATGTCGCGATCGACGCCGGCATCCTCGAAAACCCGGTCGATACGGTGACGCGTCTGGTCTTCCAGCGCCAGCGAGATGAACCGCTCGCCATCAAGATCGGCGGGTTCGATATGTTGCTTTTCAGCGAGCCTGTGACCCGGCGGCAGGACGCACGCTCCCGCGCAGCGCAGGAACCTTTCCATCGCGATGCCCGGCAACTCCCGCGCTGGAGTCGCAAGACCGATGTCGAATTGCTGGTTGGCGATCCATTGCCTGACAGTCGACGAGCTGCGGGTTTGCAATTGGATCGAGACGCCGGCATGCCGACGCCGGAACGTCGTGATAACCGACGGCAGGAAACTGACCGCCAACGCCGGAAGCGCTGCGATCCGCAGCGTCCCGGTCGAGGCGTTGCGGATGTCGGCCGCCGCGCGCTTCAGAACCGCGATTCCGGCAAAGCTGCGCTCGACCTCGTGGAAGAAGACGTCGGCTTCCGGTGTTACCGTCAGCGCTACGCCTTTCGAACGGACGAACAGCGGAAACCCGAGGTGGTATTCAAGATCCGCCAAAAGCTTGCTGACGGCCGGCTGCGAGATGTGGAGCGCGGCTGCCGCCTGGGTGACCGAACCGGACAGCATGACAGCCCGGAACGCTTCAAGCTGGCGCAGATTCATTGGGCTTACTCCTCGGTCATCGCCTCCGCTTATAACCCCAGCCTCATACCTGGAGACAAGATATGACTTTGCCGCGGATCGGCCATGCCCTGCGGCACGCCCTGCGCAGCGTCTCGGGAGCCTCTCCGGCGGCGTCGGCTCTCTGCCTGCACGCCCAGTCTCGGGTCAGATTATGTTTGGCGTGTGAACTCGATTTCCAGCCGCTTCCAGCGTCGATTTACAAAGGCGAACAGTGATGACCGGTTCGCCATTGGACGCGCGAGCTCAAGACGAGCTGTCCTGTTCGTTTGCGGAGTCGACAACGCTCATCCATTCGACTTCGCGATCGGCGCAGCAGGCGGGCCTCCTTAACCCACCGGTGCACCGTGCCTCGACGATCGTCTACGACCGGGTCGAGGATTATATCGACCGGCACCGCAACCTGTATGATGGCGTCATTTACGGCCTGTACGGCACCGAGACGAGCCACGCGCTTGGGAGCGCGATCGCGCAGCTGGAGGGTGGCTTCCGGACCGTCCTCACCTCGTCTGGGACGGCTGCGATTTCGCTCAGCCTCTCCGCATTTCTGGGGGCAGGTGACCATCTACTCGTGGTCGATACCGTCTACCGCTCGACCCGTCGGTTTTGCGACGAGGTCCTGACCAAGCATGGCGTCGAGGTTTGCTATTTTCCGCCTGGTGTTGGTGATGATATCGCTTCATTCATCCGGCCGAACACCAGGATGGTGTTTCTCGAAACGCCCGGATCGCTAACATTCGAGCTCGTCGACGTCGGGGCGATCACCGCAGCCGCGCGCGCAGGCGGTATCATCACCGCCCTCGACAACACCTGGGCAACCCCGTTGCTCTTTCGCCCGATCGAACACGGCGTCGACATATCAATCGCGGCCGCCACCAAATATCTGTCCGGTCATTCCGATGTGATGCTCGGCGCCATGACGGCCGCAACGGAGGACGTCTACAAGCGACTGAAGGACACTGCCGCGCGGTGGGGCAGTTCGGCGAGCCCCGATGATTGTTATTTGGTGCACCGCGGTCTTCGTACGCTCGATGTCAGGCTGGAACGCCACCAGCGCACAGCTCTTGAACTGGCCGCCTGGTTCATGAATCAGCCTGAAGTCCGCAAGGTGTTGTATCCCGCGCTTCCCGCCGATCCGGGATATTCGATCTGGAAGCGCGACTTCGCGGGGGCTTCGGGTCTCTTCGGTGTGCTGCTCGACCCTATGTCCGAGACCGAGCGGACCGCTCTGTTCAACGGGCTGGAGTTATTCAAATTGGGTTCGAGCTGGGGCGGGTTCGAAAGTCTGATGGTGCCGGCGTGGCCGGCGCCGACGCGAAGCTGCTCCGCCCCAGACGACGGAGCTCTCATCCGCGTGCATGCCGGACTTGAACGTGGTGCGGATTTGATTTGCGACCTTGAAAAGGCCTTCGCCCGCCTTCGGTCGACCCGACCAAAAGTCTGAGCAGCGCAGCCCGCCTCGGCTTGACCAAAACAAGAAAGCATCCGACGTTATGAACAAGACACAAGAAATGCCGGTCTCAACTGCGCAACAGGGCTATGCGCTGAACACCCAGCTCGCCCGCTTTTCATGCATTCGCTGCGGGACGCAGCTACCGCTCGCCGACTATTTCGAGGGCTGCCCCGCCTGCCTCACCGAAGGTCAGCCCGCGGCCATACGGTCCGAGTTTCATCAGTTTCCAATGAAGCTTGGTGCATTGGATGTACAAGGTATGGCGCGCTACGCCGCGTGGATGCCCTATTCGTCGTGGGTCTCACTCGGAGAGGGCGGCACCCCCTGCACCCCCTTCAATCGCCTGGCGGACGCGTTGGGCGTTGCCGCCATTCATCTCAAAAACGAGGGGATGAATCCGAGCGGTTCGCATAAGGATCGGGTAAGCTGCCTCACCGTCACGCGAGCGCTCGACATCGGCGCGACCAAGATCGTCGCGGCGTCCAGCGGAAACGGCGGCGCCTCCCTGGCCCTCTATGCCGCCGCCGCTGACCTCAAATGCTGCATCGTCTCAACCCCTGCGCTCTCGCCGATCCACCGCCGCGCGATCACCCTGACGGGCGCAGAGCTCGTTATCGCAGACGACTCGCTCGAACGATGGCGGCTCGTCACCGAAATGGTCAAGCAACAAGGCTGGTTTTCCGCCACCAACTATCTCAACCCGCCCGTCGGCAGCAACCACTTCGGCGTCGATGGACTGAGAACCATCGCTTTTGAGTTGGTCGAGGATCTAGGCCCCGACAACATCGATGCGGTGCTCGTTCCGACGTCCCGGGGTGATCTCCTGTGGGGATTGTACGAGGGTTTTCGGCAACTAAAAGCTATGGAGCGCATCAAAGCGCTTCCGAGGCTGTTCGCGGTCGAGCCATTTCCCAGGATCGACCGGGTTCTGAATGGGGCGGCGCAGACCGGCACCTTCCCCGGCTCGACGGCGCTCTTCTCGATCGGCGGATCTACCGTAACTTATCAGGCCGCGGAGGCGATCCGCCAGACCGGCGGGAACGCCGTCGTCGTTGACGACACCGCCGTCGTCCGCGACCAGAGCCGCCTGGCACGCCACGGATGTTATGCGGAGCTGTCCTCTGCGGCAACGCTCACGGCGCTAGAGATCCTGCTGCAAAAAGGAGAGATCGCGCGTAATGACGCAGTCGTTCTGATAGCCACCTCCAACGGCTATAAGGATCTGCCGGACGCGGCGAGCGTGGCATGAGCCGGCCATCGGCGCCCGACTCGCTCCTGCGCCGCGAGATCGGCCGGGTCGGCGTGGCCACGATCGCGATGAACGGCGTGATCGGGTCAGGCATCTTCGCGCTACCTGCGGTGGCAATCGCGCAGGCTGGATATTTTAGCCCCTGGCTGTTTCTGCTCTGCGGCGTACTCATCTTGTCCGTAGCGCTCACCCTCGCGCGGACCGCGAGCTTCTTCGAGACGACCGGGGGCCCAATCGTCTATACATCGCATGCCTTTGGGCGCTTTATCGGGTTCCAGACCGGGCTGCTCATCTATATCAGCCGGGTCGCCGCGATCGCCGCAAGCGCCAATCTGATCGTCAGTTACGCGGCACCGATCTGGAGCCCTCTATCGTCCGGGCTGCCGCGAATGATCGCGATCGCGGGCTACATTACGCTTGCGACGATCTTGAACGCGATTGGTGTCCGCGCGGGAATGGCTGCGCTCTATTTGATCAGTATCCTCAAGCTCGCGCCGCTCCTGCTGCTGATTCTGGTCGGCTTTCCAGCCGTCGAATGGGGCTTAGTGACGAGCGCGAATGTTTTGCCGCCGGAAGCCATCGGACGGACGATGCTCGTCCTGTTATACGCTTTCATCGGATTCGAATTCAGCCTGATCAATGCCGGTGAAACCCGAGACGCGCGCTCCGCCATCCCGCGAACGCTCGTCACCACTGTTCTTGCCATCGCCGTCTGCTACGCCCTTATCCAGCTTGTCGCGGTTTCGGTGGGTCCAGACCTTGGCGGCAGCAACGCGCCTCTCATCGAACTTGCCCGCCGCCTTATGGGCCCTACCGGCGCGCTCGCGCTCGGCTTGGGAGTCGTGTTCTCGATCGGCGGCGGCAGTCTGACGTCCTTGCTCACCGCGCCCCGACTGACCTACGCACTGTCGCGTGACGGCACGCTGCCTGGCTGGTTTGGCACGGTGAACGTGCGGACGCGCGTGCCGGTGAATTCCATTCTGTTCTGCGGCGTTCTAAGCATTGCAATGGCGGTGGGACAGCAATTCGTGTGGCTCGCGACGCTCAGCACCTTTGTTCGCCTGCTGACCTATGCGCTATGCATCGTCTCGTTGCCAATCATCCAACGGACGCTTCCGGCGGAACCAGGACAGTTCAAACTACCAGGACGTCTTGCGATCCCTGCCGTCGCGTTGCTCCTCATCCTCTGGCTGCTGAGCCAATCTACGATGGAGAATTTTGCGATCGCCGGCTGCGTCGTCGTTGCGGGAAGCGTCGGTTATTGGTTGTGTACGCGAAAACGAGGTGTCGCGGCCACTTCCTTCGAGTCCACCGAGATTCCCAGACGAGGCGAGCGGACAATTGATAAGGGCCGCTGACAAAGGCCGCCGGTGACGCTTGCCCATCCGCATGAGCGGCGGGCGCGCTTCCAGGTTCGATGAGAAAATCGGGTGAAAGGTCGAACGCCGTGCCGCATCACATGCTCGGAACCAAGCATTTTGTCGATTTCGGCTGCGTCGCGGTTTTAGCGTCTCTGTAAAACCACTTGCAGGTTCTTGTACCCGTACTGTTCGACACGGCGAACGGCAACGCGAATTTCACGGCGGATCCTTCCCAGGCGCCTGTACCGAACCATTATTTGTTGGTGCCGTGGCATTATCGACAGGGTGGTCATGTGTC
>NZ_MKRR01000082.1:10884-11379 GCF_001897045.1 Sphingomonas sp. 66-10
CTTCTCCTTCCTCGCCAACCAAGCCTCGATTCTCCAACCAAATGCTCGCTCATAGGGTCCTCTAAAGAAGCTACGTATCCCCGGGGGCCGGCCCTCAGCTTTTCGTATCGGAAGCCAGCATCGACGGACGACGATATGGTCACGGCGTAAACCTTTGCGCGATCTGTCTTCAGACGGCAATTGATGCAAGAATGGGCAACCTGCCCATGCAGAGACAGCTGGCCAAACGGGCGAAGGGCGTGACGCGCTGAGGGGCCATCCGTATCCGGTTCGCATAACCCGCAATCGGGGGCGGCACTGGCTAAAATTTGAGCGCGACCGTTTTTTTTGAGGGATAGAAGCGCTGGCCGCGTATCCACTAGCAGGGGACCACGACGAACGAGGTCGACCGTGACACGCTGCGACTCGGATTATTACGAACGGAGGGCTGAGCAGGAACTCGAGCTTGCCGAGCATGCAACCAAGCCGAAAGTCGTCGCCGCGCACGACCGATTG
>NZ_MKRR01000083.1:0-159 GCF_001897045.1 Sphingomonas sp. 66-10
ATGTTCGTCGTCAGCGCCGCCGCCTTCGGGGCGCCAGGTCGCGCGACGGTTCCAGAAGCGGCCATGCGCGTCGTCGTTGGTGTGGCAATAAAGCTCGCCGCCCTCCATCACGCACGGGCTCCACAGCCAGAAGAATTGCGGCGGGAGCGGGGGGCTGTG
>NZ_MKRR01000083.1:165-362 GCF_001897045.1 Sphingomonas sp. 66-10
GGCGTCGGGCGCGCCGATCGGCCGCACGCCCCAGGAACGGTCGCGCGTGCCGACCCAGCCGCTGATGTCGGTGCGGGTGCCGTCGACCTCGATCCAGCCTTGGTAGCGCCCGTTCTGGGTCAGACGCGTCACATCCATCAGCGTGCGCGGGCCGTTGCGGCGGATGAAGCGCGGCTCCTCCTGCGGAAAAGCGCGGC
>NZ_MKRR01000083.1:439-6278 GCF_001897045.1 Sphingomonas sp. 66-10
ACCTCGATGCCGATCGGGCCGACGCGGGTATCCATCCGTTCCATCCCCAGCCCGCGGCTGGCGTGGAGGTTGACCTGCTTGCCGCCGATCAGCCAGCAGAAGGCGGCGTCGATCACGTTGAGGTGCGGATAGACCCCCATCGCCACCGCGAAGAAGCCGTCGGTATCGGCATTGGGGGTGTAGCCGTTGAAGAAATAGCGGTCGTAGAAATTGCGATCGGTGCCGGCGTAAGCGACCGGCTCCGGCGTCTGGTGGATCGGGAAATCATCCCCTTTTGTCAGCACCATGCCTGCTCTCCATGGGGCACGGTCTGGCGCCGCGCATCGCGAGAGACTGGCCCAGCGACGGCCGCGCTGTCAATGTTTCGATAACAGAAGTTATGGCGGTTCGCGTTGCAGCGGCTCAGCTAGCCGTTCGTCCCGCGCCTGTCGAAGGGCTGTCCGTCTTCGCGAGGAAGAAAGGCCCGCACTTCACGGCGCCGCGTGTCGGCGTCCCCTTGTGTCCCCGCGAAGGCGGGGACCCGGTCCGGGCTCCCGCCTTCGCGGGAGCACACGGGGTTTCGTAATCGCTCTTGGGCAACGAACGAAAGTCTACCCGCCCGCGCGGCACTGGCGCTGCTGGTCGACGCGTTCCTGGCTGTCGCCCGATCCGCGGGTGAGGATCGAGAGGTTGCGGCAGGTCTGCGTGCCGTCGCGATCGGCCGGGCCGGCGACGACGAACCCGCGTTCGCCGGCCCTGGCGTCGCGCCATTCCTGCATGTCGCCGCTGCGCAACGCCGCGTCGATCGCCGCGGCGCGGCTGGCGAATGCGGCGGTCGTCGCGTCGCCCAGCGACCGCGCGGATATGATCTCGGTCGCGTCAGCGGGGACGGGGGCGGGCACCGCCTGCGCGGCCGCCGGCGCACGGCGCGGACGGTGGCGCGCGACGGCTTTTCCCGCGTCCGCGAAAACCGCCGGCACCGAATCGGGGATCGGGATGCTGACGACATAATCGCCGCGCGTGGGCACGCCGGTGGCGGCGAGCGCGATCCCGCCGATCCCTACGCATCCCAGCACCGCCGCGCCAACCACTCGCCAGCCGGCGAACCGGGCGCGTCGGCGCACCGCCGGGACGAACGTATCGCCGGCGATATCGCGCGCGAAGCGATGCTCCTCGCGGACGATATAGAGCGGGCCGCAACTGATCGTGGTGCGTCGCACGACACGCGCCGCGGGCAGCCCCGCGCGCGGTTTCAGCCGGTCAATGTCCATCTCACTCACCCCTTCACCCCGGACCGCGGCGGGCCGGCGGAGGCGAGTCGTTCCGTCGCGGTGGGCGGCAGCATCGCGCTTCCGCCGCTTTATGGCAAGTTCGGCATTAACCACGGCGCCGCTGTTGCGATTGCGGTGAAGTGCTGGAACAAGCGCGCTTATGTGTGTGCTTGCAATCGCCTGGCGGGCTGATCCGCGTTGGAAGCTGGTGGTCGCCGCCAATCGCGACGAATTCCACGATCGCCCGGCCGAGGCGCTACAGCGCTGGCCCGACGGTACGATCATCGCCGGGCGCGATGCGCAGGCCGGCGGGACGTGGCTGGCGGTCGCCGCGCCTGGGCGGTTCGCCGCGGTGACCAATTTGCGCGGGTTCGGCGCTCCCGATCCGTCGCGTGCGTCGCGCGGCGCGCTGGTTACCGGGCTCGCGACGGGGATCGTGCCGCCGACCGAGCGGCTCGGCGATTACAATCCGTTCAACGCGGTGACGATCGGCGACGACGATGCGCTGTTCCTGTCTAACCGCCCCACGCCGCTGGCGCGCGCGCTCGCGCCCGGGCTTCATGCCATGTCGAACGGCCCGCTCGATCCGCCGTGGCGCAAGACGATCCGGCTGAGCGAGGTGATCGCCCGCTGGCTCAGCGGCGCGGAACATGATCGCGAGGCGCTGTTCGCCGGGCTGCGCGACGCGACCCCGGCGGCCGGGACCGATGACGATCCGGCGCCGATCTTCGTCCGCGACACGGCCTATGGCACGCGCTGCAGCACGATCGTGCTGGTCGACGCCGGCGATAACGGGCTGATCGTCGAACGGCGGTTCGACCGGCACGGCGACGCGGTCGGCGACACCGCTATCGCCTTTCGCTGGCGCGCCGACTGAGCGGCCGCTGTCCGCAATCGGGACAGGCGGCGATCGGCACTGCGCGGGGTCTTCTTCCTAAAGTTCAATAATGTTAATGAACTGTTCACCGAATCGATAACGAATTTGGGGTGACAGGGGAGTGGCAGGCAGGGGTAGAGCGCCGCCGCTCTTCGCGGCGACGCTGCAGCAATGGGGTGCCGCACCGGCATTGGTCTGCGAGGATGGCCGATCGATTTCGTTCGACCAGCTCGCGGGGTTGGCCGACGACTTTGCCGCTGCCCTGCCCGACGAAATCCTGCTGCTGGCGGTCGAGGCGCGAAACCGGGTCGAAGCGGTGGTTGCATATCTCGGAGCGCTCCGCTCGGGCACCCCGGTGATCATGCATCACGAGGCGGCCGCGGCCGGACATATTCTCGATCATTATCGGCCCGACGCGCGCTATCTGCTCGATGAGGCAAGCGGCGCGTGGCGGCTGGAGGCGACGCCAGCCGCGTGGGAACTTGAACCGCACCCCGATCTGGCGTTGTTGCTGTCCACCTCCGGCTCGACCGGCAGCCCCAAGCTTGTGCGGCTCAGCGCCAATGCGCTCGATGCCAATGCGCGGTCGATTGCCGCCTATCTCGGCCTCACCGCCGCCGATCGCGCGGTCACCAGTTTGCCGCTTTCCTATTCCTACGGGCTGTCGGTGGTGAACTCGCATCTGACGGTGGGGGGATCGATCGTGCTGACCGAGGCGAGCGTCGCCGATGCGACCTTCCGCGATATGCTGCACACGCACGGTGTCACCGGGCTCGCGGGGGTGCCGCACAGCTATGAACTGATGGACCGCGCCGGCCTGTTGGCGGATCTGCCGGTTAGCCTGACCACGCTGACCCAGGCCGGGGGGCGGATGGCGCCCGATCTCGTCGCGCGCATCGCCGGGCAGGTGCGCGACAGCGAGGCGCGGTTGTTCATCATGTACGGGCAGACCGAGGCGACGGCGCGCATCGCCTATCTTCCGCCCGAGCAATTGACGCTGCATCCCGGCGCGATCGGTCGGGCGATCCCCGGCGGCGAGCTGTGGTTGGAGAACGGGCAGGGCGCGCGCGTCGCCGCGGGCGAGCCGGGCGAACTCGTCTATCGCGGCCCCAATGTGATGATGGGCTATGCCACCGCGCGGCGCGACATGGCCGATCCGCCCGGTCCCGACGTGCTACGCACCGGCGATCTGGCGATCGAGATCGAACCGGGGCTGTTCCGCATCGTCGGGCGCAAGAGCCGCTTCGTGAAGGCGTACGGGTTGCGGGTCGGGCTCGACGATCTGGAGGAAAGATGCCGCGCGGCCGGCGCGGCGACCTGTTGCGTTGCCGGTGACGATGCATTGGTGGTGGTCGCCGCCGCGGCGACCGCGGATCTGGACAAGGCACGACAGGCGCTGGGCGGGCTCGATCTTCCTGCTACGTTGTTCGAATTCGTCGAATTCGCCGCGCTGCCCCGCACGCAGCGAGGCAAGATCGATTATGCGGCGGTGCTTCGTGCGGGGCATGCAGCCCGCGAGCGGTTGCTCCTCGCAGACGGCAGCGCGATCGAACGGGTCGCGCGGCTCTATCGGGGGTTGGCGCATGGCATGCCGATTGCCGAGACCGACAGTTTCGAGAGCCTCGGCGGCGATTCCCTCAGCTATGTGCAATGTTCGATCGCGATCGAGGATGCGCTCGGCGCCTTGCCCGAAGGCTGGGAGACACTGTCGCTCGCGCAATTACGTGCTCGGGCGCAGACCGATGCGCCGCGCCACGCGCATTGGCATTTGATCTGGCTGGAAAGCGACATCATCGTCCGGTGCCTGGCGATCATGCTGATCCTGTTCCAGCATGCGCTGGGCGGGATGCAGGGCGGTGCCGACGTCCTGATGATGCTGGCCGGCTTTACCTGGGCGAGATTTCAACGAACACGGTTGCTCGCCGGGCGATCGGGGGCGGTATTCCTCGATTTCGCGCGGCGTTACTTGCTGATTTACCTCGCGATCATGCTGGTGGTCTTTGCCCATGACCGGCATATCCTGTGGCGGCACCAATTGTTCGTCAGCACGTTCCACGGCGATTGGGGCGGAATTCTCAACCCCTATTGGTTTATCGAAAGCCTGACCTGGTGCGTGGCGGTGACCTGTATCTTGCTCGCCATACCCGCTGTTCGCCGCTTCGCCACGCTCCGTCCGACCGGTTTCGGGATGGCATTTGCCGGGGCCGCGCTGATGATCCACCTGATTGGCGGTCGCGTCGGCGATGCGGCCGGGCACGCTTTCCGCAGCCCCGATCAGACATTGGTCTATTTCGCGACGGGCTGGGCGATCGCCCAAGCGGGACGGCCGCTGCGTCTCGCGCTGTTTCTGATGCTCGCGACCGTTTCCACGCTGGCATGGGGATGGAACGATGCGCATGTCGCGGCGATGCTCGTTGCGGCGGGGCTGATCGTCTTCGTGCGGCGGATCCCGCTGCCCGACATCGCCGGGCGAATGATGATCATGATCGCCGCGGCAAGCTTCTATATTTATATCTTCAACATCTTCCCGATGTATGTGACCGACACCGTCCTGCACGCCAAATTCGGGGAATTTTGGGTTGCGCAGATCATCGCATCGCTGGCGCTGGGGATCGGCGCCTATCTGATCCTGCCGCGCGCGCGCATGGTCCACGATCTTATTCGCAAGCGCGTGACATTGCCATATGGCCTGACATCCCATATATGATGCCATATGGAGATTGACCATGTTGGCATTGCAGCCGGTTGATACCGCACCCCAGGCGTTCCGCGCCGACCCGATTACGCAGGAGGAGGGCGAGGCGATGTTCCGTGCCACGCTCAACCTGTTCGGCAAATGGGGCGTCACCGACGAGCAGGCCGCGACCTTGCTCGACATGCCGGTGCGCAGCTATCGCCGCTGGAAGGCGGAAGGGCCGGGGCGGATCTCGCGCGACGGTCGCGCGCGGCTCTCCAACCTGCTCGGCATCCATAAGGCGCTCAGGATCATCTTCAGCGAGCCGCAGCGCGGTTATGGCTGGGTGCGCGCCGCCAATCGCGCCTTCGCCGGCGCGAGCGCGCTCGACGTGATGTTGGGCGGCGAACTGACCGATATCATGCGGGTGCGGCGTTATCTCGACGCCGAGCGCGGCGGGTGGTGACGGCGGCCGAGGCCGCGACCACGCATCTCGAATGGAAGGGCGCGGTACGGATCATCCGCAGTCTGTTTCCGCCGATCGACCTGTTCGAGGATATCGCCGATCCGGCCGACTGGCCGCTGCTGCTCTCGGCCGAGCAGAAGACCAATCCGCGCATCATGGCGACGATCGGCAACCTCGATCTGGTGCCGGCCGACCGCCGCGTGGGCGGGCCGGGGGCGTCGTGGCTGATGGCCTCGTTCACGCATGTCAGCCCCGACCGGCCGAGCCGCTTTTCGGCGGGCGATTATGGCGTGCTCTATGTCGGGGATCGCTACGAGACTGCGCTGTTCGAGACGATCCACCACCATGCGCGCTTCATGGCGCGCACCGCCGAGCCGCCGGGCTGGACCTCGCAGTTCCGCGAGATCGTGCTCAACGTGTCGGGAGATCTCGTCGATCTGCGCGCGGCGGGAGCGGACGATTTGCTCGATCCGGACGATTATGCCCCGGCGCAGCGTTTTGCGGCACAGGTGCGCGCGTCGGAGGCGGACGGCATCGTCTATCCCAGCGTGCGCTATCCGGGGGGTGAATGC
>NZ_MKRR01000083.1:6328-8840 GCF_001897045.1 Sphingomonas sp. 66-10
GGTCGATCTGGTCCGCAATGCCGGAACGGGGGCGGTGTTCCGCGTCGTCGACGCGTGACACTGTGCCCGGAGCGCCACGGGTGACACTTTACCAGAATCGGCGCGGCAGACTGTCATCCGTGGCGGTTTGGAGCCGGGAAGGCCCCCTGCCACCCGGTCTTGAGCCGGGATCCACCGGGAGGCGAGCGCGAAGCAAGAGGTTCTTGCCACGGAGTCTGCGGTACGATGGACCCCGGCCCAAGACCGGAGGTAACGAGGGATGCGGCGGGGTGCGGCCGTCCTTCAGGCAAAGTGTCACCCACGACAAAGTTGATGCCGGGCGCAGAAGTGGGATTCACTATTCGTTCCGCATGTGCTTGATTCTGCGGCATGACCGAAGACAGCGCCGCCCGGCCCGATCTGGGTTCGATCCTCGCCTCGCTGGCGGATGCTTCCAGCCGCCCGCGCTATGCCTTTCTCGTCCTCGGGCTGATCGCCGAGGCGGCGCGCCCCGATGGCGAGGCGGGGCCGTGGGTGCGCGGCGGGGCAGGGGAGCGGCTGTCGTTGCGCGACTGGCTCGCGCGCCAGCTCGTCCCGCTCGCGGCGCGCGACCGACGCCGTGCCGGGCTGCGGGCCAGGGTGGCGGCGCGGATCGGCAGTGACGATCCCGAGAAATTGGAGGCGGCGCTGGCCGAGGAAGCGCTGGCGGTCGGCAAGGCCAATGTCAGCCGCGCAGTTTCCGATCTGGTCCGCGCGGGGCTGGTGCGGCGCTATTATGCCGGACGGGTGACCGATCACGTCAACCGCGGCGGGCGGCGGATGGCGGTCTATCGCGTCGCACCGCCGGTGCTCAACGCGATCCGCTCGCGCCCGACCTTGGTATAGCGCTCACCACACGCCCGGCAGCAGCCGGTAACGCGTCCGCCGGGCGTAATCGGCATAGCCGGCCAGCTCGGCGTGAAGCAGCGCATCCTCCCACCGCGTCCGCACGATCAGCAGTGCGCTTGCCCAGGCCGCAGGGATCAGCGCCCACCACGACGCCAGCGCTAGCGCCAGTCCGACGAAGACCATCAGCGCGCTGACATAGCCGGGGTGGCGGACGAAGCGATACGGCCCGTCGGTGATGACATGCTGCCCGCGCTCGCGCTGGAGCCTGACGCCGGGTTCGAAGAAGCGATTGACCGCCTGCGCCCACCCGCCGAACGCGATCCCGCCGCCGAGCAAGGCATAGCCCAGCACGACGATCGCAGGGGACACCACCGACCAATGCATCCGCCCGGCATCGAGCGTCGCGAGCGGAATCTCGATAACCATCGCCGGGAGCATCAGCGACAGCAGGATCAGATCCCAGCGCTGCGTCCCCGGCTGGAAGCGGTTGCGCGCGCGGAAGATCGCGGGATTGACCCGAAGCAGGACCGACGCGGCAATCCCGTAGGTGACGAAGAGGAAGCCGATGAACACCCAGCCCGGCACCCAATCGAGCCGGCCGATCGGCAGAAAGACCAGCATGATAAGACCGAGCGGCAGCCCGATGGCGTAAGCGATCTTGCCGCCGCGGGACATCGGCCTGGGCTCGGTAACCATGCGTTCAACTCCGCTTGAAGTTGTGCACCAACTCGCGAAACGCCTCGATCGATACGTGTTTGATCCGATTCATCTGCGATCGGAACGGTTTTTCATAGCCCGCGAAGATCGTCGATCCCTCCATCGAATAAGAGATGAACAAGGTCAGCGTTTCCTGATCCTCGGTCGACAGATCGGGGCGGATTTCCGCCACCACCTCAAACAGCGGGCGGCGCGCGCGGGTGTAGAGCTCGTGCATCCGCTCATAGACGAACGGATCGTGGTTCGACAAAGCCCATAATTCGGGGAACAGCCGGGTCGTCTTCTTGGTCGTGATATCGTCGAGAACCAGCCGGCAGTAACGTTCGAGCCGCTCGTCGGGGCTGAGATCGGGCTGGTGGACGATCGCCTCGAATTCGACCTCATAGCTGCTGATCATCCCGTCGAGCAGTTCGCGCACCAGATCCTCGCGGGTGCGATAATGATAAGTGAGGTTGCCGAATTTCATCCCGCAGGCAGCCGCGACTCGGCGCATCGACATCGCGCGATATCCCTCGTCGATCAGGATCGACAGCGCCGCGCGAAGGATCATTTCGCGGGTCTCATGTCCCTTGGAATAGCCCCCGTCGCGTTCCGGCACGATCAGGTCTGGGACCACAAATGACAGATTATCATCCTGATTCATAACAATTCATCTCCCGGTATCGCGGCGCCTATAACAGCTTTTCAAAATTAGGTCACTCGCCAGATTTAGGTCGATTGACAGAATTAGGTCGGACGCACATTATTCCTGCAACGCCGCTCGAACGGCGATGTCAGGGAGGTGCAGCATGAGGTGGTTCGCCCGGTTGTGTTCAACCGCGCTCGGTGTTGCCGCGCTTCCGGCGTTGGCCGGCGCAGCGCCCGGAACGGGGACGGCGCCGTTGCCGGAGGAAACGATCCCCAGCGTCACGCCGTTGCCGGCGCAGTG
>NZ_MKRR01000084.1:0-1547 GCF_001897045.1 Sphingomonas sp. 66-10
TGCGACAGCTCGGCCGGTGGCAGGCCGAGCACGAACTCCTGCCAGTTCTTCAGGCGCTTCTCGACCTTCTTGTAGGGCCGGTCCTTGCGCTCGATCTCCAGGAAGCCGGTGGGAAGACCCATGGCTTGCAAACTCCCCCATCCTGTCCATGCGTCGGGGCGACGGTCGCAGGGCCGCCTCGGCATGATGTCCATGCAATGCCCGCTGTCGGGCGGTTTACTCTGCTGCCACCGCTTTCGCCGCCGCGCGTTCCTTGGCCTGAAGCAAGGCCCGCTTGTAGTCCTTGGGCATCACCTTGATGAAGCTGTGCAGCGCGGAGTCCCAATCCTCCAGGAGTTCGCGCGCCCGCGCGCTGCCGGTGTGCAGCAGGTGCCGCTCGACGAGGATGCGCAGCCGCTCCGCGTCGAAGGCCAGCACGTCGCCCATGCCGGTGTCGTCGGCGTTGAGCGCGCGCTGGCGCGGACGGCCCGGGCTGTCGCGATCGCCCGACGCCGGACCGACCGATTCCAGCTCGACCATCGACATGTTGCAGAGCTCGCCGAAGCGCGCCTTGGGATCGTAGACGTAGGCGATGCCGCCCGACATGCCGGCCGCGAAATTGCGCCCGGTGTCGCCCAGCACCACCACCACGCCGCCGGTCATGTATTCACAGCCGTGATCGCCGGTGCCTTCGACGACGCACACCGCGCCCGAATTGCGCACGGCGAAGCGCTCGCCGGCGACGCCTTCGAAATAGGCTTCCCCGCCGATCGCACCGTAGAGCACGGTATTGCCGACGATGATGTTCTGCAGCGGATCGCGGCTGGTGCCCTTGGGCTGGCGCACGACCACGCGACCGCCCGACAGGCCCTTGCCGACATAGTCGTTGGCGTCGCCCGACAGGTCGAGCGAAACGCCATGCGCGAGGAAGGCGCCGAAGCTCTGCCCGGCCGTGCCGGTCAACACCACCGAGATCGTGTCCTCCGCCAGGCCGGCATGGCCATGGAGCCTGGCGACCTCGCCCGACAGCATGGCGCCGACCGTGCGGTTGACGTTGCTGACCGGCAGCTCGATCTGCACCGGCTCGCCCTTCTCGAGCGCCGGCTGCGCCGCCTCGATCAGCTTATGGTCGAGTGCCTTGTCGAGCCCGTGATTCTGCTGCTCGCTGTTCCAGATCGCCACGCCCTCGCGCGCCGGCGCGACGTGCAGCAGACGCGACAGGTCTACGCCGCCCGCCTTCCAGTGATCGACCGCACGATGCATGTCGAGCCGGTCGACCCGGCCGATCATCTCGTTCAGCGTCCGGAAGCCGAGCCGCGCCATGATCTCGCGCAGCTCCTCGGCGACGAAGAAGAAATAATTTATGACGTGCTCGGGCTGGCCGGTGAAGCGCTTGCGCAGCACCGGGTCCTGGGTCGCCACGCCGACCGGGCAGGTGTTGAGATGGCACTTGCGCATCATGATGCAGCCGGCGGCAATCAGCGGCGCCGTGGCGAAGCCGAACTCGTCGGCGCCCAGCAGCGCGCCGATGGCGACGTCGCGGCCGGTGCGCAGACCTCCATCGACCT
>NZ_MKRR01000085.1:0-887 GCF_001897045.1 Sphingomonas sp. 66-10
CCGGCCTGATGATCCTTCATCATCTGATCGTGCATCTGCTGCCCGCCATGATCCATGCCCTGCTGGTGGGCATGGGCCGGCGCAGTCTGCGCGGGCGCGGGCGTCGACTGGGCGAGAGCGGTGCCGGCGGCGAAGGTTAGCGTCGCGAAGAGGCTGATGGTCGCCGCGCGAAATGTCGTCTGTCGCATTGAGGGTCTCCGAGTGTTCGTCCTGTTGCCCGGTCGACGTTCCGATCCCGGCAATTCCGAAGCTTCAATGCTGCTAGCGAGACGCAGTCTGTATACGTAACTTACGAATCCGCTTTGGATCGCGACAAGCATGAGCGGGATCGTGCGGGGTGGACCATGGCCCAAGTTCAAGCGAATTCATGATCCCGCTTGATGGCGGCCGGCAGCGAAGTGCAAAAGCCAATTGGCCCGCCGTGGGAGAACGGCGGGCCAAAGCTGCGGTTGAACTAGGCCACGGTCGTTGGCCGCCCAGCCTCGTGGTCGGAGCTGGCTTAATGCAGGGTCAGCAACCGCCCCGCGACCTATGCAACATGCGGGAGGCTCCGTCCTGGGTTCCCATCTCCCGCATAGCGATCCGATGGTCCTGCATCATCTCACCGTGCATCCGTACTTCGCGGTGTCGCATTCCTTGCATCTGGGCCGTGTCGGACCGAGCCGGCGCCGGCTTCGCCTTGAGCGTCTGTTCAAGGTCGGGCATGCCCGGCGGCATCCCATCGGCGAGAACTGGCCCGGCGCCGACGGCAAGGACGCCAAAGGCTGCGAGCGAAGCGATAATCGCTGCTTTCTTGCGCAAATATGATTCCTTCAAGTCTGAGTTTCAGTTCGACCGGACACATGCCCGGTCGATTCTCGCTCCCCAGGGAGCTTGCCGTTGAGATG
>NZ_MKRR01000085.1:1054-2563 GCF_001897045.1 Sphingomonas sp. 66-10
CAGCGAAACGTAAATCGCACGCCGCTTTTGCTTCGGCGCGATCGGGGCAAGGCCCACCGCCGAACCAGCCACTCGGACTGGCCCAGGCTAAATTGTCGGAATGGACGCTCACTCGGATCGGTGCCGCAGTGATTGAACGCTCGCCTGGCTGATTATTGATCAACTTGAACCGCCCCGGGTTTGTCGGAGGCCTCGGGGTTTAAGTATGGACGCGTATCTATGCCGATCTGTTCACCGGCGACGAAAGCCAGCGCATCCGCGAAGCACTAACCAAGACGGTCGAGCAGGCGGGCTATGCAAACGAGAACATCTGGGGCGAGCAGATCGAGGATCGCGGCAGCCAGATCACATTCTCCGCGCTCGGTCAGCAAGCGCCGCTCGAGGCCAAGGACACGTGGGATCCCGATCACGCCAAGCGCAAGAGATTGCAGGCCCTGCTCCAGCCGTTGCTGCCAGGCTTTGGCATCAATATCGGCGGGGCGACATCGATCGACATCACGCGCGAAGGGATAGACAAGGCCTATGGCCTCAAGCGCCTTTCCGAGCAGACCGGCGTCGCACTCGACAAGATGATCTTCTTCGGTGACGCGATCTTCCCGGGCGGAAATGATTATCCGGCCAAGCACCTCGGGCTGGATACCGTGCAAGTCCGCGACGTTGCCGAAACCAAGTCGGTGGTTGGCGCGATCGCTGCCTGGCTAGTCTAAAAGCGCTACCGCCGATACCTAACCAGTCCCGCTTTCGCGCCCGTACGACCCAGCTTCGCAGCGGTCCCACATTGTGGAGCCGACGGATCGCTTCAATCGTGCCGGAGCTGCTTGACCCCACTACGCCTGGGCGCGTTCTAGGACACTCAGCTGGCCATGTCCGCCATCATCCGACAGCTGGCGGCGCAATCCTTGCAGGTAGCCGAGCAACGCTTGATCCGCTCGCCCACGACGTGGCTCAGGCATTCCCGCGCACATCGTTCGCAGCCGTCAGCGCAGGCGCGACACAGGATGGTATGGAGGGAGGATTCGCGCAGCATCGAGTTGGCGGTCGCCTGGCACAGTTCCGCACAGTCGTTCAGCATGGCGATCAGCGACGCCGTGGCTGACGCGACGCCTTGCTTCGTCAGCCAGGCGGCGGTCTCCAGGCACATGCGGTGCGAAGCCACGCAATCGTCGATGCAGTCCGTCATCGACATCGCCATCCCTTCCATTCGATGCTGCTGCGCCGCCGCCGGCCCAGCCAGCGTTCCAGCGGCGGCAAGGCCGGCGCCGGCCATCAGCAATTCGCGTCTCTCGATCATCATGCACCTCCCATCTGCTATCCCTTGAGCGCTGCGCCGCGTCCGGCGGCCTCAGCCGTCATAGGCGACCCATCCAACGCCGCAGCACGCGCCTTCTCCCGCGCCATCCGGGTTTCCTCCCAAGGCCAGTGGCCGTTGATCTCGACCCCAAGCGAGATGCTCAGGAAGGTCCGCACCAGCACAAGCCCGGCCAGCACGATGAGATCGTCGAGCGTCGG
>NZ_MKRR01000086.1:0-1412 GCF_001897045.1 Sphingomonas sp. 66-10
GTCATCTCCGAGACGATCAGCACCGCCGTCAGCGGCGCCCGCACGACGCCGACGAAATAGGCGATCATGCCGAGCACGACGACCGCGCCGACCGGCTCGCCGGGAAAGAGGCTGGAGATGATCTGGCCGAGGCCGGTGCCGGCGGCGAGCGAGGGCGCGAAGATGCCGCCCGGAATGCCGGACAGCGCGGTGAGCAACGTCGTCGCCATCTTGGCCGGGCCGAACCACAGCGGCTCCGCGCCGCCTTCGATGATCCGCCGCGAGACGTCGTAGCCGGTGCCCCAGGTGAGGCCGGCCCCGGCGACGCCGATCACCGCGATGACGAGGCCGGCCGACGCCGCCCACAGGACCGGGCGGGCGCGGATGGCGCGGATCGGCGCGGCGGTCGAGAACGTGAACCAGAGCACGATGCGCGAGAAGAGGCCGCCGAGCAGCCCGCCGGCGACGCCCGCGACCGGCGCGATGACGAGCGCGGCCTTCAGCGACAGCGATTCGTGCACGGCGCCGAAATAGAGATAGTCGCCGGCGATGCCGAGGCTGACGAGGCCGGCGATGAGCACCGCCGCCATGGTAAGGAGCGCCAGCCGCTGCTCATAGGCCGAGGCGAGCTCCTCGATCGCGAAGGCGACGCCGGCGAGCGGCGTGTTGAAGGCGGCCGAGACGCCGGCCGCGCCGCCGGCGATGGTGACCGCGGCCGTGAGCGGCACGCGGAACAGGCGGTGCGTCGCGTTCATGATCGCGGCGCTGATCTGCACCGTCGGCCCCTCGCGGCCGACCGAGCCGCCGGCTCCGAGCGCGAGCACCGTCATCACCAGCTTCACCGCCGCCGTCTTCAGCGAGGTCAGCCGCTCATTGGCGGCCGAATCGGCATTGTGGGTGGCGGCGATCACCTGCGGGATGCCGGAGCTGCGCGCCTCGGGCGCCAGCCGCCGGGTCATCCAGGCGATGAGGGCATAGGCGGCCGGCGTCAGGGCCAGCGGCAGCAGCGGCCAGCGGGCGATGAGCCAGGCGAAGCCGTCCTGCGCGATATCGGCGGCGCCGGCAAAGGCGAGCGCCGCGAGGCCGATCAGCACCGCGCCGATCGTGGTCGCGGCACGCCGCTGCCAGACGGGGGCGTATCTCCGCCAGGGATTCATCGTTCAGCTCCGCTGCCCGCGTCGATCCCGGCGCAATACGCCTTCCCCGGCCGTCAGTCCATCCGGACGCCGCCCGTGATGTTGATGCCCTGGCCGGTCATGAAGCGGGCGGCGTCGGAGGCGAGGAAGACGACGACATCGGCGACGTCCTCCGGTTCCTCGATGCGGCCGAGCGGCGTCAGCGAGACATATTCGGCGCGCACCGCCTCGGGCGTCATGCCGCGCAGCTCCGCCTCCCAGATGATCTCGCGCTCCTGCATCGAGGTCTTCACGAAG
>NZ_MKRR01000087.1:0-1448 GCF_001897045.1 Sphingomonas sp. 66-10
GGACCGACCGGACGTTGAGGCCCTGCAGGAGCCCGCGCCGGGCGATGTCCTCGGCCAGGTCCTCGATCGAGACGCCGGCCTTCAGGCGCCGGACGTTGGATTGGCTGAGCACCAGCTTGTTGAAGGGGATGTCGCGCGAGGCACTGAGGATGATCTTCTGAACGGCCTTTGCCATGAGGGATACTCCGCGACGGACGGCCGAGAGACTCTCTCTTGACCTCCAATCCGCCACGGAAGCCAGCGCAGCCCTCTCACTCTTTTTTCGCGATCTTCCAAGGCCCTCCAGGCCTCCAGTTCTTGTTAAACGTGGCGCCTGCCCGCAATGCCTCAAGCGGGGGCATTACAAAATCTCCGATGCGATGAAGGAGGTCTGGCAAGGGAGCTGGCGCAAGAGCGATCGCGGTTCGCCGCAGGAAGCCTCGCCATTGGGCTTGCTTCGTGGAATCGCTGGAGAAAGTCGCTGTCAAGGCAGCGGGCATTTGCAGTGGAATGGTTGTCGCGCGTCGTTCGAATGTCGCCTGAATGGCATGGACGAGAGTCGATCCGGCAAAGGCAAAGGTCTCCGAGATGGCCCAGAGATCGAAGAAGTCCTTCATGCGGCTGTTGAGCAACCCAAGAGCCACCAGCGCTTGAAGCTTCTCCGCGACCACGGTCTCCGGCGGATAGGCGCGCAGATGCGGCAAGGGCATGCCGAGCAGAGATGGGTAGTCGATGTCCTGGATGCCCGGGGTGACGATGTCGCCGAAGCCGATATCGATCTGAAGCGGCAGTCGAGCTCCAGCAATTTCGGCGTCAATCGTCAAACGGATGCCGCTGTATTCTTCCTCGAGGCGCGCCGCGTGCGCCTGGATCGTCTCTGGCTTGAAGACCACGCCATCATCGGCGGCGGCAAGCGAGCAGATTTCGCGAAACACCGACACGATGCGCTCGGGTGCCGGATCGCCGAATCCGAGAAGATCAAGATCGCCGGTCGAGCGATAGGGCGTCGGCGCCCAGAGGCTGAAGAGCATCGCCCCCTTGAGGATGAACTCTCCGCGATAGGAGGAAAGACCGAGCCGGTACAGCAGCCGCTCGATTGCGTAGCGGATCAGCGCTAACTGGACGTTTTCTTGCCTATCGCGGGCGCGCTGCGTCAGCCGCGCCCTCACCGATGCGGCAATATTCCGGGGACGCCCCTTTCGGTTCACAGGAGGGCCTCGAGATACGGTCGCATCACGTTCTGCACGCGATCAATGGTGGCGTACTTCCAGAGGTCGTCCGCGGTGGCTCGGCGATTGCGAAGGCAGTTGCGCAGGGCTTCGATCGCGACGTCCAGTCCAATCTTGTTTCGGTACTTGAAACAATCGGCGACCGTCTTCGCCGGGACGGTGATCGGAACCGGGACCTGCTCGATCTTGTGAAGCTCAACGCCGGCGGTAAGCGACTTGCCGGTGGCCCGAATGATCCGG
>NZ_MKRR01000087.1:1460-2100 GCF_001897045.1 Sphingomonas sp. 66-10
GGGCGCGTCGGAGCCCATTTCTTCCATCCGATGAGCACCCAGACTTCGTGAGGCGTTTGAGTCGTCAGCTCATGGAACTGCAGCGCAGAAAGAAGGCATATGACGCCGTGGGGGACGATCCGGGCAGCCTCGGCCAGGCTGTGCGCCGGCGAGAGCTTGGCGTCGGCGAGTTGGTAGAGGCCTCGGCCCCGCTGAACCAGGAGCCCCTCCTCCTGCATCCGCTTCAGATAGACCCGGGGGACCCCCAGGGCGTTGAAATCGCGGGCACGGGCGATCCCCCTCTTCCGGACGAGGGTAAGGGCGCGCGTCTTCAGCTTCGAAGGGCTAGCGGGCATGTTACATATACTAGGCGTATATTGACTTTAGCCCCGTAAAGGTATCATCATTCCTTGCATGGGAACACCTCGAGTCTGCCCAGCGAGCGCTCGCAGGACCGAAGTTCACAAGTCTTTGTGCGACGCTACTTCGCGAAAGGCTTGGCGTTCCTGCGAAAACCTGCGCGATCGCTCGCTGCGGACCGCCGATCCTACGCCTCACAACCGAATTGCCTCGGCTCGCATCGCCTCCGATCTTGGCACCGAAGCTAGTGATTTTCATCACGGACGGAGCCATGCTGCAGAGACCGCCCAACGGGGACCGC
>NZ_MKRR01000088.1:0-1282 GCF_001897045.1 Sphingomonas sp. 66-10
GGGAACGCGCGATCGCGAGCCTCACCGCGTGGAGCTCGGGGTTCCCTCCCATGACAGTCCTCTATTAACCATGACCGCCGCGGATAGTAGATTATCGAAATAAATTTCTCCACTGCACAGTATATATGCGAAGTTACGTAGGTAGATTTACTTAGTCCTTCTACAAAGATACACATAACTAAGTTCTCCAAATCGTTTGATTAGCGGAGATGTTTCTCAAGGTAAACTTAAATACCTCTTTGCGCGATTCATTTCACCGACGTATGCGTGCGCCTATTACACGAGCATGGGTATCGACGGCATTTTCCCGCACGACTCGAATGTTATCCAGCGCGCAAGGAGAAAAAATTTGTCGTTCCCGCCACCCCCAATTCCCGGATTTCTCAGACGGCGTCGCCGGAGCCCCGCATCTCCCTTAAAATTTTGTGACTATTAAGTAATATTGCGAGCAGCCACGCTGCTTCAGCTTTGCTACTCACCAAAACGGCTCACAAGCCAAATCGGGGTGGAGCGCGGGACTGCATCCAGGCGCGCGCTTTGGTCTGGCAAGTTTCGTAGACGAAGCAGGAGGTGCCGGATGTCCTCACTTTCCAACGAAGCATTTAGCGCTTGCCTCACAGCGCGCGAACTGGAGATTCTTGCGTTTGTCGCTCGCGGCCTATCGGCCAAGCAGATCGCGCAACGTGTTTCGATTGCCCCGCGCACGGTAGAGCGCCATATTGAAAATACGCGACTTAAGGTCCGTGCGCGCAACCGCGCCCACCTTGTGACGCGCGCCATTGCCAGCGGCCTCCTCAAGGTATCGGGTGAACACGAAACCAGAACCATCCCGGGCTCTGCAAAGACATCGACGACATCAATGATAACGATGCCAGAGCTAAAAGCATCAATTAAATAATATCTGTTTTTTTGCGCAGGCGGTGAATTAACGCAAGAATATTACAAGATATTATTCACGGATTAACGTCTTTTGAGGAAACTTTCTATGTCGACGCCTCGGGGATCCTACATATTAGTCGTTGATGGCGGAAACACATGCCTGTTTCGCAACAGCGGCAGTGAGCACGCGATCGAGCTCGAAGCGGTCGAGCAAGCGCGCATTCACAATCCTCGGACCAGCCTCTTGAGCGAACCTCGGCCCGGTCGATCATTTCAAAGCATGGGCAATGAGCGTAGCGCTTATAGTGACGCCAATACGCATCAACGGCGCAAGGATGCTTTCTGCGAAGCAGCGCTCGACCGCGCAATTGCGGCGGCAGGCGCGACGGGCGAACTTATCCTA
>NZ_MKRR01000088.1:1307-7301 GCF_001897045.1 Sphingomonas sp. 66-10
TCCCCGAGGATCTCGCCGTACTGACTCCGCGTGAATTGAGTAAGCGGCTCGACGAGCTCGCTTGAAGCACGGATCCCACAAGGCCGCGCTTTGCCTCGGCGCACCAGCTTCAGCAGAGGCGCAATGTGTCGATGGCTTC
Source organism: Sphingomonas sp. 66-10 (assembly GCF_001897045.1). Classification (NCBI taxonomy): domain Bacteria; kingdom Pseudomonadati; phylum Pseudomonadota; class Alphaproteobacteria; order Sphingomonadales; family Sphingomonadaceae; genus Sphingomonas; species Sphingomonas sp. 66-10. The sequence continues at coordinate 1,447 of NZ_MKRR01000088.1, forward strand.
CCGATCCGGGACTTAGAGAGGATAAACGGTCATGGCAACCACACCCGGAGCACCGCCTCCCGATACGATCAATCCGCAATCGCCGCCTGAGAGCCCGCCCGATCCGCTATTTGCTCCCTCGCCAGCCCCGCCCGAAGTCGCGCCGGAGGTCCCCGGTATCGACCAGCCCGACTGCAGCCCCGAAGAGTGGCAGGCTCCCAATTGAACGATTTTCAGGCGAGCACGGCACCTGTCAGCAACTGGCGGACGGATTTCGGGTTTCTCGCGGCGTTGAAACCGCCGCATCCAGCAACAAAGCAAAACTCACCAGCGCGAAATTTGGACCGATGCCGACCGCGCGCCAAATTCAACCTGTCAGCGACTTGGCGCTCGCATCCGCCGACAGCTGCCGATCCGATGCTATTCGCCGCGCGAGCTTCCGCCGCAACACCATCGCGTCACCATGATCATCGAAATAAAGGTGGCTGGTCATGCCAGCGGAATAGGAGAACAATATATCGCGGCCAAGGCCGCGGCCAGGTCTTCGGCGACGGCAGAAAGCAGGCGTCCAGCGACCCAAGCGCCGCGAACATGTGGCATCGGACCTCGAGTCCAAGCGCTCTCCGCTGGCTCGATGGACAAGAATTTGACGTCGCTATACGGGAAACGAGTAGTGGATGGACTGGTGATCAGCCGAACGACGGCATTGCGGAGCCCAAATAGACGGTACTCATGCACTTCCAGTCAGTCCAGCCGCCGTTCGGATGCCGCAATGCTCACCGCAAAGGGTGCGTCAGCGCGGGATTGAGCCGGTGATAGGCGGGGGTCGGCAGCGCGCCGCGACCCGCCTATTCATGCGGCCACGACACTAGGTATTGTCGCGGATTCCGATGGCTCTTCGATCACGTCATATTGCGCGTGACTTTAACGCTATCTGGAGTGGATTCCATGCGCCACCTGAGCAAATTGAAGAGCGGCGTTGCCCTCGGAATCGTAGTGGGGATCGGACATTTGGTCTGGGCAATGCTGATCGCTTTCGGCGCTGCTAAACCAGTGCTCGATTACATACTGAAGCTACATTTCCTCGAATTCACCTACATGCTTGCACCATTTGATGCAGTTACCGCAATGACGCTTGTCGCGGTGACGGCCGGCGTCGGGTTCGTGATCGGCGTGACCTTTGCCGCGGTCTGGAACTGGCTTGTTACCCCGCGGGCATCCGCTCAGGATGATCGGGGCGCGAGGGCATTCGCCGACTGATGTGAGTGTCTGCCTAGCACCCGCAGCAATGGTGCCGAGACTGAACCGGCGACGCATCTAAAACTTGATTCCGGGATGGCACGCAATCTGCATCTTCATCCCGGGCGATTGTTCATTGGTGAACCATTCTGGAGCGGATCATGGCCTTTCAGCTTCCCCCACTGCCCTATGCCACGGACGCCTTCGGCGAGATTCTCTCGGCGGAGACATTCCATTTTCATCATGGCAAGCATCACAACGCCTATGTCCTAAAGGCGAACGAGCTCATTGCAACGAACCCGGAGCTTCAGGGGAAATCGCTCTTCGAATTGATCCGGCTGACCGCGAAATCCCGCCCGGACGAGCTCTTCAATCAGCTGGGGCAAATCTGGAATCACAGCTTTTATTGGCTTGGCCTGTCGCCCCAAAAGAAGCAGCCTACGGGCAAGCTCCTCGGCCTGATCAATGAGAGTTTCGGCTCGCTCGACAATCTCGTTGAAAAGCTGAAAGGCGAAGCCGTTGGCCATTTCGCGAGCGGCTGGGCAGCGCTCAATCTGATCGACGGCAAGCTTGACGTCACCTCCTATCATGACGCCGACACGCCGGCAGCGCATGATGCGAGGCCGCTCCTGATTCTCGATGTGTGGGAGCATGCATATTATATCGACTACCGGAACGTGCGGGCGAGCTACGCGGAGGCCATCCTCCGCCACGCGATCAACTGGGATTTCGTAGCGCAGAACCTCGACGGGCTCGGTCTCACCCGCGCCGACCAGCCGGGCTGAACGCAGCCTCGCGTCAGTACCACCTGGGTCCGAAACGCGTCACGCCCTGACCTTATTGTACAGTCTTTTTTTTTGCCGGCGATGCAGCGGATGACCGATTTTCTGCGCGGATCAGCTATCTGGTGCAGCGCTGCACAAGAAGGCGCTATTCCGCGGCGGTACGAGAACATGAAACAGGGAACTTTGCCCAATGCGGCGCAGTATCTCCACGTCAATCATGCGCCGATAGATTTCTCTACCAGGAGGTTATCCTCGATGAACGATCTCGGTTTGACCCCTTCACGTTCGGCAGCGGCGACAGAATCCTGCCCGTCTATCATTCTTATGACACCCTCCATGCCGCTGGAACGAAATCCCGTTAGGCCTTGAACAATGCCCCGATCACAGCCTCCTCGAGATCGGCGCGGCCAGCGCGATCTCATCGCTTTCCTTAAAGCCACGCTCGATGACGGCCATGGCTGCACGCAAATTGATACGCACGCCGCCAGCCTTTTTCTGGCGGGGGACAGGGCGTGGAAACTGAAGCGAGCGGTAAAATATCCCTATCTCGACTTCTCGACCCCGCCATTGCGTCGCGCTGCGCTCGAAGCTGAGCTTCGCCTCAATCGCCGGACGGCACCTGACATGTATCTCGCGGTGCATCCGGTCGTACGATCCGGAGAAAGCTTTCGCATCGGCGGCTGCGGCGAGCCGGTCGACTGGCTGCTCGAAATGCGCCGCATCCCCGACCAGTCGCTGCTTACCGATGTCGCCGAGGCCGGCGGGCTTGATATCACACTGATCACCCGGCTCGCAGATCAGATCCACTCGTTCCATGACAAGGCCGGGCCCGTCAGGCGCGAGCATGGCGCCAACGATGTACGGCATATCATCGATGGCAATGCGGACAGCCTCGCCAGGTTCACCCCGATATTTGGCCGCGCCCGCGTCTTGCGGCTTATCGACAGCCAGCGAAAGACAGCCGAACGCCATGCAGTTCTGCTCGACAGGCGCGCGCGCATGGGTTTCGTACGGCGGACGCACGGAGATTTGCACCTCGCCAATATCGCCGTGATCAACCGTGAACCGGTGCTTTTCGACTGCCTTGAGTTCAGCGACGAACTCGCGACCACCGACACGCTTTACGACGTCGCTTTCCTATTGATGGACCTTTGGCGCAAGGGCCTGACCGCCGACGCCAATATCCTCTTCAACCGCTATATCGATGTAGCCGCCGACGAGGAGGGGGTAAGGCTCCTCCCGCTCTTCATGTCGATGCGGGCGACGATCAGGGCACATGTGTTGGCCGCCGCGGCGGAGCAGCAGGCACGTTCCTCGAACCAGAAGGAAGCCTTGCGCTTCCTGTCATTGGCGGAAGCGCTGCTGGAGCCCGGATCGATCGCCCTTACGGCGATCGGCGGCCTTTCGGGAACCGGCAAGTCCGCGGTTGCGAGGGCAATTGCTGGCGCGTTCGGCCGGGCACCGGGGGCACGGGTGCTACGCACGGATGTCTTTCGCAAGCGATTGGCGCGTGTGCCACCAGAACAGAAACTCGCCGAGAGCTTCTACTCGCCGCTGGCGAACAATATCGTATACGACTTGATTTGCGACCATGCGAGCGCGCATCTCTCGTCCGGAAACTTCGTCATCGTCGACGCGGTACTGGCGCGAAATGATGAGCGCGTACGGATCGATCGCGTGGCTACCCACGCTCGCGTTCCATTTATCGGATGCTGGCTAGAAGCACCGGAGGCAACAAGGCTCGCTCGCGTGGCCAAGCGGGCGGGCGACGCCTCTGATGCGGACGTGCGGGTCGTCAGGCTGCAATCCTCGAGACCGATGCGCGTACCCTCAGGCTGGCACGCGGTGAGCACTGACGCGTCGCTGGCACAGGTCATCGCCAAAACGCGAGCGATAGTGGAACAAGCTCTCACAGGCCCGCACTGGGCCGGCTGACCGGCCTTTCGCCCACCCGCTAGGCCGGATTGGCGATGTGAGGTCACATTTCAATTGGAACATGAAAGTTCTGCTCGCTTCCAAAGCGCAAACCCTAGGGCCAATACGTAACGACGAACCTCCTCCGTTTGGGGCATTGATCCATTCCAGGGGATATGAACGATGAGAGTTCGACCTGCACAACGGTGCCAACGCGACCCAGCCGCTATCGCCTGCGCTAGGGGTGAACGGCCGCACCGGGAATCGTTGGCATGACCGGGAGCGTCGTCCGCCCTGCCGGCAAGGCCACCCCCCCGCTGTTCAATCACCTTTCACCACGTGAGCGCGAGGTACTCGACGGCATCGTGCAAGGCCTCACCAATCGCGCGATCGGAGAGGCGCTGGGAATCAGCCACCGCACGGTCGAGATCCATCGTGCGCGGCTCATGCGCAAACTCAATGCCACCTCTTTCGCCAGCCTCATCGCGATCGCGCTGGGCCAGCGGAGCGACGCGCGGTCGGGGCCTTCTGAAAGGAAAGACAGATGCTGAACGTCACTCCAGGCGATCTGCATCATCTAATCGTCCTTGGGCATCCCGCGCCGAACAGCTTTAATCATGCGGTCGCGTCGGCCTATGCGGATTCGATCCGTCAATGCGGTCAGTCGCCGACGATCCGCGACCTTTACGCCATCGGCTTCGATCCGCTCTTGCGCGCCGCGGAGCGGGCCGAGGCGGCGGATTTCCGCCTATCGCCGGATGTCGAATGGGAACTCGAACTGGTGCGGACTGCGCGGGTGATCACGCTCGTCTATCCTATCTGGTTCGGAATGCCTCCGGCAATCATTACGGGCTATGTCGATCGCGTGCTCGGGGCCGGGCTCAGCGCCACGGCAATCCGCCACAACAAGCCGCACGAAATGTTGGAAAACAAAGATTTCGTGCTGGTCACAACGTCTGGTTCAACGCTCCCGTGGCTTGCCGAGCGCGGGCAATGGGAGGGCATGCGCGAGGCGTTCGATTCCTATCTTGAGACGATCTTCTCTTTTGCCAGCGTCGAGCATGAACATCTCGATTCCATCGTGACACCGCTCGCACAGGATTATGCGGCTCAATGCCTCGGGCGGGTCGCCGACCGCGCAAGGCTCGTCTGCAGCCGGGTGCTAAGCCGCGCACATCAGCAACAGAAGATCGACAAATTGCGAAAAGGCACCTGATCGATGCGGTGGCATCCCCGCGATCGGAACCTTGGCTAAGGCAGGGCGTGGTTGGCCAGCGATGGCAGCGCCGCCGCGCCCGCCTGAGCATTTCAGCGATATCGCCGGACAGGACGGGGGAGCCATATGCGCCTTCAGCGGCGTGGCCCCCCGACCTTTGGGAGATTGGCCTGGATGAATGTCGTCACCGCCCAGATGTCGTCGGCTGCCAGAATCTTTCCGAACGCAGGCATCGAACTGGCAACGGGCGCGCCACCCTCGGCGATGGTCCAATACATGAATCCGTCGGATCGGGAGACCTTCATTTCAGAAAGCCAGGCAAGATCGAACGGCGCGGGCGCCAGGACCGATCCCGCCGGTCTATCACCGGTGCCGGTCGCGCCGTGACAGGCGGCACAATGGGCGGCATAAACCACCTCTCCTCTCGCGACCGTAGCCGCGGACCTGATCAAAGGATTGCGCAACGCGCGATAGGGTTCAGGGACACCGTCCCTCGCCACCTTCCGATGCCTCGGAATCCGATCAATCTGCGACCAGCGATGCAATCCCGGAAGCGGCTTCCATTGCCCTTTGGCACCGGAAGCGATCACCGGCAGCAGCATGATTGAAGCAACAATGAGCCTGGGTTTGAGCATCTGGAAAATCTCAATGGAGCGCGCATCGAGGCGAAAGAGATAGGCCGGGACGCGCCGACGCCGATCCGGTGTTCCCATGTGCCCGTC
>NZ_MKRR01000089.1:0-1468 GCF_001897045.1 Sphingomonas sp. 66-10
GGCCACGGCGTTCAACCCCTTCGGCACCGCGGCCAACAACAACCCGGCCACGCTCGCCAAGATCAACAACGACACCGGTCAGTGGAACTGGGGCCAACAAGGCCTGCAGGAACTGCAGTTCAAGGCCGACGGTCCGCTGATGGAACTGCCGGGCGGCACGCTCCGGATGGCGACGGGCGTTTCGTTCCGCGCTACCCAGGCCAACGCCCTGCAACTCGCGGGTTCGCGTAACCCGAACGCCGGCTACAACGCCGTCGTCCGTGACGACCACCCGCGTCAGCAAGTCTCGGCCGCCTTCTTCGAAGTGAACGCTCCGCTGGTCGGCTCGGGCAACGCCATGCCGCTGGTCCAGGAACTGACGCTGTCGGTTTCGGGTCGCTACGACTACTACGACAAGTACGAGGGCACCTTTAACCCGAAGTACGGCATCGTTTACTCGCCGATCCAGGGCCTGCGCTTCAACGCGTCGTATGGCACCAACTTCAACGCCCCGAACGTCGGCCTGCTGACCGGCCTGTTCGGCCAGCCGGGTTACAACGCCAACCCGAACCTGCCGATCGGCTACGGCCCCTACAAGGGCACGACGCTCACCAACATCAACCAGTACACCCTCTCGGGCCAAGGCGGTAACCTGCTGACGCCGGAAGAAGCCAAGACCAAGTCGTTCGGCGTCTCCTGGACCCCGGACTTCCTGCCGGGCCTGCGCGCCGGCGTGAACTGGTACTACATCGATTACTCGAACCTGTTCTTCAAGGTTACGGGTAGCGACCTGATCACCAACCCGGCCTTCGCCGGCCTGGCTGAGTTCTTCCCGACGCAAGAACGGATGAACGAAATCCTGCGCCTGTATCCGCCGTCGAACGCCATCCTGGTGCCGAACTTCGAGTACGTTCCGCACACGGAAGCCGTGAACCTCGGCACGCGGATCTACGAAGGCCTGGACTACGACATCAGCTATCGCTTCAGCACCGACAACTGGGGTCAATTCCAGGTCGGCGTCACGGCGAACCAGCAGCTGCAGTACAAGCAGAAGGTTCTGCCGACCCAGCCGTTCGAAGACCGCTTCAACACCACCGACGTCGTCGAGTGGAAGGCGCGCTTCAACGCCGGCTGGATCTACGAGAACCTGACCGCCAACGTCTTCTACAACTACACCGGCGAGTACACGAACCAGGCTTCGGTCGTGGTCCCGAACCAGAAGGTGGACGCGTTCAAGACCGTCGACCTCTCGGTGGCCTACGAGCTGAAGAACCTGCTGAAGGGCGTGACCCTGCAAGGACAGGTGAGCAACCTGTTCGACAAGGACCCGCCGTTCTTCGACAACGCCAACGGTTACAACGCGAGCTGGGCTTCGCCCTATCCGCGTAGCTACACCCTGACCCTGCGCGGTAAGTTCTAAGCCAGGGATAGACTTCGCAGACGTTTACCCCTTTTTCCGCGTCTGCATGACTAGGGCCGCCCTGTGCCG
>NZ_MKRR01000090.1:0-2888 GCF_001897045.1 Sphingomonas sp. 66-10
CGATTATCCGCAGACCCCGAATGTGCGGCTGTCTTGTAAACGACGCTATTTCGGGAAGCGGGGCGCGACCCACGCCAAAGCGTCAGGGCGTTGCGATCCATTGTGCCACGGCTGCATTGGTCATACGTCCGCCGGGCCAAAGCACCTTGGGTGTGCACCACTGATTGCTACCCCGCATCCAGTGTTGGCAGACCTTGAATGAATAGCATGCGCTCGATCCGGTTGCACTGCCTGTAAAGTGTTCGATCATGTTCGACATTTGCGGGGCGAGACCGGCGATGGCGGCCGCGACTTTTCGCCTGGCAATCACCATACCGCTGATCGTGGAAAGTGCGGCCTTCGCGCAGGAGAGGCGAGGTGGACTATTGCGCGCGCGCATAGTGTTTGCCACCACCTGGCGCATCGCATATCCATCTGAATCAAAATCGAGTGGGGCAATCAGCAACGTGAGCATTTATACCGGGCGGCATTCCCCACATGCGCTTTTTATCTTTATAGCCGCTCTATTGCCGACTCCCGGCCACGCCAGTGAGACCAGCGGCGTGCCCACAAAGGAGGCGCAAGCAGCCGCGGAAGCGCCGACAATCGAGATAGAAGCGCAACCGGGCTGGGTGAAGGAGCGGAACCTCCCGGAAGCGACGCCTGCGCGGATAGAACGCGCCGAAAACGGCATCGCCAATCTTTTGGTGGACGGTCAGTATCGACTGCGTACCGATGGGCACGACGCGTGGTTCCGCTTTTCGAGCAAGATAACCAATCGCAGCGGACTCGAGTCCGCAGGCCAGATTTCGGTGACCTATGATCCGAGTTTCGAGAGCGTAAGCATCAATTTTGTGCGGCTGATCCGCAATGGCAAAGTCATCGATCTCACGCGCGAGACGAAGTTTCGCGTCGTTGAGCGCGAGGGCGAGTTGGACAGCGGCATCGTGAGCGGGACGCTAAAGGCAATCGCCAACCTGCGCGACGTGCGGGTCGGCGATATCGTTGAATATGCGATGACGACCCATACGCGAACGAGCCTTTGGCCCGGCCACGCATTCTACCATTTCACGCAACGATTTTCCGAGCCCTTGGCGCTGCGCACACTGCGCGTGATCTGGCCCGCGGGGTTGGACCCACAATATAAGGCGATCAACAGCGACATTTTCTTCACGGCTCGCAAGACTGATGGCGGCGGTGAATGGGAGTGGATGGCGCAGGACCCTGCGCCGGTGCAGTCTGAGAATAACGTTCCCGCCAGCGCCTTCCAATGGGGCCGCCTCGATGTGTCGACGATGCGAACCTGGGCTGAACTAGGGACCTGGGCAGCAGGGCTCTATCAGGGCGACGAGACGCTACCGAAAGATTTTGTCACGCGGCTTGATGCCATTGGCAAGGCATCGCCGGCACCTGCCGATCGCTTGAGCGCTGTCACACGCTACATCCAGGACAATATCCGCTACGTCGGCGAGGAGCTGGGCGAAGGATCCTATGTACCACGCCGGCCGGCAACGGTGCTCGCCCGCGGATATGGCGATTGCAAGGACAAGAGCCTGCTGCTCGCACTGGCACTGCGCCATCTCGGGATCGATGCGGTGCCGGCGCTCGTGTCGACCGGCGCGGGCGATCGTCTGCCTGACCGCCTGCCATCGCCACTCCTGTTCGATCACGTAATCGTCCGCGCGGTGGTGGACGGCAAGGTGACCTGGCTCGACCCGACCGGTACGCATCGCGGTGGGCAAGGGCTGACGACGGTACCGGCGGACCTCGGCTATGCGCTGCCGATCCGCACGGGGCAGGCGGCGCTTGAGCATATCGAGGGATTTGACGAGCACGCTGGTCGCGCGGACGTGCTCGAGCAATTTACCGTCGACGAGACGGCGAATACTCCCTTGACGCTTCACGTTGAAACGCGTTTCACCGATGCACGCGCCGACAATATCCGTGCGATTTGGTCGACGAAGTCCGCGCAAAGCATTTCCGAGTCAAATCTGAAATTCTATCGCCAGCGCTTCCCTGGAATCGTTGAGAGCAAGTCGCTGGAACTCAATGACGACCGCAATGGCAACCGCCTGACGATGATCGAGAATTACGCGATGTCGCGGAAGGCATTTGTCGACGCCAAGATTCCGGCCAAGCTCATAACGCGCGCATATTTATTGCAGGATGTCCTTCCGGATCGGCAGGTCAATCCGCGCATCCAGCCGCTCAGCATCGCTGGGCATGTCGTGAACGGGCAGACCATCGAGGTACATGTCAAGGATCGGGTTCTGACGCCCCTGGAGGATGTCGAGGCGAAAGGTGGCCCGATCCGCTTTTCGCGTCGCTCCACCAAATTGCCCGATGGCCTGTCGATGGTCTACCATCTGGAAACCGGAACGGCAAATACAGTGCCGGCAACCGAAGCAGCTGCGATCTATACGGTTTCCGACCAGGTCAAGGACGAACTTGGCATCGAATTCTATCTGGACAAGGCACCGCGGGCCGATGCGACGCCGAATGGGATCGATGCTGCCTCCTGGGCGCAGATCAAAGCCGATATCGAAAAGGCCCTGTCGCTAATGGGCAAGGCCGATGAGGCGTCCCGGCTCGAGGCGCTGTCCCTGCTATCCGCGGCCGCCGACAAGGTTCCTCATCCTTCGTCTGCGGCGGGCATGATCGACGGGTTGAAGGGCGCCATTCTCAGCGATTTGCGACGACCTCAGGCAGCGCTGGTGGCGCTTCAATCGGGCACCGCGCAATATGAGGGCAATCCAGAGGTTTTCCGCTTATGGATTGCCTACGAAGTCGATCTCGGCACGCCGCAGTCTTTCGCCAAAGCGGTGCAGCGCACGTCGAAGCTTCACCCGGATATCGTGGCCAGTCTCGATAAAAAATGGGTCCAAGCTGCCATGGGGAAGACGCCCTCG
>NZ_MKRR01000090.1:2904-8819 GCF_001897045.1 Sphingomonas sp. 66-10
GCCAGGCACGGCATTTGGAAATGCCATGCTGGGCTGCGCCATCGCTGGTCACAGTCTTCGAGGTGAACTTGCCGAGGCGCGGGCAGGACTGACGAAGAATGTGCCGACCAATAGCCTCGTTTCGATGGCGATCGACCGGCGGCACGCCGCGCTTTGGCCCGAATTGGATCGCTTGGGTGCGGATCGATATCGCAAGAATCTGGAACACGAGGCCAATCGGGCCGCCACTGCCGCCAAGACGGCGCCAAAAGACTATGCGGTGGCAACGCACCAGATGCGGACGCTACGTGCGCTGGGGCGATTCCAAGAGGCACTAGGGGTCGGCAAGCATCTCGCTGCCGATAAGGCGCAGATCGAGATAGTCGGTAGCGATGCATTCTGGCTGGTGAACGAATACGCTAACGATCTGCGTTATCAGGGGCATATCGACGACGCGATCGTCGCTCTGGACAACGTTTTGGCGTTGGGGGTTGATCGTTATCCTGAACTCGGCTCACTTGTTATCAATCGCTCGGAAATGGCGATAGCTGCAGGTCATTTTCAAAAAGCGTTCGACGATCTGACTGAGCTGGAGCGCAAGCGCTTCGATCATCTCAGCGCCTATGGCAAAATGTGGGTTTGGGCCAATCAGGCTTGTGCGCTCTGGGGGCTTGGCCGCGATGATGAAGCCAAGGCCGTCGCGGGTAAGCTGTCAAGCAAAGCGGAAGATAATTGGAATGCCGCGGCAACGGCAGCGGCCTGCCACGGCGACGGCAAGGCCATTGCTGACATGCTGATCAAGCGCCTCCGCGATAGCGACGCGCGCTCGGATGCGCTCGGCTTATTCCTCGTCTTTGACACTCAAGAAGAGCGTACCCCGTTCGAAATAGCGATGCGACGGACGATGGCAGATGCACGCGGACGGCCCGAGGTACAGGCCGAGCTGGCGAAATACGGTCGCTCAATACACTACGCGGGTACGACTGCAGGATGGAGCGAATTCTGAACACGCTCTCGCTTAGCAGATCGAAGTGGCCGTGGTTTTCCGCGTATCTCCCATGGCGGATACCTTGATGATGTCGCCAGTGACGTGGCGCTCTTTCCCGAGCGGGGTTTGGGCATCGTGTGCTCTTCGAACTTCGGACCCGTGCGGATTGCCAGCGCAATCAACGCGCAAATATTCGATCAAGCGATGGGGCTACTGCATCGGAACGGCGTGAGTTGGTCGGCAGCCGCCACTTGCAAGGGCGGCCGCCAACGGCTGCTATGCCAACGTTAGCTCCTAGAAGCTGCCAGTCGGCGATCAGCCCACTTTCTTTCGCCTTCCGATAGCCGATCGGGCAAGCACTGGACGTCGGCTCCTGACAAGACCTGCCGGTCCGCATGGCGCCTCTTTGCCGCCGTTCCGGCCTGGGATGCTCCTTCCCGAAACCGGGCAGTCTGCTCTTTGGACGCGAGAGAGGCCCGATGGCGGCTCGGGCCTGACAATGTGTGGGTGGTGTCCGGAAAGGCAGCTTCCAAGGCTGACATTTGGAGAAACCGACACATTTCGACTGCCGGCTTGACGATCGTCAAGAATCCAAGAGCTCCTTCAGCGTAGCCAGCAGGCGTCGTTTCTCAGCTGGCTTTCCCGCATTGGGTACCCTCGCCAGAACCGCTCCGCCATATTGCTCGGGCCGTGCGTATGCGCTCGCTACTGCGAAGGGCACCTTCTTTTCTTTCAAGGCTAAGGCGACCGGCGTTACCAGTTCCGATCCGAGATGGACGTCGAGAAGCGCCACCGACGGCCGTTCGATCTCCAGCAGGGACAGCGCGGCTTCGACCGTCGGTGCGGGGCCGATGGCGCGCCACCCGTCGTCTTCGACGATACGCTGGAGCTCCACCGCGATCAGATATTCATCCTCGACGATCAGCACCGTTCCTTGCATAACTCACTCTTCGGTGGCGGCACCCGCAAAGGGAATGACGATCTCGGCCTGGAAACCCTCGGCCGGGTAGGCCAGGTCGACGTGGCCTTGGAGGTTGTAGGCGATCGTCGACTGAATGAGCGTGGTGCCATATCCGCTCGCGGTGGGAGCAGTGACCAGCGGTCCGCCGCGCTCCACCCAAGTGAGCTTCAGCTCGCCGCCGGCAGCGTCAATCTGCCACCCGACGCGGACCCGACCGTCGGGCACCGACAGCGCACCATATTTGGCGGCGTTCGTCGCCATCTCGTGCAGCACCAGACACAAAGACCTGACCTGGCGGGACGTGAGCTCGACGACCGGCGCCGGCTCGATCTCGATGGACGCGGGAGAATAAGGCGCCAAAAGCCGTCCGAGCACTTCTTTGAGACTGGTCTCGTCGGGCTTTTCGAAGGCAAGGTCTTCCGCCTGGATCAAGGCATTGAGTCGCCCCAGGAAGGCATCGCGAAACGCCGCCGCCGAAAGCCCTTCCGTGGTCGTCTGGCTGGCGATCGACCGCGCCACGCCGAGCAGATTCTTCAGGCGATGGCGAAGTTCGCCGAACGCGAGGTCCTTCGCCAGATCCGCGCGATGGTGTTCGGTCGCGTCTCTGACGGTGAGCAGCATGGAACGACTGCCGCCGTCGGGATGGTGGAGCGTGCGCGCCGTGATCAGCATCGTCCGGCGGCCCAAGCGGGGAAAGTCGTGCTCGACCTCATAGTCGATGATTGCGGTGGCCTTCGGGATCACGCGCTCGAGCAGCGCACGCAGCTCCGGAATGTCCCATTGCCCGTTGCCCAGCTCATAGATGGGCTGCCCCAACGTCTCATAGCTGTCGACACCGAAGGTCTCGAAGGACGAACGGCTCGCCGCCTGAACGCAAAGGTTCGCGTCGAGCACGAGCAGCGGCTCGGCGATCGTATCGACGATACCCTGCGCCTGAAGGTGGCCGGTGCGAAGAATGCGGTATAGATCGTCCGTACTCATCGCGAACGTTGTGCACCGCCGCCCCCGGGGGGGGGAGCAAGTGCAACGATGCGGGCAAAATGAGCCTCGCGTCGAACGACGGCAGCTGTCCGGCGGGATGCAACACCGACCGAACGACTGAGTGTAGGGCGGCTTCCGTCCGGCGGCGATGAGACTTCACCAAAAGGCGCCCGTTGCCATGAGCTGGGTGGACTTCTGCCCGACCGCTTCCGGGAGGGCCAATGAAGTAGTGGCTTTTGTGCACCGCGTTCAGAGCCGCACTACCCGCAGCCGCAGCGCGTTGCCGATCACGCTTACCGAGGAGAGCGACATTGCCGCCGCAGCGATCATCGGCGAAAGGAGGATGCCGAACAGCGGATAGAGCAAGCCCGCCGCGACCGGAATGCCAGCGGCGTTGTAGACGAACGCGAACACCAGATTCTGGCGTATGTTCGACATCGTCGCCTCGCTCAGCCGACGCGCGCGAACAATGCCCATCAAGTCGCCCTTGAGGAGGGTGACGCCTGCGCTCTCGATCGCGACATCGGTGCCCGATCCCATCGCGATGCCAACTTCGGCGGCGGCGAGCGCGGGAGCGTCGTTGACCCCATCGCCGGCCATCGCAACGGTCCGGCCCTCCAGTTTCAGTCGCTTCACGACCGCGCTCTTCTGATCGGGAAGCACATCGGCCTCCACCTCGTCGATACCGAGCGCCCGTGCCACCGCCTCGGCGGTTGTTCGATTGTCGCCGGTCAGCATCACGACGCGAACCCCTTCGTCGCGCAACGCCGCAAGCGCCTCGGGAGTGGTCTTCTTGATCGGATCGGCAATCGCAAAGATGCCGGCGGCGACACCATCGACCCCGACGTAGATTGCCGTCGCGCCGTCACGGCGCAGTGCATCGGCCTCTGCCGCCAGCGGGGCCGTGTCGACACCATGTTCCATGAGAAAGGCGGTGCTGCCGAGCACCACCCGCTTGCCTTCGACGGTGCCGAGCGCGCCTTTGCCGGTCGGCGAGTCGAAGTCCGTGACCGCGGGAATCCCGATCCTGCGCCCGTCCGCCGCCTTGACGATCGCAAGCGCCAGAGGATGCTCGGATGATCGTTCAACCGCCGCGGCCAGTCGCAGTACCGTCTCCTCGTTGAATCCGGTGCCGGAGATGATCCGCGTAACTGACGGGTGGCCCTCGGTCAGCGTTCCGGTCTTGTCGACGATCAAGGTGTCGATCTTCTCCATACGCTCGAGAGCTTCGGCATTCTTGATCAGGACGCCAAAGCCAGCGCCGCGGCCGACCCCGACCATGATCGACATGGGCGTCGCCAGGCCGAGCGCGCAAGGGCAGGCGATGATCAGCACCGCGACCGCGGCCACCAAGCCATAGGCTAAGCGCGGTTCGGGACCCCAGATCGCCCAGCCCAGGAAGGCTAGCACCGCGACCGCCAGCACCGCGGGCACGAACCAGGCTGAGACCCGGTCGGCCACGCGCTGGATCGGCGCGCGCGAACGCTGAGCCTCGGCGACCATCTGCACGATCCGCGCGAGCATCGTATCACGTCCGACCTTGTCGGCCCGGATGACGAGCGCCCCCGTCTGATTGAGGGTGCCGCCGATCACCTTGTCGCCGAGCGTTTTGGTGACGGGCATCGACTCGCCGGTCACCATGGATTCGTCGAGCGAGGAGTGTCCGTCCTCGACCAGGCCATCGACCGGAACCTTCTCGCCCGGGCGCACGCGAAGTCGATCGCCCACCGCGATCTGATCGAGGCCGACCTCCGCTTCAACATCGTCTACGCCGATCCGCCGCGCCGTCCTGGGCGCGAGATCGAGCAAAGCCCTGATCGCGCCGGAGGTTCGCTCGCGGGCGCGCAGTTCCAGCATTTGTCCGAGCAGCACCAGCACGGTGATCACTGATGCGGCCTCGAAATAGATCGCAACCGTACCGTCAGCCGCGCGGAAGGCCGGCGGAAACACGCCCGGCGCAACCGCGGCGACCATGCTGTAAGCCCAGGCGATCCCGGTCCCCATCGCGATCAGGGTGAACATGTTCAGGCTGCGCACCCTCAGCGACTGCCAGCCTCGCTCGAAGAACGGCCATCCCGCCCACAGCACCACGGGCGTTGCCAGCACGAGTTGGATCCAGATCGAAACCCACATCGGCACGATATGATGCAGTTGGGGAAAGACATGCCCGCCCATCTCCAGCGCGAGTACGGGCAACGCCAGGACGAGCCCGAACCAGAAGCGCCGGGTCATGTCGGTCAGTTCAGGGCTCGGACCCGCCTCGGCCGTGACCATCACCGGCTCGAGCGTCATGCCGCAGATTGGGCAGTTGCCCGGGTGATCCTGGCGGATTTCCGGATGCATCGGGCAGGTCCAGATCGTCCCCGGTGCTGCCTCGGGCCGCCGGGCCGGCCCAGGTCCGATATAATGTCCCGGGTCGGCGACGAACTTCGCCTGGCAGCGCTCGCTGCAGAAATGATAACGCGTACCCGTCACCACGGCATGGTGGCTTGTCGTTGCCGGGTGTACCGCCATGCCGCACACGGGGTCCGTGACGCTGTCCAGCCGGACTGACGCTTCCCGGAGGTGATGGGCATGCTCGGCGTGCGTCATAACGAAATCCTTCCCGCGCCTCACCATACGGGGTCTGACGAGGTGCTAAGGTCTGCCGCCGCGGCCTGCACTCGGTATCAATACGTAACGTGCGGCAGCCGGCACCTTGATAGATAGGACAGCCGAGGAGCGTGTCACCATGACCCTTGGCGGAACTGAGCGGTGGCCGGCGATGATCAGGTCGAACCGAATGCTCGCGTCCGTTGCGACGCTGACGATGATGACCACGCCGCTGGCCGCGCGCGCTCAGGACCCGCACGCCGGCCACCATCCCGCCGCCGACGCGCCGGCACCCGCGGCTACCGGAATGTCGAACGCGCGTCCGAAGGCCGGCCAGTCCGAAACGATGACCGGGCCCGAGGGCGGCGACATGACCATGTCGCGGGATATCGAAGAGCATCTCAGCCGCATGCG
>NZ_MKRR01000090.1:8828-13950 GCF_001897045.1 Sphingomonas sp. 66-10
TATGAGAACGCACTGCGCACGATCGCCGCAGACATGGGCCATGCCCACCGCGAGATGATGGCTGCACCGGGAGCTGGCGAGCCTCTCTCACCTATCGAGCGACTCGACCGGCATGACCGGATGCTCGCCTCGATGCGCGACAATCTGCATCGACTGCGGCCGGTACTGGCACAGCTTTATGCGGTCCTTTCATCCGAACAGAAGCGGAAGGCAGACGTGCTGTTGGTCCCGCACGACGGCATGATGGTTCGGATGTCCCGCTGCGGGATGATGAGGAAATAGCGATGGCATCCATCGGCTACCTGCTCTTTTGGGCCCTCCTGTTCTTCCTCATGATGCGCTTTGGCTGCGGTGCGCACATGATGGGGCACCGTCATCGAAACCATTCCCGTGGTGACGACGGCGACGGACCCCCCGCTCCCCCGGAAGCGCGTGATCCGGTATGCGGCAGGATGATCGCGACTTCGACTGCAAAGTCGAGCCTGTTCGATGGTCGCGTCTATTATTTCTGTTCGGAGGTGTGTCGCGACAAGTTCGAGGCGTCGCTATTCAAATTTGCCAATGGCGGCGTCGCGAGCGACAGGATGGGAGGACGTTATGGTCCAGCATGACACCTACCGGCAGGCGACGGTTCATCAGCTGATCCCGCTCGTCGTCTTTGGGACCAGCCTGAGCTCGTTCCTGGCGATCTCCTACGTGTTTTGCATCATCGGCTATCTGCTATTCCCGCAATTGCCGATCAGCCATTCGTCGCTGGCGATTTTTCTGCCGGGCTTCGAGTTGCTCAGTTGGCGGACTTTCCTCCTGGGATTGGCCGAGAGCTTCGCCTGGGGGTGGTATGTGGCACTGGTGTTCGTGCCGCTCTACAATTTCTTCGCGTCACGGCGACACTGACTCCGGACTTGCCGCTCCCAGTTGCAGCGCGAGTTAAATGAACGAGAGGGCGATATGCGAATGGGCCTGTCGCGCCTCGGGCGGCACGATTGCGCAGCCGCGGTTTTCGGTTGGTTGTAGCGCGGGCCGTATTCTGACTTTCCGACGGCCGCGGGAATCTCGGCCGCTTGCGGGACCAATTCCACGGTCATCTTCGAGCAAGAATCGCCGGAGGGCGGATCCGGCATGCTGTATCCCGACAATGAATCTGTGGATGTCAGATTTGTGTTGGTCACCGCTGCGAACGAGACGAGTGAACGGCCGCTTCCAGGATGCGACCGAGCCAGGCTGAACGGCTGAACATGGGGCGTCAACCGCCCTGTCTTCGGTGGCGAACCCACAGATTGATAAGCGCTCGACTGCCGAAGCCGATCGCGGCGGCGATTGCCAATGCGCCGAGCTGAAGCATCCATCCGGTGTTGTGGTTACACGTCGTGTCGGGCGCGCAATCACCAAGTGCGCTTACGAGCGTGGCCAAGCAGAGCAGTGGTACACCATTCGCGGCAGCGAGAGCGCAACCCCACCTGCCTCCGGGCGTGCCGCCCCCTTGGTACTTTCCGTCGCTCATAAAACGAGGCTGAACGAATGGCGACTTTCAGGCAAGCTAAGCAGGTCATCGAATGACAAGAAATGGGGCGGAAACTGACCAGACGGTTATCCAACGATCTCTATCGCTCTTAGTTGGGACAAGGTTACTGGCTGGACGCTTTCCGCTCGATCTAGGACTGTGTGGTGCAGATCCTAGATAAGTCAGCCAGGCTAGCTTTCTTGGTTTCTATTAATAGAATATAGACATCCCTTGATCTTGCATCGGTATTCCGCTCTGGGGAAATGGCTTCCAATGAAGGCCGATAAGTTGCATCGTTATTTCTATGGCAACCTAGGCGGCGGCCTTTTTTTAGGCGTTGATCCTATCCGGTCAAAGCGCGCGATCGAGCAGCAGGTTGTGCAGCATCGCGTCACCGCTGCGCTGCTTTGCGGTGATGAATGCGGCGGGCGACATGCCGGCGTGGGCGCGAAACTCGCGATGGAAATGCGCGTCATCGAAAAATTCGAGCCGCACATCCTGCGTCGCTCGTCCGCTCCATGGCCGCGGATGCAGCGCGCGAAGCGCGCGGTTGAAGCGTGCGACGCGCAACAGCCGCTTGGGCGACCAGCCGAGATCGTGGCGGAAGCGATTGCGCAAGGTGCGCTCTTCGATCCCGCGATGACGTGCAAGTTCGTGGATCGGCCCCGACCAGCGATCCTGCGCGATAGCGTCGGCCGCCTTGAACAAAGGTGATGAGACGGTGCCCGGGGCATCGATTCGGCTCATCAACATGCGTTGGGCGATTGCAGCGCGCGTCTCAAAGTCGCGCGCGTCGCACAATCGTTCGCGCAGCGAATGCCAGAAGGGATCCGCCACCTCGACGAAACCGCCGGTGGCAACCGAAGCCGGTTCCGGCGATAGCAAAGCCACGCCGGCAAAACCAAGCGCGATCACGAAGGAATGCGGCAGCCGCTGCCCGGTCATCGCCCGCGCGACTTTCGTTCCGCCGCTGATCGCAACGCCCGGCCCCGAGGCCTCATCCAGCGCGATATGGATCACCGGCATGGCGAATGGAAACTCGATCGATGCGCCCGCGACGATCGCTTCGGCACGCTCGACAAATCCGACGACAAAGGGATGCAACGCGGAATGCGCGGCCCGGCATTTTATGCTCATGCGATCGCCCCCTTTCCTGCGGTTTTTCCGATTTATACATGCTGACGCCACGGCCTGCCCTTAGCAAGCACCGCAGGGATCAGCGGGAGAGTGCAATGACATTCGAGGAGATGCAGGCCGATTTCGTCCGATCACGGCCACGGGTTCCATCATTGCCGATAACCGGGGTGATCGTCTATTCCATGATCGCGATGCTCAGCATTGTCGTCGCTCCGGAGCATCGCAACCTGACGCTTTTCCTCGGCTTCTGGACGATCATGCCGGTTGGCGCGCTCCTCATGAAGCTGCGCGGCGAGCGCACTAACCCCACCAATCCCTTGTTCCGACTGACCGCGTTGGCGCGGGTGATGGTTTTGTCGACCTGGGCGATCCACACCCCGGTGTGGATTTACGCTCCGAACCTGTTCCCGCTCACTGTCGGGATCGCCTTCGCGCTTCACTGGGTGGTACTCACTTGGTGCGTGGGTAATCCGGTTGGACTCATCCACCTTGGCATGCGGATCCTCTTCGTGCTCGCGGCATGGCACCTCTGTCCGGACAACAGGGTCGGCGCGGTCGCGATCGCGGTTGCTGCCGCCTATCTGATATCGGTGATACAACTCGACCGTATTCACAGGGCCGCAGCGACTGGCCTGCTGCCGGTCCAATGAACACCGAGAAAGGCTAATTTGGGCCTCTCGGTTCTCGTGGGCGTTGGGAGGCGAGAAGGGAAGCCATCATTCTCGATGGCGAGAAAATAACTCACGCTGCGCTGGATTTATTGAGCGATCATCCCAATCGACTTCCCGTTTCGATGTAGGAATTCGACGGTGTTCATTGTCGTAGTAGAGCGTGCCATGCAGACCGTGGGCTTCTCGCTTTAAGATTGGCCGGCCCCAAATCGGCTTTAGGAGCCGGCTCGTCGTGTCCTCGCCAAGCCGCTCGATCAGGTCTTCTATGAGTTCCATGTCGCAACCATCGGGAAAGATTGCCGCGAACTCCTCATCAGTTACTTGAAACAGGCTGAAGGTCGCGTTGTTTCCGCCATCGATGATCTGAACGTTCTTCATATCCCAGCATTCTGACAGGCTGCGGGCATGTCCGCAAACGGGCGAGCCACTCGCGTTCCCGAACGGCCGGGTATGCGGCGACTTCTGCCCGGCGGCTAAGAGATTGTACCATATTGGTTCTGATTGGCCTGAGACAGCACGGAAGCCATCGCGCCGCGCCAAACCAATCGACGTCACCGCGTTCACTCGATGGCCAATCGGGGCCGTGGAGAAGGACGATGGGACATTCACAATATGACCCTACCATGCAGTCGCGGGCTGCTTGGAATGCGGGCAAAACGGTGGGCAGCAAACGCCCGCTGACACAGAAGCAGATTTGGGCGGTTCGCTTCTTCCTGGATCGGGAGGAGCGCCTTCGCGATCGGGCGCTTTTCGACTTAGCAATCGACAGCAAGCTGCGCGGCTGCGACCTGGTCAAAATCAAGATCGCTGATCTGGTCTCGGGTGCGGAGATCAGAACGCGGACGATGGTCATACAGCAGAAGACCGGTCGTCCCGTTCAATTCGAGCTGACCGCCGATGTCCGGGGAAGCCTCCTGGCGTGGCTGGAACGGCGCGGCGGAGCGATCGACGATTTTGCATTCCCTAGCCGGATTAATCGCGCCGGTCACATCAGCACCAGGCAATATGCCCGGCTCGTAGACGAGTGGGTCACCGCCATCGGACTCCGGTGCGCCGATTATGGCACGCACTCGCTGCGCCGGACGAAGGTATCAATGATCTACAAGGCTACCGGGAACCTGCGGGCGATCCAGATATTGCTCGGGCATACAAAGATCGAGAACACCGTCAGGTACCTCGGCGTTGACATCGAGGATGCCTTGATGCTCGCTGAGCGGACTGAAATCTGACTCTGCGGCCCCTCCGAAGCCGGAGGGGCCGCCCTCACAGAAAGCGGTAACGCGCCCTCACCGCAGTCATTCAGTTCTGCATCCTCCCTTTGAGCAAACCTGCCGATCCCGAGGCTAACTAGCGGGGTTTACAGCCCTCCCATTGGTCGCGATATAGTGTATCATAAAGGGGGTGTGGATGAAGATCTCTCGCGCTCTGTGCTTATCGGTTTTCGCTATGGTGGCGACTTCGTTCCTACCGGCGCCTTTGTGCGCGGATAGCTGGATGTTGCCGACGACGACCACATACACCTCATGCAGGGGGCACGCCCGCATCACCGTCGTCCCGCGCGATCTTGAAAACCAGCTCAGCTATTTTGAAGATAAGGTCAACAAGGTCGATCCGGCCGGACAGGCAAAGGGAGGAACGCGGTTCGCCCGTGCCCGGCTGGAACGTCTGACAAACAAGCGTTGGCAGGTGGTGTGGGAGCGTGAGATCGCCAATGACGTCGCCCCGGTATCAGCCATCGTTCGTGATGACGGGGAGTATGCGGTCACCTTCGACAATTGGCACGGGGTTGGCTACGGACCGAATGCAGTGGCGA
>NZ_MKRR01000090.1:13998-17539 GCF_001897045.1 Sphingomonas sp. 66-10
AGCCTCGCTTTTCGCCTGATGGCGAAAAGGCGCTGATCCCCGTTGTGATCCCCTCAGAGATTTTCGCCGGCGAGCCCGCGACGATTGAAATTGCAGTTGCTCTGGCAGACGGGAAAGTATCGCCGACGAATGCGGCGAGTTGGGATGCGGCGCTGGTGTCGGCACGCAAGGTTCTTGCAGAGCAGATTGCCGTAGAGGCGGCGGCAAAGACCGCGTTTCTAACGCCTTTGCTTGGTCCGGAGGTCAACGCAGAGCGCCAGTGGCACGACTATTTGCGCGAGGCCGTTGGTCGCCTGAAAGGCGATGATGTTGCAACTTCGACGACGGTTCTGCGCCTACCGGGCGCTAAAGATTATGCCGTGTCCGAGAAATGGGTGCGAGAGGCGCTGATCGACTCCTACGCGGACTATGTGGCGCTGGCATCGCTATCGGCGCCAAACCTGGTATCCGTTCTGGAAAGGATTGCCTCGAAAACGCCCAAGGGATCGCTGTCCAACGCAACGGTCTTCATCGCATTGTCTGATCAATATTGGCCAGACGTGACGGCGGCGATGCAGCGTACCGGCGCGAAGCTCGTCCAGCTCGATCCAACCAAACCGATACCCCAGCGCAGCGAGCGAATAGCGCGGAGGTACGGCTCGTAGTTGACCGGGGCGATGAGATGGGAGCTCGGCCGAAAAGCGCCCTAATAGCAGTCGCTGAGTGTGCCGCCGGCTGATCCCGAAAGCTTACGTTCGTTGGGATTCGGAGCGTACGTCCCAGGTTGCCGGCCGCGATCCGTCGACGAGATCAGAAGAGCTCGTCGAGGAGCCGATAGTAATGCAGGCGCGCGCGATCGACCGGACCGCCATAGCGCGCGAGAAATGGTTGGACGAAGGGGGCGCCGAAATTGAACTCGATGCTCCAAGCAGCGAGGGCCAGGTCCTGATGCCGATCGGCCACGCCGAATCGCCCACAATCGATGAAGCCGGTGAATCGCCCGCGCTCGGCCATCAGGTTGGGCATACTGGCGTCGCCATGCGCGACCACGAGGTCTTCCGTGGCGGGACGTAGCGCAAGCGCCTCTTCAAGGACGCTAACCGCGGTCCGTCCCAACCGTTCGTCGTCCATGTCCTCCTCATCCACGCGTCCAGCCGCAACATTGGCTTCGGCCTGAGCGAGCTTCGCCGCGAGCCGCTGATCGAACGGGCAGAGCGCAACGTCGAGTGCATGCAGCTCGCGTAGCGCATCGGCAGCGATTTCGGCGATCTGCAACGGGGAGAGATCCGCAGAACTGGCGAGATCACGGCCCGGAACTTCGGACATCAGCAGCCACCGGCGCCCGTCCTCTTCCACCTCGGCTTCAACGGTCGGCGTAAGCTGGGACTGGCCAGTCAGCCAGCGCAGCCGGTCGATCTCTCCCGGAAGCTCGGCGAAAGGACCAATCGGTTCGGATTTCACGAACAGCGGCGGCAGATCATCGCCGGTCAGGCGAAATACCTCTGCTTCCGAACAGCCAATGGTCTGCGCGTGCCACACATACCCCCGCAGCCGCTGACCCCAAGCCTGCGGCGTCGGACGTACAACGTCCGGAGAAATTGCTGGGGGTGGCAAATTTGGGAGCGGCGACATGAGGGTCCTAGAGGTTCCGAACGCGCGCAGCCAGATAGGCTCCGACCTACCGCCTATCAAGCTATGGCACTCGTGCCCGGGGTACTCAGCGACTGACAGCAGCGCGCCCAATCCCCGCCGTTCAATGTGTGGATTCCGGATCCCGGAACCTGCCGTTCGCCGAAGGTGCCTCGTCGGTAAAGCTGAAGTACCGGGTCTGGGACGAAGCAGTCGGTCCCTGGCAACATGCCGAGCGACGGGTTTTGCAAGGAGCCGACATTCGGCATTGCCCGGCCGCTTGAGGGCTGCGTCTAAGCGGCGTCCGCGCCGCTGGACAGACGTTTTCGCGATGCTATGTTCCCTGTTCGTTTTATGGGGTTGAACAATGAATCGCGATAGATCCGGCTCGGACTGGGAACAGCGGTCTTTCACACCCAAAGCACCGGAGCCGTGGGGTGACGGCATCGGCGGAAGCGTGCAGCCTTCCGCGCCGCCGGCCGAGACTGGCGAGGGCGGACAGCCTTCGCCGCCGCCCCCGCCGGACGAGAGCTAACGGGTTTTTCGGGGCTTCCTGCGTATCATTACCTGCCGGATCTCGCCTGCGGGCAGATAGGTGGCCATCGCGCCATGATGCTCGTCCAGCGTATGCTTCATCTCGCGCTCGCCACTCCCGTCGAGCGTATGGGTGACGTACAGCACGATATCGCCGTTCGTTCCAAGGACCGCCGGCCCGAGCGGGAGACCTGCGAACGGACGCGTGTCCATACAGCGTAAACGCCTGCCATCCTTGGTCTGAACGATGATCTGGGTCACGAAGTGATCCTGATCGCTGATCATGCGCGCCCACGCACTCGGCGTATCGTCGCCCCAGGTGAGCTCCGACCAACGCAACAGCCAGTTCCAGAGGCGCATCCCTATCCGACGCCACAGTGCGCCAACAAATACGGTGGACACAAAGGCCACCGGGATGACGATTAAAGGTCGGTTTACTGGCAGGACGAGCAATATCGCGGTGGCGACCAGTCCGTACGCCAGAGCTCTGAAAGTGGTGTCGATTGCCTGGTGGTGGGCGCGCACTCCAGTATAGGCAACCATGTAGGCGGTGTAGCCGCTGCCAAGGGCCACCTGCAGCTGCCAGGTCGCGAGCAGCCACTTCGTGTCGAGAAGTCCGTTCATCAAGCGCCACTTTCGTCGATAAATCGCCCGATCAACCTTTCAGGCGTTCGTGATATTCGATCGGACAAGGGCTACAAATTCCAGGGATCAAGCGGCAAGGGCGTAGCCGACGGGGCGGCGCCGGCTCGCGGCTGCCTTTCCTTGCGCTGCGGCTGAAGGCAGTCCCGCCAGATTGAGGGTTCAGCCCATGCGATCATCCGACATATGGCTCGAGGATTGGCAACCTGACCGGCTCGGCGCTGGAAACGCGCACCGCTGCGAGGCGAGCCGCCTCGCGCACAATCTCGGCTTTTTGACGGTCGCCACCCAGTGCAGCGAGCAGGCGCTCGTCGCCTGCGTCCACGATGTTCCGGATCGCGGCCAGATCATGCCGAACCAGCTCGCAATAGTCGCCACGTGTCAGGGTTGCTCCGGCTTCGCGCGCGAGGTCTACAGCCGCAGCTGGCACCCCGTAGGTGAGGCGGACCAGCAAGCGCTCGACACGTTGACCCATATTGAGGTCGACATCGGGGTACAGAATGGCCGCGATTCGCGCGACGGTCGGCAGTATGTCGCAGGTACGCGCGGCACCCTGCCGTATCGCTCCGGCAGCGCCGTCGCCGCCGCCACCGAATTGCGTCAGTATGCGCTCGATCTCGGCGATGGGTCGACCGGAAATGAACAGCAACGACGCCACGGCCTTCTTGGCACGCAATGTCGGGACGTGCTCCTCATCATAATTGGCCCACAGCGCGTTCGTCACCGATCCCGGAATATGCTGCCCAATCAGCTCGGA
>NZ_MKRR01000090.1:17625-19398 GCF_001897045.1 Sphingomonas sp. 66-10
GTCGGGTCGTTGATCTCGGCAGCTCCTGCTCCGCGCAATGCGCTTGAAATTCGCAGGACCGAAGCAACCTCGACGCCGCCCTCACCCGCAATCCGGCCGAGCGGCGTCAGGGTGAGAGTTCCCGCCTCATCGGCGACGACGAGGCCGTGGCGAAGGAGGTCCCCCATCGCCCGCTCGAAATCATCCCTATCCCAGGTCCACCCGTCACGCGCCTTTGTTTGCAGGAACGCGCCGAACGAGGATTCCAAGAAATCGATCACTTCCGCGCGGTCCGCGCGCACCTTGCTCCGGGCTGCGCTGGCGATCACACGGACGATCATCGAGCGCGGATCCGTGTCACCCGACAGGAACCGGGAATGCAAATCCTCGGGCGACGCCGTCACATAGCGATGCCAAAGATCCCACTCCTCCCTGGGGGAGGCAGCGAGCAGGTAGGAAGTGCCCCGCTCGGCATAACCGAGACGTCCCGCGCGCCCGACGAGATTCTTATATTCGGCGACGGAATAGGGTTTGCGACCCGGATGCTCAAGCCCGACGATGACGACCGAGCTAGCGGGTGTGTTCACGCCCATCGCCAGCGTGGTCGTCGCAGCGATCACGCGCAGACTGCCCCCCTCCCGGCGGAATTCCTCTTCAATGATGCGTCGTTCGTCGGGTGTCAGGTCCGAAATATGGAATGCGACCCCGCCCCGCAGGCAAGAGCGCAAGGTCTCGCTCGCCTGGGACGGATCGAGCCGGGGCAGGCGTTCCATGGCCTCAGTCGCAGGCGGGAGGTCGAGGGCATTCGCCAGATAGTTCGCGCACCCGCGGGCCTCGCCTCGCTGTTCACGGAAGACTATCACCTGCTGTCCCTCACCGACGAGCTTGCGAACGAGGGGAATGACCCAATCCTGGCTCGACCCCTTGCCACCCCAGATGCGCTGGATCAGGGGTTCGGCGGTAATCTCCTCGCCAGTCTCGGCGGCGAGACGGCGGAAGCGACCGTCATGGAGCAGAAGGCCTTCGTCCAGTGGCACTGGCCTTTCCGTGCGACGCAAAAGCCGAGCGCCGAGCCAGCGCTCGAAGCCGTTGGTGTCGCCGATGACAGCGGACAACGCGATCAGCTGTGGTTCTATGCCGCGCCGTCGACGCGTACGTATCAAGGTGAGCAGGAATTCGAGATTGGCGCCACGGTTCTCGTCGGCGATCATCTGCGCTTCATCGATGACGACGACACCGGCTTGTTCGAGCACGTGCGGAAATGTGAGCGCGATGGCGGTGAACTTCTCGTAGGTCAGCAATGCGATGTCGTATTTGCCGCGCAAGAGCGGACCGATATCGTCGGTTTCGCCGGTGGCTTCGAATGTCCTTATGCCGAAGGGACCGTAGACCGTTTCGAAGTGCCGACGCTTGTCGGCGACCAACGCCTTGAGCGGCAGCAGGAATATGGCACGCCGTCTCGCGAGCACGGTCTTCAGCGCGGCAAGTTCGCCGACCATGGTCTTGCCAGACGATGTCGGCGCAGAGACGACCAGATGCTCGCCCGCGAGGACGCCATAATCGTTGATCGCGGATATCTGCAGCGCGTTAAGCCTGGGGATCGACTGCGCCCATTGCGCAATCAAAGCGGTCGGGAAACCGGCGGCGACCAGCGATTGAAGGTCTCCATCGACCTTGACTGCCAAGTCCCGCGGGAACGCGGCCTCCCAACGCTCGCCCTTGGCTGGAGAAGGTCGTCCGGTCCTCGCTTGTGCCGCCGGCTGTCGTTGCCCCCTAATTGCCTGACGAGGCCTC
>NZ_MKRR01000091.1:0-1382 GCF_001897045.1 Sphingomonas sp. 66-10
CTTGGTGCCGCGCGTGGCATGAAGAAGCCGTAATGAATCCCGCCTGCCGTTCGATCAACCGGACCCAAGCGCGCCCATAATCCTCGAACTTCTTTAGTCTGTTCGGATCGAGGTAGTATCGAACCTCGCAAAAGACTGCTGTGTCGGGCGACCATCCCGCTGTCGGGTTCTCTATCGTGGAGATCGACTGCCATGGCCTTAGCCTGCCTTTGCCGAAAGGGCTAGGATCACATCGATATCGATATGCCGTTCGAGTTCGGCGGCGATGCCGTCGAGCGCGGCATCGACCGAAGCGTGATAATCGACCCCACCACTTTTGCCGCCGAGCCGCGCGATCCATGCCGCGCGCTGCCCAGCATCAGCTAGCAGGCCGTGAAGGTAGGTGCCCGAAACCAGGCCGTCTGCGCTCACCGCACCATCATTACGGCCGCCGTCGAGCCGCACGAGCGGGCGCGCTGTATCGGGACCAACGGTAGCGCCGATGTGCATCTCATAACCCTCACAGCGCGCGCCCAGCGCCTCTCCCGCAACTCGCCGCAGCGTCTTATTGCCAGCTAGCACGGTCTCGACGTCAAGCAGCCCGAGGCCCGCTACGTCGGCCTGCGCACCCTCGATGCCGTCCGGGTCCGCGATGTGCTTGCCGAGCATCTGATAACCGCCGCACAGGCCCAAAACCGCGCCGCCACGACGATGGTGGGCGAGGATATCGATGTCCCATCCTTCGCGCCGTATCGCGGCGAGGTCCGCGATCGTCGCCTTGGAACCCGGTAGCACGATCAAAGCAGCTTCGGTCGGGATTGGCTGACCCGGTGAAATCATCGCCAGTTCTATGCCCGATTCGAGCTTGAGCGGATCGAGATCGTCGAAATTGGAGATGCGCGGTATGATGGGGCAGGCGACCAGCAATCGGCCCGAGGCGGATGACTGCCGCCTCTCCAGCACGACCGCATCCTCGCTCGGCAGCCATGCGCATTCGGCGAGCCACGGCACCACGCCGAGGCCGCGCCAGCCCGATAGGCGTTCGATGTCGCGATAGCCGTCCTCGAACAGCGCGAGATCACCGCGAAACTTGTTGATGAGGAATCCCTGGATCATCGTCGCGTCTTCGGGATCGATCACCGCGCGCGTGCCGACGATCGCCGCGATGACGCCGCCGCGATCGATGTCGCCGACGAGCACGACCGGCACGGCCGCCGCACGGGCGAAACCCATGTTGGCGATGTCGCCGGCGCGCAGGTTGATTTCGGCGGGTGAGCCGGCGCCTTCGACCACCACGATATCACATTGCGCGCGCAGCCGGTGGTAGCTCACCAGCACGTCCTCCAGCAGCGCGGCGCGGCCTTCGCGAAAATTGCCGGTGGCGAGTGTGCCGCGCACTCTCC
>NZ_MKRR01000092.1:0-3145 GCF_001897045.1 Sphingomonas sp. 66-10
CTTGACGAGAATTTGATCGTGCTGTCGATCGTATTGTTTCCGATATCGAAGCCAAGCGCCTTCAAACCGGCGGTCCCGGTGTAGAGATAGGTGTTGTTAAGCGAGTTGTTGTTGTCGACCACCCCCTCCACCGGGTTTTTCATCCCGGATCCGCTCAGGGTTCCGTCGCTTCCGACGGGTCGGATCACGTTCAGACCCCCCGCGGCGCTTAATGGCACCAGACTCGCCACCGCACTGGCATCGAGCGCTGTCGCTGCGTTCGCCGCGAGCGCCTGATAAACCGCCCGTGTCGATGCGCTGGTGTAGTTGTTATAAGTGATGGCCGCTGAGCCGGAAGACAGTTTCTCGAATGAAACGGCGATGTTGATGTTCTGCATATTATCGCTGCCGGAAAGTATCGTATTCCAGTAATTCGCGGCTTTCCGAATTGAATAGAGCGCACGCGTACCGTTCGCGGTCGTCGTGAAACTACTGTCCGGGCGCAAAATGATCTTGATCGCACCGGCTGGCGTGGCCGATAAAACGGTCCCCGAAATCGCCAAAGCGATAAACAAGCTGCTCCGCAATGCCGCCATATGCTCTTCCCCTCCTTCGGCGGAGAGAGAATAGGGTTAACGCAGAAAAACCATTTGATCGGGGTCAAATGGTGCGCGCTGGGCGCATCGCCAAAAAAAAGCGCTCCGCGTGGGGGCGGAGCGCCTGTCGTTTCGCAATCGGGGTCAGCCGGCGAAGCGCACCTTCGGCTGGCGCGCGCGAACGCGCAGCGCGCCGCCGATGAAGCCGAACCCCATGATCATCATCGCCCAGGTCGACGGTTCCGGCACCCCCGCCAGCCCGGCGAGACGGAAGATGTCGGCCGAGCTGAATTCATATCCCTTGTTCTTGAGGATATCGAATTTGAGGTTGTAGCCGATCGCGTCGAACGCGGCGAGGTCGTTCGAGGTGACGATCCCGAGCTGGCAATAGCCCGAGCTCGGATCCATCACGCCGACCTGCTGCGGCGAGGGGATGAAGCAATTGTTCTGGTCGTAATAGCCGGTGCCTTCCTTCCAGTGCGAGGTCTGGTCGCCATCGCCGTTGTAGCGCCCGGTGGCGAACTGCGAATAGCTGCCGTCGCCGTTGAACGGATTGACCCCGTCGACCGTGAACAAGGCGTTGCGGTTGGGATCGAGCTGGATGTAGCGCTCGCCGGTCGCCGGATCGAACCCGGACGCCCCGCCATTGGCCGAGCGGCGGAACAGATCGAGCACCGACAGCACCGATTCATTGTCCCAGTTGATCCCGGTCTCGCCCGCGCCGGGGCCCTTGCCGCCGTAATAATCGTAATAATCCGAGCCACTGACGAAGCCCAGCGCGTGGCCGAGCTCATGCACCGCGACCGCGGTGAAATCCTCGGTGCCGACCGAGATGCCGTCGGTCGGATCGAAATCGAACGCGAAGTTCGAGCTGAAGGTGATATTGGCGTCGATCGCTGAATTGCCGACGTCATAGCCGAGCGCCTTCAGGTTGGCGCCGTTCGCGTAGAGGTAGCGGTTGTTGTAGCTGTCGTTATTGTCGAACACGCTGCCGGTGGTGATGTTCAGCCCGCCCCCGGTGAGCGTGCCGTCGAGCCCCGGCGCGCGGCGATAGCCGATGCCGCCCGCGGCGGTGAGCGGGACGAGGCTGTTGACCGCGCTGGCGTCGAGCGCGCCGCCGGCGTTCGCCGCGAGCGACTGATAGACCGACGCGGCCGACACGTCATAGGCGTAGCTGCGGGTCGATCCGAGGATATTCGGGGCGAGCGAGGCGAACGACACGTTGATGTTGATATTCTGCATGCCGCTCGCGCCGCTGAGCGTCTGGTTCCAGTAATTGGCGGCTTTCTGGAAGGCGAAGAGTGCCGCGGCGCCATTGGGTGAATTGGAGAAGGTGGAATCGGGCCGGAGGATGATGTTGACGGCCGCCGCGGGTGTGCTGGCGAGGCCGATCCCCGATACGGCCGACACGACAAGCAATGCGTTTTTCAACGTCTTCATATGCTTCCCCTGATTGATTGTGGGACGGATCTGCGCCCGCCTTATGTGGTTAACAATCAGTTAATTGGAGAAGGGCGTCAATTCGGTTTCGATGGCCGATCGGCGGAATTACAATCACTTCGGCTACAAAAAAGGGCGCCGTGTCGCACACGGCGCCCCTTGCTCGACGGTGGCTGGTCGCGCGCCGCTCAGGCGGCGAGCTTGCGCAGCACGTATTGCAGGATGCCCCCGTTGAGGAAGTAATCCAGCTCGTTGACGGTATCGATGCGGCAGCGCGCGACGAAGGTCTCGCTGCTGCCGTCCGCGCGGGTGAGCGTCACCTCGACGTCCTGGCGCGGGCGCAGGCCGCCGACGTTGCGGATCGTGAAGGTCTCCGACCCGTCGAGCTTGAGCGTCTTGCGATCCACGCCCTCGGCGAATTGCAGCGGCAGCACGCCCATCCCGACGAGGTTGGAGCGGTGGATGCGCTCGAAGCTCTCCGCGATCACCGCGCGCACGCCGAGCAGATTGGTGCCCTTTGCCGCCCAGTCGCGCGACGAGCCGGTGCCATATTCCTTGCCCGCGACGATCACGAGCGAGGTGCCGTCCGCCTTGTAGCGCATCGCCGCGTCGTAGATCGGCATCACCTCGCCGTCATACTTGGACATGCCGCCCTCGACGCCCGGCACCATCTCGTTGCGGATGCGGATGTTGGCGAAGGTGCCGCGCATCATCACTTCGTGATTGCCGCGGCGCGCGCCATAGCTGTTGAAGTCCGCCTTGGCGACCTGATGCTCCTGCAGATAGATGCCCGCCGGGCTGTCCGCCTTGATCGAGCCGGCCGGGGAGATATGGTCCGTGGTGATCGAATCGCCCAGGATCGCCAGCGGCTTGGCCTCGATGATGTCGGTCACCGGCTTGGGCGTCATCCCCATCCCGTCGAAATAGGGCGGGTTGGCGACATAGGTGGAGCCGGCGCGCCACTTATAGGTATCGCTGCCCTCGACCTGGATCTCGCGCCACTTGGCGTCGCCGGCATAGACGTTGCCGTAGCGCGAACGGAACATCGCATCGTCGATGTTCGCGGTCATCAGCGAATTGACCTCGTCGTTGGTCGGCCAGATGTCCTTGAGATAGACGTCGCTGCCGTC
>NZ_MKRR01000092.1:3169-8707 GCF_001897045.1 Sphingomonas sp. 66-10
AGTTGGCGCGCACGTCGGGGCTGACGCGGCCCTCGAAGTTGCGATTGCCCGAGAGGACGCTCGCCGCGACCAGATCGTTGCCGTTGATCGCCGCCGAGATCGGCGCCGCGAGCGGCCCCGAATTGCCGATGCAGGTGGTGCAGCCATAGCCGACGAGGTTGAACCCGATCGCGTCGAGATCCTCGCTGAGCCCCGACTTGTCGAGATAGTCGGTCACCACCTGCGACCCGGGCGCGAGCGAGGTCTTCACCCACGGCTTGGGCTTGAGCCCCTTGGCGCGCGCCTTGCGGGCGACGAGCCCGGCGGCGACCAGCACCGACGGGTTGGAGGTGTTGGTGCACGAGGTGATCGCGGCGATCACCACGTCACCGTCGCCGATATCGTGATCGCGGCCCTCGACCGGGACGCGCGCCGGCTGCGCCTTGTTATAGAGCTTGGCGAGATCGCTGTTGAACACGTCGTCGACGGTGTCGAGCGTCACCTTGTCCTGCGGGCGCTTCGGCCCGGCGAGCGACGGCACGACCGTCGACATGTCGAGCTCGAGCGTGTCGGTGAACACCGGATCGGGCGACATCGCGTCGCGCCACATGCCCTGCGCCTTGGCATAGGCCTCGGTCAGCGCCACCGTCTCCTCGGGGCGCCCGGTGAGGCGCATGTAATCGAGCGTGCGGTCGTCGACCGGGAAGAAGCCGCAGGTCGCGCCATATTCGGGCGCCATATTGGCGATCGTCGCGCGATCGGCGAGCGTCATCGAGGCGAGGCCCGGGCCGTAGAATTCGACAAAGCGGCCGACCACGCCCTTGGCGCGCAGCATCTGCGTCACGGTCAGCACCAGATCGGTCGCGGTGATGCCTTCGCGCAGCGCGCCGGTCAGCTTGAAGCCGACGACCTCGGGGATGAGCATCGAAACCGGCTGACCGAGCATCGCCGCCTCGGCCTCGATCCCGCCGACGCCCCAGCCGAGCACGCCCAGGCCGTTGATCATCGTGGTGTGGCTGTCGGTGCCGACCAGCGTATCGGGATAGGCGATCGTCGCGCCGGTCTTGGCATTCTCGCCGGTCTCGACCGCCGACCACACCGCCTGGCCGATATATTCGAGGTTCACCTGATGGCAGATGCCGGTCCCCGGGGGAACGACCTGGAAATTGTCGAGCGCCTTCGATCCCCACTTCAGGAACTCGTAACGCTCTCCGTTGCGGGCATATTCGAGATCGACGTTATCGCCGAACGCCTTGGGGGTGCCGAATTCGTCGACCATCACCGAGTGATCGATGACGAGGTGGACGGGCACCTGCGGGTTGATCTTGGCCGCGTCGCCGCCGAGCTTGGTGATCGCGTCGCGCATCGCGGCGAGGTCGACGACGCAGGGAACCCCGGTGAAATCCTGCATCAGCACGCGCGCCGGGCGATATTGGATCTCGCGGTCGGAGCGGCGCTCCTTCTGCCAGTCGACGATCGCCTGCACGTCCTCGGGCGTCACGGTCACGCCGTCCTCGAAGCGCAGCATGTTCTCCAGCAGCACCTTCATCGAGAAGGGCAGGCGGGTGATGTCGCCATATTTCTCCGCCGCCTTGGCGAGCGAGAAATAGTCGTAAGCCTTGCCGTCCACAGTGAGCGTGGTGCGGGCGCCGAGCGTATCGTGGCCGATGGCGGTCATGCGGGTCCTTTCCCCTTGGTGGGCCTGTCGGGCGCGGCGGGGAGGCGGTGGCCGCGGCACGCGCCGGGCCCCCGCGCGAGCGCGCCCGGACGGGCGTAAGCGACGGAGTCGGGAGGGCCGATAGCAGCGGGTGGGGCATGGGGGAAGGGGCCTACGCTGCCTCCTCTAGCTCGTCACCCAGCGAAAGCTGGGGTCTCGCGCCACAGGCGTCGCCCCTGCCGCCCGAGATCCCAGCTTTCGCTGGGATGACGGGTGCGGGAACGGCTTGGGAAAGCTCAATCCAGCCGGCGCGCGAGTTCCGAATTGAGTGCCAGCGCCGCCAGCGTGCCGAGCGCGCCCGACAGCAGATAGCCGCCGGCCGCGATCAGCCCGAAATTCTTCGCCAGCACCAGCGCCGCGAGCGGGGCGAAGCCGGCGCCGAACAGCCAGGCGAGGTCCGAGGTCAGCGCCGCGCCGGTGTAGCGTGCGCGCTTGGGGAAATTGTTGGTCACCGCGCCCGAGGACTGGCCGAACGACAGCCCGAGCAGGATGAACCCGGTCACCATGAACACCGCCTCGCCCGCGCCGCCCGCGTCGAGCAATTGCGGCGCGAACCCCGAGAAAGCCGCGATCGCCGCGGCGGTATAGCCGAGCAAGGAGCGCCGCCCGATCCGGTCGGCGAGCAGCCCCGAGACGACGATCGCCGCGACGCCGAACGCCGCGCCGACGATCTCGATCATCAGGAAGCGGGTGATGCTCTCATGCGTGAACAAGGCGACCCAGGAAAGCGGGAACACCGTCACCATATGGAACAGGGCGAAGCTCGCCAGCGGGGCGAAGGCGCCGATGATGATATTGTGCCATTGCGCCTTGACCGTCGCGATGACCGGCGAGGGGGTCAGCTCGCGCGCCTTGAACAGCTCGTTATATTCCGGCGCGACCGAGATGCGCAGCCGCGCGAACAGCGCGACGACGTTGATCGCGAAGGCGACGAAGAACGGGTAGCGCCAGCCCCAGCTGAAGAAATCGTCGAAGCCCAGGGTGCCGATGAAGAAGGCGAACAGCCCGCTCGCGACGATGAGGCCGAGCGGCGCGCCGAGCTGCGGCACCATCGCATACCACCCGCGGCGCTTTTCGGGCGCGTTGAGCGCGAGGAGCGAGGCGAGCCCGTCCCACGCGCCGCCCAGCGCGATCCCCTGACCGATGCGCAGGATGGCGAGGATCACCGCCGAGGCGATGCCGACCTCGTTATAGCCGGGCAGGAAGCCCACCGACACCGTTGCGGTGCCGAGCAGGAACAGCGCGATGGTCAGCTTCGTTCCCCGTCCGTGGCGGCGGTCGATCGCAAGGAAAATCTGCGACCCGATCGGCCGGGCAAGGAAAGCGAGCGGAAACAGCGCGAAAGAGTATAAGGTGCCGGTCACGCGGTCGACGAACGGGAAGATCAGCTGCGGGAACACCAGCACCGAGGCGATCGCGTAGACGAAGAAGTCGAAGAATTCGGAGGTGCGGCCGATGATCACCCCGATTGCGATCTCGCCCGGACGGACATGGCCCGTCGCAACGGCGTCGCGCGCGGCAGGGGTGGGGTGGGCAATTGCTTCGGCCATCTGTCGTCAACTCTCGAACGAAAACCGCGCTCCCTTAGGCCGCCCCGCCCGGCCTGGGGATAGGACAAATTGTCCTATTTCGCACCTGCACAAACAGGACTAGCGCCCGATGATTATGCACATCATGCACCCTCAGACTCGAAACGGGAAGTGGCGCCGGGCGCTCGCGACGTTGCCGCTGATCGCGGCGCTCGGCGGGTGCGATATGGTGGTGATGAATCCCGCCGGAGACGTCGCGCGCCAGCAGGCCGATCTGATCCTGTGGTCGACCGGGCTGATGCTGCTGATCATCATCCCGGTGATGGCGCTGACGGTGATCTTCGCGTGGCGCTATCGCGCGTCGAACAAGGATAGCGATTACGCGCCGGACTGGGATCACTCGACCGCGCTTGAGCTGGTGATCTGGTCAGCGCCGCTGTTGATCATCATCGCGCTCGGCGCGCTGACCTGGGTCGCGACCCACACGCTCGATCCCTATCGCGAGGTCGGGCGGATCGCCGCGGGCAAGCCGGTGCCGGCCGATCAGAAGCCGCTCGACGTTGAGGTGGTGTCGCTCGACTGGAAATGGCTGTTCATCTACCCCGAGCAGGGCGTCGCGACGGTCAACGAGCTGGTCGTGCCGGTCGATCGCCAGGTGCGCTTCCGCCTCACCTCGTCGGACGTGATGAACACCTTCTACGTGCCCGCGATGGCCGGGATGATCTATACGATGGCCGGGATGGAGACCAAGCTCCACGCCGTGCTCAACAAGCCCGGTAATTATGCCGGCATGTCCGCCAATTACTCGGGCGCCGGCTTCTCGGGGATGCATTTCCGCACCCACGCGCTCGACGAGGCGGGGTTCGCGCGCTGGGTCGCCTCGACCAAGGCGGCCGCCGGCAAGCTCGATACCGCGACCTATCTCAAGCTCGAACAGCCGAGCGAGCGCGTGCCGGTGATGCATTTCGGCTCGATCGAGCGCGGGCTGTTCGATCGCGCGGTCAACCAGTGCGTCAGGCCGGGCGCGCCGTGCATGAGCGAATCGATGCACGGCCACGGCCATATCCCGGCGCCCGCGGCCACCGCCGCGCCGGCCGCCGCCGGGCAGCATCCGCACCATCCCTCCACTTCCTCCACCGGGGCCTGAGGCAATGTCCGAAGCCGTGACCAAGTTCCTGTTTGGCCGCCTGACGCTGGAGGCCATTCCCTATCACGAGCCGATCCTGCTCGGCACTTTCGCGATGGTCGCGCTCGGCGGCATCGCGCTGGTCGGCGCGCTCAGCTATTACAAATTGTGGAATTACCTGTGGCGCGAGTGGTTCACCACCGTCGACCACAAGCGGATCGGCATCATGTATCTCGTGCTCGGCACGGTGATGCTGCTGCGCGGCTTCGCCGACGCGATCATGATGCGGCTGCAACAGGCGATCGCCTTCAACGGCAGCGAGGGCTACCTCCCGGCGCACCATTATGATCAGGTGTTCACCGCGCACGGCGTGATCATGATCTTCTTCGTCGCGATGCCGTTCGTCACCGGGCTGATGAACTATATCGTCCCGCTGCAGATCGGCGCGCGCGACGTGTCTTTCCCGTTCCTCAACAATTTCAGCTTCTGGATGACCACCGCGGGCGCGATCCTGGTCATGATGAGCCTGTTCGTCGGCGAATTCGCGCGGACCGGCTGGCTGGCGATGGCGCCCTTGTCGGGGCTCGATTACTCGCCCGATGTCGGGGTCGATTATTACATATGGGCGCTGCAGATCGCGGGCGTCGGCACCTTGTTATCCGGCGTCAATCTGATCGCGACGATCGTCAAGCTGCGCGCGCCGGGGATGACGCTGATGAAGATGCCGGTGTTCACCTGGTCGGCGCTCGTCACCAACGTGCTGATCGTCGCCGCTTTCCCGGTGCTCACCGCGGTGCTCGCGCTGCTCGGCGCCGATCGCTACCTCGGCACGCATTTCTTCACGAACGAAGCGGGCGGCAACCCGATGATGTACGTGAACATGATCTGGATCTGGGGCCACCCGGAGGTCTACATCCTCGTCCTCCCGGCGTTCGGCGTGTTCAGCGAGGTCGTCTCGACCTTCTCGAGCAAGCGGCTGTTCGGCTACACCTCGATGGTCTACGCCCTCATCGTCATCTGCATCCTCTCCTACCTCGTGTGGCTGCACCATTTCTTCACGATGGGGTCGGGCGCGACGGTCAACAGCTTCTTCGGCATCACGACGATGATCATCTCGATCCCGACGGGGGCGAAGATCTTCAACTGGCTGTTCACGATGTACCGCGGGCGCATCCGCTTCGAGCTGC
>NZ_MKRR01000093.1:0-642 GCF_001897045.1 Sphingomonas sp. 66-10
GACTCGCATCGCCATAGCGCGAGGTGCCGGCCTGCATCCGCGTGCGAAGCCCCTCGAAATTGTCCTTCATCACGAAATTGACGACGCCCGAAACGGCATCCGCACCGTAAACGGTAGACTCACCGCCCGTCAGCACATCGACCCGCTCGATCAGATCGCTTGGAATGGTATTGATGTCGACCGAGCCCTCGCCGGCCACGCCGCCAACATGGCGGCGGCCATTGATGAGCACGAGCGTGCGCTGCGGCCCCAGATTGCGCAGATCAAGCAGGTTCTGGCCGGTCGTGCCGATGCTGCCACGATCACCCGCATTATCCGCAGAGAGCGATGAACTTTGCAGCGCCGGAAACCGGGAGAGAAAGTCAGTCACATTGGTCGAGCCGGCTTGTTCGATCGACTGCGCCGTTATCGAGACCAACGGGCTCGATGTGTCGAAATCGGCCGGGCGACGAATACGCGATCCGGTGAC
Source organism: Sphingomonas sp. 66-10 (assembly GCF_001897045.1). Taxonomy (NCBI): domain Bacteria; kingdom Pseudomonadati; phylum Pseudomonadota; class Alphaproteobacteria; order Sphingomonadales; family Sphingomonadaceae; genus Sphingomonas; species Sphingomonas sp. 66-10. The sequence goes on from NZ_MKRR01000093.1 coordinate 470, forward strand.
GATGACATCGCCACCGCCGCCGCTCTCCGAAGCACCAACATTGTCCTGCGCCTGGGCGCTGCATGAAAAACCTGCCGCGAGTGCGATGGCCAGAACCGAGGCCGTGCTCCGCACGAGAAATGAAGATTTGGTGCGCATAAAGGCCCCCACTTTCTGCTACATTGATTTGCTCC
>NZ_MKRR01000093.1:676-1383 GCF_001897045.1 Sphingomonas sp. 66-10
TTTGCGAAAAACCGCGCTTCCGGAAAGACCGCAGGCGCAAAAAAATGCGGCGCCCGAAGGCGCCGCATCCTGTGTTTTTTTTGTTGGTCGTTAGACCGGATCAGTAACGATAGTGATCCGGCTTGAACGGACCTTCGACGGTCACGCCGATGTAGGACGCCTGCTTCGGGGTCAGCTTGGAAAGCTTCACGCCGAGCTTCTCGAGGTGGAGCGCAGCCACCTTCTCATCGAGATGCTTGGGCAGGACATAGACTTCGTTCTTATATTGCTCGCTCTTGGCCCACAGTTCGATCTGCGCCAGCACCTGGTTGGTGAAGGACGAAGACATGACGAAGCTCGGGTGGCCGGTGGCGCAGCCAAGGTTCACCAGGCGGCCCTTGGCGAGCATGATGATCTTCTTGCCATCGGGGAACTCGACCTCGTCGACCTGCGGCTTGATCTCGGTCCACTTCATGTTGGACAGAGCAGCGATCTGGATCTCGCTGTCGAAATGGCCGATGTTGCAGACGATCGCCATGTTCTTCATGGCGCGCATGTGATCGACGGTGATGATGTCTTCGTTGCCGGTCGCCGTCACGAAGATGTCAGCGCGGGTCGCGGCTTCTTCCATCGTCACGACTTCATAGCCTTCCATCGCCGCCTGCAGAGCGCAGATCGGATCGATTTCGGTCACGAGGACGCGTGCACCGCCATTGCGGAGCGAGGCA
>NZ_MKRR01000093.1:1815-2000 GCF_001897045.1 Sphingomonas sp. 66-10
CAGTCGAAGATCTTGATGACATAGTCCCAATATTCTTCGAGCGTTTCGCCCTTGATGGCGAAGACGGGGATACCGCGCTCGGCAATTGCCGCAGCCGCATGATCCTGGGTCGAGAAGATGTTGCAGGTCGCACAGCGCAGTTCGGCGCCCAGAGCGGCCAGCGTCTCGATGAGAACGGCGGTCTG
>NZ_MKRR01000094.1:0-6502 GCF_001897045.1 Sphingomonas sp. 66-10
TCACCGCGGCGCGATCGCCATGTCGCGGATCGCTCAGCGTGACGCGAAGGATGCCGACACGCGCCAGATGGCGGCGATGACGGTCACCAAGCAGGAAAAGGACATTGCGGAGCTCCAGGATTGGCTTCGCAAGCACGGCAAGCGCCCGCAGTAGCGGTCGCCCGCCCCGCCCTGGTTTTCCCTGAGCACCCCTGTCAGGGCGGGGCAAATTTTCGGAGCACATCATATGAAGCAAACTGTCCATGCCTGCCTCGCCCTCGTCCTTTTTGCGTCGCCGGTCGCGGCATCGGCGGCGTCCGCGATCGCGATGCATCGCGATCCTGGATGCGGCTGCTGCGAAAAGTGGGCCGCGCAGATCCGTCGAGAACTCGGTCGGCCTGTGCGCACATTGGACGACCCCAACCGATCTGCCTTTCAGGCGAAGCTGGGAGTTCCTGCTGATCTGGCTTCCTGTCACACGGCGGTGATCGACGGCGTGGTTGTCGAAGGGCACGTGCCGGCCGCCGATATCAAACGCGTTCTCGCGGAGAAGCCGCGCGGGATTCGTGGACTGGCGGTCGGTGGGATGCCGCTCGGGTCGCCGGGGATGGAAATGCCTGGCATGAGGGCGCAACGCTACGACGTGATCGCATTCGGCGCGGGCGGACGTCGGGCGTATGCCCGCCATGGCTAAGACTGCACGATTTCCGCAAACATGGATCGCTTCAACGGCGCGCGACAAGGATTTGCGCCGTGCGTCGTGGTTCCGATATACTTGGCTCGAACGCAAGGGTGGCTTCAAAAGGCAATAAATGCTAGAAGATTCGGTGCACATTGACCCCCATCCTGCCACCATCCTCGGGGTGGGGGACCAGAATTGCGTGTCGCACAACTTCGGCATTCGCGCACCTACGAGGGCCGGTGCCACAGAAGGGAGGCGGTTGCAGGTGATGCGCTTGCATTGACTCACGACTTCAATCGTCCGACATTGATCAGGTGCTGAAAAGCCGTCTCGCCTTTATGCTCCTCGTGGGCGCGTTGTGCGGTCTCTTCGGACTGCAGGCGGCCTACGCGATTGGCCCGATCGCGTCGCCGACGGTGATGGCCGCCGCTCATGCAACCCCTATGGGGGCCGACTGCGTCGACATGGCCATGCAGCAGCAGGGGCAAAAACAACCACCCTGCAAAGGGCTGACGCTCGATTGTGTAGCTCAAATGGGCTGCGTCGTGCCGATGACCGTCGAAAACGCGGCTCCCGCTGTCGATCGCGACCGCTTGCCTGGCGAACCGGAATTCTGGCCCGCCGTGATTGTCCTGGCGGGTGGCACGATCAGCCCCGAACCACACCCCCCGTCAAGCCTCATCTGATTGCCCTCGCCTGTGGGTGCGCCGCGTCATGACCGCTCGCACCGCAGCGCTGACGTCACATCACTAGAGGATATTATCATGATCACTCTGCTTGTTGCGGTCGCGCTTGCGGCCGCTCCCCAATCGTCTTCCTCCGAAGCGGCTCCCGTGTCAAAAGCCGCATCTTCCGGTCACTATGAATGGCGCCCTGGTCCCGATTTTGGATCGAAGTCGACTGGACCCGCGATGCGACGGGTCTGGGTGCCTGACCGCAAACAGCCTGCTTGTGACTGCACAATGATGAAGGTCGATCCGACAACCTGCATGCATAAGTCGTCCGTCGACCGCCCGGATGGCGGCCCACGTTGATCACCTGGAAGCAAGGCGACGCGGCAATTCGGCGCTTCGAGCAACACTGCTGAAAATGTCGGTCGCCCTGCCCGGCTTGCTACGGAAGAATTCTATGAGACATGCAGTGCTCGCGTCGCTTGTCGCGACGTGTCCGGTGGCCATTTCGGCGCAACCGCTCACCTTCAATGCGGCGCTCCAGCACGCGCGCGCAAATGCCCCGGTGCTTGTCGCGAAAGCGCGCAGAATGGACGCCGCGCGCGCCGCGCGCGGCGCCGCCGGTGCGCTGCCCGATCCAACGCTCGGGGTCGGTCTAGACAGTTTTCCCATTTCCGGGCCGCTGGCATTTCAGCCGAACCGGGACAATTTCACCTGGGTAAAGGTCGAGGCATCGCAGGCCATTCCCAATTTGGCGAAACGTCATGCCGAACAGGCGCGGGCAGATGCCGACATCAGGGCAGTCGAAGCCGACGCGGCGGCTAGCGCGCGCGACGTCGCGGTTTCCGCCGGTGTTGCCTGGGTCGATCTGGCCTACGCCGAACGCCGGGTCGCCGCGATCGATCAAGTCCTTCGTCGGCTGGAAGCGATCGTTCATACCACGCCCAGCGCCGTCGCTTCCGGAAGCGCGCGACCGGCCCAAACCGTGGCTGGCGACGAGGCAGTCGCAAAAATGCAGGACCGGCGCAGCGAGCTGGTTGCAGGTGTCGCCAAGGCGCGGGCGGCGCTGACGCGCTGGACCGGCGATCCTGAGCCCGAGATCGCAGGCGCGGTTCCGGACTTCCCGATCCGCGCAGCTGCTTTTGAAAGCGCGATCGACCGTCATCCAACGATCAAGATGGCCGCTGCCAGGGAAGGTCAGGCCGAGGCGGATGTGCGTGTGGCTGAGTCCAAACGCCGCGCTGATTTCGGTGTTAACCTCGCCTATCAGCGTCGCGATCCACGCTTTGGCGATTATGTCTCGGCCGGGGTGACGATCGGCTTGCCCATCTTCACTCGCCACCGCCAGAATGCGCAGATCGCGGCAAGACAGGCCGATGCTTCGGCAGCCCTGGCCGAACAGGCAGAGCTTCGTCGGGCGCTCGCGGCCGCACTCGCCTCCGATCTTGCGGACCACATGATGCATCACGAACAATGGATGCGCGCTCGGGACACGCTTCAGCCGCTTGCCGAGAAGCGCGTGCGCCTCGAAACGGCCAGCTTCGCGGCCGGGCGCGCGAACCTGATCGACATCGTCGATGCGCACTCGGCTCTTGCCGACGCCGTTCTGACCACCCTCGACCGCGAGGCTGCCGTCTTGCGCGACAGCGTCCGGATCAACCTCACCTACGGGGACGACAGCCAATGACACTCGATCGCACGCAGCGTGCCTGTGCCGGCGCCGCGCTTGCCGCTGTTGCCCTGATCGCCGGCGCGTCCGGCTATTATTTTGCCGGACCGCGCCAGCCCGCGCCAGCCGATTCGGCGGCGCAAGGGGGGCGCAAGGTCCTCTATTATTATGACCCGATGGTGCCGGGGGAGCATTACGACAGTCCGGAATCGCTCTCCTCGATGGGGATGAAGACCTTCAAGCCCAAATATGCCGACGAAGGTAGCGATGGCGCGCCGGGCATAACCGTCAATCCCAAAGCTGCGCAGAATTTGGGCGTGAGAACTGCCGTCGCAAAAGCCGGCACGCTGGCGGGCGCGCTCGACGTGACCGGCACGATCGGCTTCAATCAACGCGACGTCGCCATCATCCAGGCGCGCGCTGCCGGATTCGTCCAGCGCGTTTACGACCGCGCGCCGGGCGACGTGATCGGCGCGGGCGCCCCGATCGCCGATCTTCTCGTTCCGGAATGGGGCGGCGCGCAAGTCGAATATGAGGCCGTGCGCCGTACCGGCGACAAGGCTTTGATCGCGGCCGCTGGTCGGCGTCTGCGGCTGATCGGCATTCCGGGCGGGAGTTCGCGCGGCCGCGGGCTGACCACGGTGCGCAGTCCGATCGGCGGCGTCATCCAAACGCTCGACGCACGGGCCGGAGTCACGCTCGCCGCCGGGCAGACGCTCGCACAGGTCAACGGCCTCGGCACGGTGTGGCTGAACGCCGCGGTGCCGGAGGTCCGAACCAGCGATGTCAAAGTCGGGCAGTCGGCGGCCGCGGTGCTGGCGGCCTTTCCCGGCGAACGCTTCGCTGGGCGGGTCGTCGCCATCTTGCCGACCGCGCAAACCGAGAGCCGGACACTGACCGTCAGGGTCGAACTGCGCAATTCCGGAGGGCGACTCCGCCCAGGGATGTTCGCGACGGTTCATTTGGGCGGTACAGCGCAGACGGCATTGCTCGTCCCGAGCGAAGCGGTCATCCGCACCGGGAAGCGCACGCTCGTCATGCTCGCGGAACCCAAAGGACGCTATCGGCCCGCGGAAGTGCAGGTCGGGCGTGACGCGGGCGGACAGACCGAAATCCTGGCAGGGCTGCGGGAGGGGGAACGCATTGTCTCGTCCGGTCAGTTCCTGATCGATTCCGAAGCCAGCCTTACCGGCATCGATGCGCGTCCGATCGCGGGCGACGCCAAATGATCGCGCGTATCATCCAAGCGTCGGTAAAGGCCCGCTTCCTCGTCCTCCTGGCCGCCGCCCTGCTCATCGCCATCGGGATCGGTGCGGTCAGAACGACACCGGTCGATGCGTTGCCGGACCTGTCGGACGTCCAGGTCATCGTTCGCACGACCTATCCCGGGCAAGCGCCGCGCATCGTCGAGGATCAGGTCACCTATCCCATCGCGACTACCATGCTGTCCGTGCCGGGCGCGCGCGTGGTGCGCGGCTACTCCTTCGAGGGCGATAGCTTCGTCTATATTCTGTTCGAGGACGGCACCGACCTCTATTGGGCGCGCAGCCGCGTGCTCGAATATCTGAGCCAGGTGCAGAACCGCTTGCCGGAAGGGGCCAAGGCATCGCTTGGCCCCGACGCGACCGGCGTCGGCTGGGTTTATGAATATGCGCTCGTCGACAGGACGGGACGGCACGACCTCGCCGAACTGCGGAGCATTCAGGACTGGTTCCTGCGCTACGAGCTCAAGACCATTCCGGGTATCGCCGAAGTCGCGAGCATCGGCGGGATGGTCAAGCAGTATCAGGTGCTGCTCGATCCTCAGAAACTTGCCTCCTACGGGGTGACGCAGGAGCAGGTCACCGAGGCGTTGAAACGCGCCAATCAGGAGACTGGCGGCGCCGTGCTCGAAATGGCGGAAGCGGAATATATCGTTCGCGCCTCGGGCTATCTCAAGACGCTCGACGATTTCCGCAGCGTGCCTCTGAAGACCGTCGCAGGCGGCATTCCCGTCCGCCTGGGCGACGTCGCGACGATCCAGCTCGGCCCCGAGATGCGTCGCGGCGTTGCCGAGCTCAACGGCGAGGGCGAGGTTGCCGGCGGCGTCATCGTGATGCGCCAGGGCAAGAATGCCCGCGAGGTGATCGACGGCGTGCGCACCAAGCTCGCCGAGCTGAAGAAGAGCCTGCCGCCGGGTGTTGAGGTCGTCACGACCTATGATCGCTCCGGCCTGATTGACCGCGCCGTCGAAAACCTGACGAGCAAGCTGATCGAGGAGTTCATCGTCGTCGCGATCGTGTGCGCACTGTTCCTGTGGCACGTTCGATCAGCGCTGGTCGCGATCCTGACCTTGCCGCTCGGCATCCTGTTTGCGCTGATCGTCATGCGCGTGCAGGGCGTGAACGCCAACATCATGTCGCTGAGCGGCATTGCGATCGCGATCGGCGCGATGGTCGATGGTGCGATCGTCATGATCGAGAATGCGCACAAACATATCGAGCATTGGGAACGCGATCGGCCGGGCGAGGAGCTGAAAGGACCTGAGCGGTGGCGCGTCATCACCGCGGCGGCGGCCGAGGTCGGCCCGGCGCTTTTCCTCAGCCTCCTGATTATCGCGCTGTCGTTCGTGCCCGTGTTTTCGCTCCAGGGGCAGGAAGGCCGCCTGTTCGCGCCGCTGGCCTTCACCAAGACCTATGCGATGGCGGGCGCGGCGATCCTCTCGATCACGCTGATCCCCGTATTGATGGGGTTCCTCATCCGCGGCAAGATTCCGCTTGAGGAATCCAATCCGATCAACCGCTGGTTGACGCGCATCTATAGGCCGGCGCTCGACCGGGCGATGAGCCGGCCCAAACAGGTCTTGCTGATTGCGGGGCTGGTCTTCGCAACGAGCCTCTGGCCGATCAGCCAGCTCGGTGGCGAATTCATCCCGCAGATGAGCGAAGGCGATCTGCTCTACATGCCGTCGGCGCTGCCGGGTCTGTCGGCCGCCAAGGCGGCGCAGCTGCTCCAGCAGACCGATCGCCTGATCAAGACCGTCCCCGAAGTCGAGAGCGTGTTCGGCAAGGCGGGGCGCGCTGACACGGCGACCGATCCCGCGCCGCTCGAGATGTTCGAGACCACGATCCGTTTCAAGCCGAAGACCGAGTGGCGCCCTGGCATGACGCAGGACAAGCTGATCGACGAACTCGACAAGGCCGTCAAAGTCCCCGGGCTCGCCAATTTCTGGATACCGCCGATCCGCAACCGCATCGACATGCTGTCGACCGGCATCAAGAGCCCGATCGGTATCAAGGTCGCGGGGTCGAATCTGGCCGAGATTGACCAGGTCGCGCGACGGATCGAAATAGTCGCAAAGACTGTCCCCGGGGTCAGCTCCGCGCTCGCCGAACGCCTGACTGGCGGCCGTTATATCGACGTCTTGATCGATCGCGCTGCGGCATCACGCTACGGCATGAATATCGCGGACGTGCAGTCGGTCGTGTCGGGCGCGATCGGCGGCGAGACGATCGGCCAGAC
>NZ_MKRR01000094.1:6601-7490 GCF_001897045.1 Sphingomonas sp. 66-10
TGTCAACGAAGGGCCGCCGATGCTGCGCAGCGAGAATGGTCGGCCGGTGACGTGGATATACGTCGATGGCCGAGGGCGGGCGCTCACGGAAATCGTCGGTGACCTGCAGCGCGCAGTGGCCGCAAAGGTCAAGCTCACGCCCGGCGTCAGTGTCACCTACACTGGCCAGTTCGAGTTCCTCCAGCGCGCGACCGAGCGGCTCAAGATCGTCGTTCCGGCGACTCTGCTTATCATCTTCCTGCTGCTCTACGCGACCTTCAGACGCCTCGATGAGGCGGCGTTGATCATGGGCACCCTCCCCTTCGCGCTCACGGGCGGACTGTGGCTGCTCTATCTGCTCGGTTACAATCAGTCGGTCGCGACCGGCGTCGGGTTCATCGCGCTGGCGGGCGTGTCGGCCGAGTTTGGCGTGGTCATGCTCATCTACCTCAAACATGCCCTTGCCGAGCGCGGACCGACACCGGACACAGAACAGATCGAGGCGGCGGTGCGCGAGGGCGCGCTCCTCAGGGTGCGACCCAAGGCGATGACGGTGGCAGTCATCCTGGCGGGCCTGTTTCCGCTCTTGATCGGTACCGGAGCTGGCTCCGAGGTGATGAGCCGCATCGCCGCGCCGATGATCGGCGGCATGCTGACCGCACCGCTGCTGTCGATGTTGGTCATTCCGGCCGCCTATCTGCTACTGCGACGCCGCCACGCGCGTCGCGCGGCTAGATCAACCGGAGACGTGGCGGAATCGTGAAAGCACCGCGCCTGTTCCTTGCGCATTGGCTGCCGCCGGCGGGGATACGCCAGCCGACCACGACCGACCCGGGAGCACACGTCGAGCGTTGTCTCTGCCAACCTCGCTTTTCGAGGGATGAATGCCTGCGGGACGTATTGGTGAATG
>NZ_MKRR01000094.1:7563-11036 GCF_001897045.1 Sphingomonas sp. 66-10
CATCGGTGCGGCCGTCGTCCGCCGCCTTGGTGAGCGGTACGAAGTGGTCGGCTTGGATCGAGCTGGTCCCCCCGACCCGCCAGCGCCGGCGACTGCCGTGGACATCGATCTCGCGTCCGAGCAAGGGGTGCGCGCGGCACTCGAAACGGTGCGTGAAAAGTTTGGCAGTCGCATCGCGTCGGTCGTTCACCTCGCCGCCTATTACGACGTCACCGGCGAACCGAACCCTCGTTACAACGAGATCACGGTCGAGGGCACCCTCCGGCTGATCGGCGCACTACAGGAATTCGAGGTCGGGCAATTCATCTTTGCCAGCACGATGCTCGTCCACCGAGCGACCGACAGTCCTGACGAGCGCATCACTGAAGAGTCGCCGATCGACCCGAGCTGGCCCTACCCCGAATCCAAGGTGCGTACCGAAGCGATACTTCGCGAGCGTCATGGGAACATCCCGGTCGTCTTTCTGAGGATTGCCGGTGTCTATGAGGACGAAGGCCATCAACCCTTCATTGCGCAGCAGATCGCCCGGATCTATGAGCACCGGCTGACCGCGCACCTTTATCCGGGCATGCTCTGCGCTGGTCAGTCCTTCGTCCATCTCGACGATCTGACCGACGCGATAGCGCGGCTGGTCGACCGGAGGGGTGGGCTGCCGCCCGCGTTGCCGCTCCTCATCGGCGAGCCGGAAGCGCTTGGCTATGCAGAAGTCCAGGACATCATCGGCCGTGCGCTGCACGGGGAGCGCTGGGAGACGCTTCGGATTCCACAGCCGGTCGCCAAGGCAGGCGCCTGGGTGCAGGACAAGCTTCTGGGCGAAGACAGCGAGATCAAGCCGTGGATGGTCGAGGCGAGCAACGACCATTATGTCCTCGATATCAGCCGCGCGCGACAGCTTCTCGATTGGCAGCCAGCGCATCAACTCGGCACGGCGCTCCCGAAGATGGTGGCGGCGCTTAAGCGGGATCCCGCGGCCTGGTATGCCGCCAACAAGCTCAATCCTTCGCTGGTCGCGTGGTATGGCCAGCGGCCGGGGCCTCTGGGGGGGCATGACCATCGAGCGAAACGTGGAGGCGATGCCGCCAGCGAAGATCGGAACCCGGACAAAGCGGGTAGCCCTGATCGTCACGACCACAACATGGCTGCGGCACTCGGCGATCTTTCGATGGACGGCGACCACATGGCGGCGATGGACGCGGATGGTCGCAAGACGCGCTGGGCCCATTACGCCAATATCGGGCTGGGCGCGTGGCTGGCGGCGAGTCCGCTCGTCTATGACGCCGCAACGAGCAACACGGTCGCGGCCTCGGTGCGCGCGGTGACGCTCGACCGTGGCCTGGCGCCAATCGAATGGCGAGCCGATCTGCTCATGGCGAGCGACATCGCAAGCGGGACGCTGTTGGTCCTGTTCGGCCTGCTTTCGCTGTCCAAGCGGACCGCCTGGTTCGGGCAATGGGCGGCGTGCTTTGTCGGAATATGGCTGCTTTTCGCGCCGTTGCTTTTCTGGAGCCCGAGCGCGGCGCAATATCAAAACGACCTGCTCGTCGGCACACTCGCTATCGCTTTCTCCGTCCTCGTGCCGATGATGCCGGGGATGAGCATGGCGGGGATGATGGACCCCAAATCGATCCCGCCGGGATGGACTTACGGTCCGTCCACGGGTGCGCAGCGGCTTCCGATCGCGATCCTGGGACTGATCGGACTGCTGATTTCGCGCATGCTGACCGCCTATCAGCTCGGCCATGTTGATGGCGTCTGGGAGCCCTTCTTTTCAGGTTCACTCACCGATCCCCGCAACGGCACCGAGGAAATCATTACCTCGGATGTCTCCAAGGCCTGGCCGATCCCCGATGCCGGACTTGGCGCGGTCAGCTACACGTTTGAAATTCTGATGGCGGTCATGGGAACGCGCGACCGCTGGCGCACGATGCCGTGGATGGTCGCGTTCTTCGGCATCCTCGTGATCCCGTTAGGGGTCGTTTCGATCTACTTTATTATCATTCAACCGATCGTGATCGGAACATGGAGCACGCCAGCGCTGATCGCCGGTCTCGCTATGCTGGTGATGATCCCCTTTGCGCTGGATGAGGTGATCGCCATGGGGCAGTTCCTGCAATGGGCGCGCTGCCAGGGCAAACCGCTCATCGCCACCTTCTTTCATGGCGATGCCGTCGAAAAGGGCGAGGTGGACTCCTCCGACGCACTCGCCAGTCCTGCCGCTTTCTGGAACGATGCGACCCGCGGCATCACGCTGCCGTGGCAATTGGCGGCGAGCATGGCTCTGGGCGCGTCGCTGATGCTGACGCGCCTCACCTTCGGCACGATCGGGGCGATGGCCAACAGCGATCACGTCGCTGGCGCGTTGGTCATTACGATATCGATCATTGCGACCGCGGAGGTGGCGCGCGCACTCCGCTTTCTCAACATTGTCGTCGGCGTCTGGATCGTTTCCGCGCCGCTGTTTCTGACCGGGGCAAGCTTTGCGGCGACGCTGAGCGGCATAGCGATCGGGTTCGTGATCATCGCGCTGAACCTTCAGCGCGGCAAACGCAGCAGCGAGCATTACGCCGGCTGGGACAGGTACATTGTTTGACCCGGTTCGCATCACGGTCCGGATGATTGTCGCCGCCCATGTGAGGCGGTTTTGATGAGGAACCGGCCCTCGCTGCCCGAATGGGTGTGGGCCGCGGTGAACGTCGTGTTTGTGATCATCGCCGGCCTCTTGTTCTTCTCGATCGACGACCCCGTACTGGGTACGCTCGCGTTAGCTGCTACGCTGATCGCCGGCGAATTGACCGCCCGTCTTGCATCACATTGGGTCAGGCAGCGCACTGAGGATGATCGCTGACGTGCATGGGGACAGCCGGCGTGGGTTAACGGCGAGAATAGCGGAGCCTATTCGGCCGGCGAGAAATTTGACGGGCGCACGCCCTTGCGCCGATTGCTGGCGAAACCGGCGATGATCGCGATCAGCATCAGCAGCTGCGCCGCCACCGACTGCCTGGTCGGAAAGAGGCCCAGCATGGAGAACCGAGGCACATTCGCAAGCGGCGAGATGTCGAAGATGCCTGCCTCCTGGAGTGCTGCAACGCCCTTGCCCGCGAGAATGACCGTCAGTGCTGCCATCAGCCATGCACTGTAGCGAAAGAACTGTGCGATCGGCAGCGTTCTGCTGTAGCGAAGCATGGCCCAGGCGATCACCGCGAGCAGCAGCACGGCCGACCCTGCGCCAGCGAGCAGCACGGGCCCGTTGCCCTGCGTCCAGAGTGCGGCGTAGAACAATATCGTCTCGAAAACCTCGCGATAGACAACCACGAAGGCTAGTCCGAACAGGAACCAACCGGATCCACCTGTGAGCGCCCGCGCCATCTTCTCCCGGATATAGCGTTGCCACTGATCGGCTTGCGCCTTGCCGTGCATCCATATCCCGACGGACAGCAGAACGATCGCCGCGAGCAGTGATCCGAACCCTTCCG
>NZ_MKRR01000094.1:11172-18132 GCF_001897045.1 Sphingomonas sp. 66-10
CACCCACGAAAGTGGAGGCCCTTGTTGCCGTATCGGGCGCGAGCGCGGCTTCCGCTTCGTCGAAAAGCCCGTCGAGCACCGTTACCTTTTCGGCGAGATCATCGGGCGCGGCGCCGCGATCAATCGCAGCGCGATACTCGCCCATCTTGCTTTCGATACGACCCATGACCGTCGCGTCGCGGGCGGTGAGTGTCGGTTCGATCGGCTCGAACCCGTCAAGATAGGCGGACAGTGCCAGCTTTTTCGCCGTACGCCAGTCGCCACGCCGGGCAGCGGCGACGCTTTCGCCTAGCTTGGTCCGCGCTACCGCCAGCGAGCCAGGAGCCTGTTGCATGACCTGGTCGGGCTGACGGCGCAGAAACGCGAGCACCGCATCTGCCTTGGCCTCGCCAATAGCCGCTCCAAGGGCGGCTGGGGTGATCGTGGCTAAAGTTTTAAGATCCGGAATGCGCTGGCGAAGCGCCGCGTCCGCCCTCCACAGCCGTTCCCCTTTACGCGCCTGTGCGTCGCTGAACGCAAAGCTTCCGGCGCGGAACGCGACCGCCCAACGCTCATCAGTTGGCAGATCGGCGAAGCTCTGCATCGCGGTTCCATCGATCCCCTGTGTGACCGCTTGGTAGAGCGCGAACACGCTGCGCTGGCGCGCGCGTGCCGCATCAGTAAACGCGATTGGAGGGGTTGAGAGCTTGGCCGCGTCAGGGCCATGCCCGTTGCCTGTCATCCCGTGGCAGGCCGAGCAGGTTTGTTTGAACAAGGCTGCTCCCCCGGCGATGTTCGGGATCTTGTCGGGCGCAAGCGGCACCGGATAGGCGACAAGCAGATCGGCCGCAAGACGGTGAGCGAGCGTTGTAACGCCTCCCGGCGCGCTCTTTCGGGCAATCATAGCTTGGAGGTTGGCGGCCCCTTCGATGAGCGCCTTGCGCTCTGCCATAGCCGGCAGATTGCGGAGACGACCCGAAACCGAGGCTGCGAACTCGGTCATCTCGGCATATTCGGACGCATTCTTAATGCGGCCGTGCTCGACCGCGCCGCTGTAGTCGACCGCCACATAGTCAAGCAGCCGCCATGCGGTTTGCACCTCATCGTGGTCGGCTGTATGGGCCGCGTGAAGAGCTTCAGGTATCGCGACGAGGAAGAGCAATGCGATTAGTGTCTGACGCAGGGACCGCAGTAAGAAACCGGACGTCCCGATCGCGCCGGAAGGCGCGAAATAGGCAGCCGCACCGTGTGCGCCGATAGTCAGTTCGGTCATCTCGCCTCGTACATTTGCCGCATTAACAAAAAATATTGATTGCGATCAACTCGCATTAGCGCGAATCGGCACGATTACCAGCAAGTGTTGTCGCGGAGCGCAGACCAACGCGCAGGCGGAGCGGCGATTTCGTATGCCACCGCCGAAGAAACGCCTCCTGTCTCTGGCCTCCCCGCGCCGTGGACAGCCACAGCAACCGCAACACTATCTCGTACGGCGCACTCAAAATAGGAAAGACAAAGCTGCGGCAATCAGCCCCGACGCCAACAAAAATGAACATACCAATCTATGTTCGCGACGTTTATTGGCGACATTCTGGATTCGTATGACGGTATCACCCGCGGAGCGCTCTTCGTTGTACCGTGATTTTCCGAAAATTCGGTCGGCGTCTTTTGAACTCAGCCCGAAAAACGCCATTGCGTCTGTCAGATGTGGATCCCGCAATCCATTCAAACGAAGAATAGGATCAAGATAAGCTATTTCTATGGCAGTTCCGCTCGTCAATAGCGTCTTTTGCTCCGCGAGCGTGAGGCACCACGTCGGCGGCAGCAAACGTAGCATCTCGGTCGGACGGCGATTGAGCAATTCGATCCAGCGAGCGAGTCGCTGCTGCTTGCTTAGTGTTCGCGACAGCGCTGACCAATTCCGTTTGACGCGGCGAATCGGAAATAACTGAGTCAACTGCATTACGCAGCCGCCCTGCGAACGCTTTGCCATTAGAACCCGCCACCAAAGATCGCCTTCAACATTTCGCGGTCCTGCCTTATAGCGCGATCTTCGAAACGGCAGGCGTCTTCAGGTTCAAATGCGCGCGCATAGCCGGTCCCAGGTCAGCGACGGATTGTCCCCGTACACCCCGACTGCAGGCTGACTGGATGATTAAAACGGTGTCATCAGCAGCAGCAGCCTTTTTCGGTTGGTCAAGCTATTGGATTGGAGGCTTCAGAGGCGGAATCCAGTTCCGCAGCCGAAGATCGCGGATGTTCTATCGCCGTCGGAAGGGAAACACTCATCTTTCGCCTCTCACTTCGCGGGAATGTCGAGCCTTCCACGTCGTCAAAATATTGAAGGCCTCGATGAAGATGGTGCGGGCGATTAGCGATTGGCTTCGCCGCGGGCCGGCTCTCTCGAGCGATTGGGTTGCAGCCGCGCAAGTTTGCCACGCGAGGTCTTGACGCAGGTGAACGATCCCCGCCAAGCTGCACCAATCATTGAAACTGCTCTTTTGAAGGTAAGATCATGCGCGCTACGTTCTTTCGTGCCCAGACACGCCCAGACACATCAGCGTGGTGTCGGCGTGCATTGCGGAGCGGTCTACCGCGCTTCCTCGCTATCGCGACATTACTGACCACTCCTGCCTTCGCCCAATCAGGTTCACCGGAGACCGTAGCGGTTCGGGCGGTTCTCGAACAATATAAGGAGGCGATCGAGCGCCTTGATGCTACCGGCACAGAGCAATTGTTCTCTTCCGACTCCGAGATTTTCGAAAGCGGAGGCAGCGAAGGGACTTATCCGCAGTATCTCGCGCATCACCTCGGACCAGAGCTTAAGCAATTCTCTTCGTTCCGTTTCAGCAACTACCGCGCGTCGGTCAGAATGGAGGATGGCCTTGCGTTAGCGGACGAGGCTTACGACTACACGATCACAACCAGGAATGGCGAGAAGGTTCAGCGGCGCGGCGTTGCCACCAGCGTGCTCAAGAAAGTTTCTGGAAGTTGGAGGATTATGGTCCTACATACGTCGAGCCGCAAGCCTCCGGTTGACAAGTAAACGGGAAACTCCGGGGTTCGATTGGCTGCTACGCTGACGAGACCACCTTGAGGCAGGCGCGGCTTGCGTGGGGATTTTGATGATACTTTGCTTGCGGCCGGGCCGACACAAAATTGTCGGCCCGCGCCCGCTAACACCGCATTGTCTGTTCTGCGTTTGCATATAGTATTGACGCGTATATCGCGAGCTTTCTCGCGCAGACGCGAGCGGGGCCTGGATCCATCAAAGAGTAATCGCGCAGGCCATAGGTTCCCAGGTGAGGATGGCCTGCCCGCCGCGTGAACCCAGATGGAGGGCTGCGGAGCGGCCAAATCTGGCTCCAAGCCTGGCTTGGGCGTACCATTGACCACGATAGCAGTCTTCCAGGCGGTTTGGCCGCCTCAAAACTGAAAATTGTTGTTGCTTTCGCCAACGGCGCGCCGCGACAATGCGAGGTTTCACGGGGAAATCTTCTCGGATCCTGCCTCGGCGTCGGCAGCGTTGCAGCGGCTGACGAAGCGAGAGAGCGGCGCGACGGCTCGTGGCGCCGATCGCGACAATGCCGCAACACAGCCGAAGTCAGCTTGTCCAAGGCTGTGCCTTACGGCAGCTTCGGCCGCCAATCATTCTCCTTCAGGATCGGTGCGCGATGCGGCTTGTCGAAAATGGCTCGTACAGGCATGCACAAGCCATCGTATTTGACGTAATGTGAGGGTTGTCCGCACGCCGCTACGCATGACCGCGCAGTAAACTCGGCAGCGAATTCCGCCTGATCAGATACAAACGCTCGACGATTCCAAGAGGCCATTCTAACCTGCACGTCTCCAGGGGGAATTCCGGACCTATGACGACTACCAGCTGCCAGCCCATTCAAAGTGAGACGCACGACGGCCTTGTTCGCCGGTTGGTCATGCGCTGGCGCGACGACCCTGGCGCGACCTACCGGAACTGGTTTCTGTGGGACGAACGGCTCAAGAACTTCCGCTCGATCCGGCGCGGCATCGCCCAGGTTGTCGACGAGATCGAGGTGGGTACGTTCGGCGTCGCCTATCGTGGATCTTCACTTGAAACCGTCGTCCACTCCGTCGCGGAACAGCGCCAAATCTTTAGAGGCGCCGACCATGCATTTCTCTGGAAACCGAAACTGCGCATCCCCGACATCTACGAAAGCGCCGACAACCAACGCGCGTTCGGTCGTCTGCTCGACTCTTGTTCCTGCTGCGACACGGCTGAGGAGATCATCGGCCATATTCACGCGATCGACCGCTTGAAGATCAAGGGGCTCGGGCCGGCTGTCGCCAACCTGCTCTATTTTCTTCACCCAACGCTGATGCCGCCCTTCAACACCGCTATCGTCAGGGGCTATAACGCGCTGACCGGCGCAAACGTGAAGCTCGGGAGCTGGGAGCATTTTCTGGCAATGCGGACCGGCATTCTCGATTTGAACGAACGCCACCGCGACCTCCTGTCGAACGACCTTGGCGCGATCGGCGGCTTGCTGTTCGACATCGGCTCCGATCGCTACCCTGCTCCTCCCCTCGATGGAACTGGAGCAGCGCTGACGACCTGGAGTCAGCAACTTGAGGCAGCGCGCGAGGAAGCGCGCACGCTCAGCAAGGCCGCGCAGCGTGAAGGTGAGAACGAGCGCACGCATACCGAGATACAGGCGTGGCTTCGCGATCTAGGGCTGGCGATCGGCTATGACGTGTGGATCGCCGCAAACGATCGCAGCCGGTCCTTCAACGGATCGCCCCTTGGAGCCGGTTGCCTTGAGCGCCTGCCCGACACGATCGCGACGTCGAAGGGCGCGGACTCCATCCGCCTGATCGATGTTCTGTGGCTTGAGAAGGCCGGCGATCACGTGGCCGCCGCGTTCGAGGTGGAGCATTCGACCTCGATCTATTCGGGCATCGTCAGAATGCTCGACTTGGCGCTGAGCGGCAGCGATCTTCACGCGACCGCCGGGCTGTTCCTTGTCGCGCCAGACGCGCGCGAGGCGGACGTTCGCGCGCAATTGCAGCGACCGGCATTCAGCCGCGTCGCCGACCTCGACATATCCTACTTGCCCTATGGCGAGCTGGAGAAGAATAGGGATGCCATCGCGCGGTTCGGATCGGGGTTGAAGGCCATCAAGGCCGTGTCCAGCAAGCTCGCCTGAGACGCCGGCGAATAAGGGTTTGCGTTCGGAGCCGCGTATCCTCTAGCAGAGGAGCAAAGCTGCCGTGACGATGTCTTCCCAAGTTCCCTGGCTCGATTCCGTGCTGGTCGCGTGGTTCGTGCTGACCGCACTTTCCGTCGCCTACGTCGCGTGGGATGCCTTCACTCGCAACCCCGAGCTGAAAGTGATGAAATGGGGGTGGCTGCTGGTCACGCTCTACGGCGGTCCGATCATGGCCGCGGCCTATGTCCTGTCCTGCCAGGAACCCGCGAACGAGCGGCATGAGGATTTTGTTCGGCCGCTATGGAAGCAGGCATTCGGCTCGGCCATCCATTGCATGGCGGGCGACGCGACTGGCGTCATCGCCGCGGCCGCGATCACCACGGCGCTTGGCTTGCCGATGTGGCAGGACGTGGTCGCGGAATATGCATTCGGCTTCGCGTTCGGGCTGCTGATTTTCCAGGCGCTGTTCATGCGCGACATGGCGGGCGGTTCCTATAGGGGGGCGCTGCGCATGTCGTTCATCCCCGAATGGCTTTCGATGAATGCCGTCATGGCCGGCATGATCCCGACGATGGTGGTGTTGATGAGCCGCGACATGGCCGCGATGCACGCCAGCTCGCTGCGCTTTTGGGGCGTCATGTCGCTGGCGACACTCGTTGGTTTCGCCGTCGCCTATCCGATCAACCTTTGGCTTGTCGGCGTGCGCTTGAAGCACGGCATGGGCACGGTGCGGGTGCTCGGGCATGGCGGCCACGAGGTCGCGGCGGACCGGCGATCGGTGACGGAGATGCCCGGCATGGAGCATGACGCGATGCAGGGGATGAGCGGCATGGCGTCCGGCTCGCGCGCGACTCCGCCGCAGATCGCCGCGATGGCGATGCTAACCCTTGTCATGCTTGGTGCAGGCGTCGTCGTTGCAACGCTGTTCGGGCGCTGGGCAATGTAGCGTTGCCCTGCGGAACGATATCGGCAAGGGGTGAGCGCGCACAGCGCGTAGTTATGATCGATGGAGTCCGAACGGAGATAAACCGATGCATCAGATCGACCCCAACATGAGGGCGTGCATGGACGCCTGTCACGAATGCAACGTGACCTGCCTCCATATGGCGATGAACCATTGCCTTGAGACGGGCGGTCAGCACACCCAGCCGGCGCACGTGAAGATCATGTTCGACTGCGCGCAGATTTGCGCTGCCGCGATCGACTTCATGGCGTGCAACTCCGCTCACCGTCAGCATATCTGCCGCGATTGCGCTGAGATTTGTCGGGCGTGCGCCGCGAGTTGCGAGGGGTTGGACGGAATGGAAGACTGCGCCGCCGCGTGTCGCAAATGCGCCGACGCTTGCGATCGGATGGCAGCCTGAACGGCACTGGCGCAGGCACTCGAACCGGCTACGCACGAGAACACCGCGCGCTCCGATCAACCCACCCTTGACGGCCAACGGGATTCAGCCTCGCGGAACGAACAAGCAGCAGCACAACGTCAAGGATAGAGATGGAGTTAGGCGCCAGACTGCGATCGTCCTCTTCAACATATATATTACAAAGTTCCAACATAAACAGTTATGATCATATCAAGTTAAACCTTGGCTTACTGGAATGTTCATGAGAAATTCATGGGCCTCGCATTACTTCTAGCATTGTTCTCCGTGTGAGCAGACGCGCGAAGGAGAGTAGTAATGTTACGCAAGATGTTTGCCGCCGCGGTGGCCGCCACTTCTGTTACGGCGATGATGCCGAGCGCGGCAACCGCCCAAGAGTGGGGCCATAGCGGCAGCCATGCGCCGCGCGCCTACGA
>NZ_MKRR01000094.1:18165-23346 GCF_001897045.1 Sphingomonas sp. 66-10
CGATTATTACCATTCTCGACCGACCGTCCGCTGGGGTGGCCATAACCGAGGCCATGGCAACACCTATTACGGCCATTGAATCGCGCCCTGCCCTGTCGCGAGTTAACATGAACCGAAGAACCGGGCACACCGCCCGGTTCTTTTGCATTCAGGCGCGCGCAGACGTGAGACGCCGGCCGGAAACAACTCATGAGGGGACTTTAGTACAGGATCTGCGGCAGCATGCCGTACCGAGTGTCGATGAATTCCGGCGGCGGCAACTTGGCTGTCATCGATTTCATCAGGGCGACAAGGACTTGACAGATGATTAAACAATACTCGTCTCCACCGCCGGAATTCCCCGGAATGGAGATTTGCCATGCGTCGCCTTTTCCTCCTGCTGCCCGCAGCCGCACTCATTGCCCTGCCCCAGATCGCCGCCGCCTCACCCCACCACAAGGGCGCCAAGGCGGCCCATTCGCATTCACAGGCCGCCAAACATGTTCACAAAGCACCTATGAAGATGAAGGCCGCGCACGCGAAAGCCAAGTAATCGCATTCAGCAAAGGCATAGAACACGAGTCACTCCTCCGGGAGGGACTCGTGTTGAATATCGGCATCTACTGACGATTGCCGTTCGGCGACATTTTAGAGTTGGTATTGCGTTCGCGGCAACGGCACGGCGATCTAACCTCATTCCCAAGCAATAGACTCTTGAGGCTATAGAATTTTCTGCACAGGTCGGGCGTGGACGCTCAGCCGCCAACCTACCTTGCGCTTTACCAGACGATCGGTCCGATTTTTCACGTTGCGGGCCAGCCTCACATCGGGGGCAACGCCATCGCCGTCGAAGCCGGCGCCGCCAGCATCCAAAGCGCCATCGCCATCATCATCACGTTCTCGGTGAGCGAAATGAAGCCGAGCGGCACGTTGATGTCCCCGCCCACGCAAACGCACTTCAGCTCTCGTTTGTCGATATAGACGGCCTTGAACACCGAAACGGCGCCGATCATCCCGATGATGAGCGCCACCGGCACCGACAGCCAAGTCAGCGCGCCCGCCGTCATTAGCCCCCCTGCCCCAGCTTCCGCGAATGGGTAAATGTAGGAATAGGGCACCCAGCGCTTCGCCGTAACCGAAGGGGTGAGGCCGCCTGCCGGGAGGTGAGATGAGCGGGTAAGAGACGTCCATAAGGACGTCGATATGGACGTCCTGAGCGAGAGCGAGGGGTGGCGGTGGAGGTATTGGGCCGGGAACGGCGACGTCATTGGGCGGACGCGGAGAAGCTGGAGATCCTCGCCGCGGTGGGGCTGAACGGCGAGACGTTGGCGCGCGTTGCGCGGTGCTACGATGTGTCACGAAGCCAGATTTATAATTGGCGCGGTCAGTTCAAAAAGCGAGGATTGCTGCCGGCGCCGGTTGGGCCGACCTTTGTGCCGGTCGACATCGGCGCTCCCATGCTGAACGCTGAGCCCGCGTAAGCATTCGCCGGAGACCGCAGGGTAGTTTGGATCAGGCGGCGATTGCGATCTGAGTGTTGCGCCAATTCCACGGCAGCAGTTCGTCGAGGCGGTTGGCGGGATGGTCGGCGATGCGGGCAAGGACGTCGGCGAGCCAGGCGTGTGGATCGACGTTGTTGAGGCGAGCGGTCTGGATGAGAGAATAAGCGACCGCCGCCCGCTGACCGCCGCGGTCGGAGCCACAGAACAACCACGACTTGCGCCCGAGAGGTACACAGCGCAGCGACCGCTCGGCGGCGTTGTTCGACAAGCAGATCCTGCCATCGGTGAGGAAGCGGGTGAACGCGTCCCAACGGCGCAGCATATAGTTGATGGCCTTGGCGAGATCGTGGTTGCGTGAGATCCGGGCGAGTTGTGCATTCAACCAATCGTGGAGCTCGCTCATCAGTGGCGCGCTGAGTTCATGCCGGACCGCGCTGCGCTCGGCCGGGCTCTTGCCGTTGATATCGCGTTCGATCGCGAACAGGGTGTCGAGCTTCTGCACGGCCTCGAGCGCGATCGGGTAGACGATCGGTGCCTTCTTGCCACGGCTCTTCTTGCGTGCCGCGCCCTCGACGTCAGCGAGCTCGAAAAACTTTCTGCGCGCATGAGCGAAGCATCCCGCCTCCAGGATCGGCCCCGGCTGCCGGTTGGGCACATAGAGCTCATTGTAGCCGGTATAGGCGTCGGCCTGCAGAATCCCTGACCAGCCCGCGAGGTGGTGCCGTGGATGGTCACCGCACCGATCGCGGGAATAGTAGAAGACGACCGACGGCGGGTCGTTGCCCCCGAAGGGGCGATCGTCACGCACGTAATCCCATAATCGACCGGTGACAGTCTTGCCCTTGGCCATGACCGGCACGGTGGTATCGTCGCCATGCAGGCGCTCGGCAGCGAATGTGTGCCCCTCGATCAGGTGGAAGACCGGCATGAGCGCGTGGCAGGCCGCACCGATCTGGTCGGCGAGGGTCGACACGCTGAGCGGCACACCTTCGCTGGCGAAGCGCTCGGCCTGGCGGTGGAGCGGCTGATGCTGGCCGTATTTGTCGAACAGCAGCATGGCGAGGAAGCCGGGGCCGGCCCATCCGCGCGGCGTGACGTGGAACGGCGCAGGCGGTTGGGTGATCTTCTCGCAATCGCGGCAGGCGAACTTCTCGCGCACTGTCTGGATGACCTTCCACGCGCGCGGGATCACCTCGAGCGTCTCGGTCACGTCCTCGCCGAGCTTGGACAGGTGCTCGCCGCCACAAGCCGGGCACGAGCACGGCGCGGGCACGATGACGCGTTCGCGTGGCAGATGTTCGGGGAACGGCTTTCTGACCGGCTTCCTGCGCTGGAATGCGGAAACGGTCGCCGTCTTCGCCGCGGTGGCTTCGGCGGCGGGCCTGTCGAAAATTTTGTGCGCGGAGCCATAAGATGGAAGAGAAAGGACCATCGGCATGGCGATCGAGAAGGACGTATTGGATCAGTTGCTGGCAGGGCGGGATCCGAATGAGCTGTTTGCCAAGGACGGCTTGATAGACGAACTGAAGAAGGCGCTGTCGGAGCGGATGCTGTCAGCGGAGTTGGATGATCATCTGGAAAGCGAGGAAGCCGCGGGCGCTGCCAATCGGCGTAACGGTTCGTCGAAGAAGACGGTGTTGACGGGTGCGTCGAAGATGACGCTGGACATACCGCGTGACCGGGCCGGGACGTTCGACCCGAAGCTGATCGCCAAATACCAGCGGCGCTTTCCCGATTTCGACGCGAAGATCATCTCGATGTACGCGCGGGGCATGACGGTGCGCGAGATCCGCGGGCACCTCGAGGAGCTGTACGGCATCGACGTCTCGCCGGACCTGGTTTCGACGATCACGGACGCGGTGCTGGAAACGGTCGCGGAATGGCAGGGCCGCCCGCTCGATATTTGCTATCCGCTTGTTTTCTTTGACGCGATCCGGGTGAAGATCCGCGACGAAGGGTTCGTCCGCAACAAGGCGGTCTACATCGCGCTGGGCATCTTGCCGGACGGCACGAAGGAGATCCTCGGCATCTGGATCGAGCAGACCGAGGGTGCCAAATTCTGGCTGCGCGTGATGAACGAGCTCAAGAACCGTGGCGTGGCCGATATCCTGATCGCGGTCGTCGATGGCCTGAAGGGCTTCCCGGAGGCGATCAACGCCGTATTCCCGGAAACCGTCGTTCAAACGTGCGTGGTGCACCTGATCCGCAACTCGATGAGCTTTGCTTCCTGGAAAGATCGCAAGGCCATCGCCAGTGCTCTGCGCAGCGTCTATCGCGCGGAAAATGCCGATGCCGGCCGCGCCGCGCTGGACGCCTTCGAGGAAGGCCATTGGGGCCGAAAATATCCTGCAATCGCACAAAGCTGGCGCCGCCATTGGGAGCAGGTCATCCCGTTTTTTGCATTCAGCGCGCCGATCCGCCGGATCATTTACACCACGAACGCGATCGAGGCGCTCAACTCAAAGCTACGCCGCGCTGTTCGTACCCGCGGCCACTTCCCGGGTGACGAGGCCGCGATGAAGCTGTTATACCTTGTTCTCAATCAGGCGGCCGACGAGTGGAAACGGGCCCCGCGCGAGTGGTTCGAGGCTAAAACCCAATTCGCCGTTATCTTCGGTGAACGGTTCATCGCCTGATGAACGAAACCGGCTCCGCGCACAAAATTTCCGACAGGCCCTCGGCGGCGAGTTCGTCCTCGGCCGCGTCGGCTTCCAGATCCTCAAGCTTGAGCTCCATTTGTTCGAGCAGGCGGCGGGTGCGTTCGGCGCTGGGACCATATTGCTCGCGCTTCAGCTTCGCGATCTGGAGCTTGAGGTGCGCGATCATCGCCTCGGTGGTGCTCGCGAGGGCACGGGCGTTGGCCAGTTCGGCCTCGACATCTGCGGCGCGTTGCTCGGCCTCGTCAGCTCTCAGAAGCGCCGTCGCGAGGAGCGCCTTGAGCGCATCGGCGTCGTCCGGAAAGGGCGAAACGGCAGCTTCCACAAGCGAAGTGAATCATCGCCAGCCGCCCGGTGCAACCTGAAAATGCGGTGGCCTGCGAAGGAAACCGACGCTCAGCCAGCGCTCTGCGGACGCCAGGAATACTGCGGGTTGCGCCAGTCGATCCCGTCGAGCAGGCAGGAAAGTTGCGAACTCGTCAGCGACACGACGCCGTCCTTCGCCGAGGGCCAGATGAATTTACCTCGCTCGAGCCGCCGCGTGTAGAGCGACATAGCAATCCCGTCGTGCCAGATAATCTTGATCAGCGTGCCGCTGCGGCCCCGAAAGACCCACAGATCGCCGGCGAACGGGTCCCTGGTGAAGTGCTGCTGGACCATCGCCGCCAGACTCTGCATCCCACGTCGCATATCGGTGTGGCCCATCGCGATCCACACTCGCGCGCCCGATGGAATCACCGCACCGCCCTCAGTGCGGCCGCCGCCAGCGCGGGTGGCGCCGACGCCGAAATCCGCATGCGGCGCCCATCGGCCATCTCCAGCACGATCGCCGCTTCCGGCTCGGGCGGCGGCGACGGAGCCAGGGTCGGATCGGGCGCATCGTCGACCACCGCCGGAACGAAGGCAGCCCGTGCGCGGCGCAAAGCAGCCCTCCGCCACTCATAGATCAGACTGCGAGAAATGTCGTAACGCCGGGCAACGTGCTGGACCTTCGCGCCCGGCGCGAACGCCTCCCGCAAAATCTCCAGCCGCTCCTCATCCGA
>NZ_MKRR01000094.1:23365-24106 GCF_001897045.1 Sphingomonas sp. 66-10
GCGAACTTAAGGACGTCCTGAGGACACCGCCGCCCATCAACAAGCGGCTCCCGCCGGATGGCTACGAGCCCGCGCGCGGGGAGCGGATAGTTTCACCCTCCGTCGTCGAGCTGTGTCTGGCGCAAGGGCGGCGTCTTCGCTTCGATAGCGGCATCGAAGGCGCGACCCTGACCCGGCTTATCCGGTCGGTGGAAGCTGCATGATCGGAGGGAACCGGCGTAAGGGTACCCCCGGCTCCAGGCACGCCTCAACCAACGGGCCTTCCCCGCCACATAGTAATAGCGCCGGCCGTTACTCGTCACCCGCACGACCTGGAGACCACACCGGCCCATCGGCAGCATCTGCATGTGTCCACCTCATCCTTGGTGGACACTTCCTTCACACCGCATCACTCAACCGAACAGGTGCGCTGAATTTCGCGCTTACGATATGCCGACACGCAGCAGGAGACCGAACGACTTTGCATTAGCGATGAAGACGATCATCGCCAGCGCCAGATAGGCCCAGGCAAGCCCGGTCAACGTGGCGATCGCGGCGGTCTCGCCGCCGAGGAAGCGTAGCGCCAGTCCAACCTGCACCAGGAACAGGATGGCGAGGGCGAGCGCTCCCCAGAGGCTGAGCCGAAGCCTCAAGAGCAACGCGATCCCGAAAATCGATTGGGCAGCGGTAAGGAAAAATTCCTCATGTTGCCGCGCATCGAGCGGCAGTGCGGAAAAACTGCCCGCGCCGAGGCTCATCGCC
>NZ_MKRR01000094.1:24182-34334 GCF_001897045.1 Sphingomonas sp. 66-10
ACTGGATGAGCAGGAATTCGTCGAATCCCAGCACGCGGCCCGAGCCCACCATCGCTTCGGCAAAGGGCTCCGCCGACACCAGGATCACCGCGGCTGCAACGATCGTGAGGGCACCCATGACGAGCCATTGCCGACCAGAGGACAGTGTCGCCAGCGCCGCCGCCGGGCCGGGTTCGTCGTCTTCGCCCTCTTCCGCCTTCGGAAGGCGGCTGACGCGCCAGACATAAACGCCGAAGACGGCGACAAGCACCACCGTATCGAGTAGGCCGATCTCATTGCGCAGCAGGATTGTAAACGACCAGATGGAGCCGATAAGCAGGAACGTGACTTCCGCGGCGTTGACCGGGGCAAGGTCGATTTGGCGCTCCCGCGTACGAAACCAGTGAATGAGCACGAGCGTAGGCCACGCCAAGCCCACGAGAAGACGGTTCGCACCCGTCATGTTGGCGGCCGCATAATGGACATAGTTCGAGTCCGGGTTCTGACCCGCGACATAGGCATAATAGAAATCGACTGCGTATTCGGGCAGCACCGTGATTAAAGCGATAGCCGCAACAATGAGGCCCTGGCTGATCCGCTTCTCGGCCGCCTCGGCACCCCAGGAGAGCATGAACCCGGCCGCTAAAATCGCGCCACCGAACAGCAGCGCATCAAGCAACGGGTCCGGTCGCCATCCCCCCAGCCGCAGCGCTAATGCCGGCACCGTAATCGCGACCGCTATGCCAAGATAGACAGCGAACCTTCCGAGCGAGGCTCGGGTGTGGACGGGACTTGTCATGCTAGCCTCGTCAGCCGGTGGGCAGCTGTGGGTGTTCTTCGGATGACGATGCCTCAAACAATATCTCGACGGCCTCGAGTGTTATCAACCCGATCCCCGGGATGTCCGCGAGCGAGGCTGCGAAGGCACGCAGGTGCGCCTCCTCATCGATGATCTCGATGATGAGCGGTTGGTCCTCGTCGAGCAAATGATGCCGGTGCTGGTGCGCGCTATGGCCGAATCCGAAAAGTGCCCGCACCACCGTCACGCCGGCCAGCTTTGCCTTGCGCGCGCGTTCCGCCACCACCTCGGACACTTTTTCGTCGCCGAAATGCGCTGCCTCGTCGGTATAGATCCGGAGCAACTTTATGCTTGCCATGGCTTCTCTCCAATGAAAGAACTCAAGAGTTGGATACGAGCGGAATGCCGCATTTTCTCGTGGGTTCTGATTTGCTCTGTGTCCGTCGGCGCCGGTCCGGACGAGTTTAGGGTTTCGAGGACAGACGCCCTGTCCTCGTTCTTCACGGCAGTGAGCCATTCTCCAATCCGTGACCTCACCCGATGGGCTTGATCACATTCCGGTGTTCGGCTCTCGACTTCCCATTTTCCTTGAGAGTGCGGCCCCGCGATGCGGAACCCACTAAGGCATGATCAGGACAGCCGGGAAAGATTAGACCGTCGCTCCAGCGCGTCGCGGCACTCATAGTCGCGCTGGTCGCGCAGCACCTGGTAGGCGATCGTCAATAGCTTGCGCGCGATCACGACCTTGGCGCGATTGGTACCTTTGGTCACTTTCAAGTGCTCATAATCGAACTTGAGAGCGGGCTCAGCGCGCATGGCGGGAACTGCCGCTTCCACAAAGGCCCAGCGCAGCCACTTGTTGCCGGTCTTGATGAGCCGCCCGTTCCAGCATTTACCGCCGCTGGCATAGGTCGACGGTACGAGACCGGCATAGGCGGCGAGCTTCTTCGCCGAGCGGAAGCGTGTGACATCGTCGATCTCGGCGGCAATCAGGCGCGCGAAGAACTCACCCACGCCAGGGATCGTCTTCAGGCGTTTGACGTCCGCATTGTCAGCGCTGAAGCGTCGGATCGTCTTTTCCGACGCGTGGATCCGCTGGTTGATGTCATCGATGAAGGCGATGGCACGGTCGATATGCTCGCGATCGATCGTCGACACCGAAAGCAGCTCGAGCTGGCCACGCCCGATCTTGCCGAACAGGTCGGTCATCTCCCGCAGTGCTCGGGTCTGCTCCGGATAGCGGTCGAAGATCGTCACCACCCGGTTCTTCACCATCGTGCGCAGCCGCACGAAGAAGATCCGCTCTCGCAGCGCCTGACGTAGCGCTCGGGCGGCCTCGCGCGGCACGTAGGATTCCGGGATCAGGTCCGCCCGCAGCAGATGCGCCAGGATCGTCGCGTCGATCTTGTCGGTCTTGATCTTGGCGTCGGCGATCGCCTTCACCTTCAACGGGGGCGCGAGCACGACATCGTCGCACAGCTCGTCGAGCCAGTCGTACATCACCGTCCAGTTGCGGCTCGCTTCCATCACCGCATGGCTGTTCTCCAGATAGGGCGTCAAAAACCCGGCAAGCGAGCCCGGGTCGTTCTTCACCTTGCCCGAGCGCAGGACCTGCCCGCCCCTGTCCTGGACCAACAGGTACGTGTAGGCTTTGTGGTAATCCACGCCGATGTGATAATCGTAAGACATGGGTGCATCTCCATTCTCGTTGGGGATCAGCAATCCGCTCAACGATCGTGATGCCACGAGGGGGTGCACCCTGGCCTCCACGGCGATCATCTCACCGCTCCATTCCTTCACCGAAGCAACACGCTTTCATACCGGCTCCTTCAGGCTCGGGACACGGGATTACCCGCCGACTCTGGCGCTTGACCGTCTTCGCGTCGGCCCCAGCGTTCCCCGTACCCAAGTACAACTTTGGAGATCGCCGGGAGGACGAGCAGCGTCAGTATGGTTGCCGCAACCAGTCCGCCGATCACGACAGTAGCAAGCGGCTTCTGCACCTCGGCGCCGGTGCCGTGTGCAAGCGCCATTGGCACGAAGCCGATGGCCGGCACGAAGCCGGTCATCACCACCGCTCGCATCTTCTCGGTCATGCCCTCCTTGATTGCATCGACCAGTAGCATCCCGGCTTCAATGCGCTCGCGGATCGCGGTCATCACCACCAAACCGTTAAGTACGGCGACACCGGCGAGGCAGATGAACCCGACGGCGGCCGAGACCGAGAAAGCAATTCCGGTCATGGCGAGCGTGAACACACCCC
Source organism: Sphingomonas sp. 66-10 (assembly GCF_001897045.1). Taxonomy (NCBI): domain Bacteria; kingdom Pseudomonadati; phylum Pseudomonadota; class Alphaproteobacteria; order Sphingomonadales; family Sphingomonadaceae; genus Sphingomonas; species Sphingomonas sp. 66-10. The sequence continues at coordinate 27,224 of NZ_MKRR01000094.1, forward strand.
CTGCGAGCCCGAGCGGCACGGCTAGAAACACGGCCGCAGCACGTCCGAGCCCTCCAAGCGCCAAATAGAGCAGACCGAAGATGGCAAGGAAACACAACGGCACCACGATCGCGAGCCTGCGGGTCGCATCCTGGAGACTCTGGAATTGGCCACCCCATTCGAGATAGTAACCCGCTGGTAGCTTGACTTGGGCGATTTTTGATTGTGCTTCGGCGACGAATGACCCGGCATCTCGGCCCAAAAGGTTAATCTGAATAGCGAGGCGACGCTTGCCGTTCTCACGCCTGATCTCATTCAGCCCTTGGGTAACGCCAATTTGCGCAACCTGCGCGAGCGGCACCTGTTGGCGAGACTGGCCGACTTTGTCCGGAAGCAGCACCGGCAGCGCTTGGATTTCATCCAGACTTATCCGCGTGGCTTCAGGGACGCGAACCGTGATGTCGAACCGCCGATCTCCCTCGTAGAGCAGTCCGGACTCGCGACCCCCGAGTGCTGCGGAGACTGTATCGGCTACCTCCCGAACGGTGAGACCGTAGCGCGCTATGGCGGCTCGGTCGAGCTTGACGTCAAGCGTGGGCGCACCGCCAACCTGGTCAGCCTTGACGCTGCCCGCGCCTGGGATCGACTGCAGAATACGGACCATCTCGTTAGCCGTTTGGGTCATCTTGTCGAGGTCGTCACCGTAGAGCTTGATCGCCACGTCCCCGCGCACACCCGCGATGAGCTCATTGAAGCGCAGTTGGATCGGTTGGCTCATCTCATAGAGCTGACCTAGTTGACCGCCAGAAGCCTTCTCGATGCGCTCAATGACTTCCGCCTTGGTGTGGACGCCCGCGGGCCACTGATCCTGTGGCTTGAGAATGACATAACCGTCCGACATGTTCTGCGGCATCGGATCGGTCGCAGCCTCCGCCGTGCCTGTCTTAGAGAACATCAGCTCCACTTCGGGCAGTTTCGTCACAGCCGCTTCCACCTGGCGTTGCATCGCGAGCGATTGTTCCAGGTTGACGGAAGGCACGCGCGTAGATGCGAGTGCGATGTTTTTCTCGTCGAGCTGGGGAATGAATTCGGAGCCAAGCAACCCGAAAGCCGGCACTGCGGCTAGGAAGAAGGCGAAGCCGCCCACGATGAACGGCCACGGTCGCGCCACCGCCTTGTCGAGCAGGGGTAGGTAGCGCGCCTTGGCCTTGGCGATCAACCACACCTCCTTCTCAGCGACGCGGCCCCGGATCAACAGCGCCACCATCGCCGGCACGAACGTCAGCGCCAGAATGAACGCCGCGACGAGCGCGAGCATGATCGTGATCGCCATCGGCGAAAACGTTTTGCCCTCGACACCGGTGAACATCAGCAGCGGCGCGAAGGCGAGCAGGATGATCGCCTGTCCGAACACGGTGGGCTTGATCATCTCCTGGGAGGCCCGCATGGTTTCCTCAAGCCGCTCGCGAAGGGTGAGAAGTCGCCCCTCATGCTCCTGTCGGTGCGCGAGCCGCGCCAGACAGTTTTCGATGATGATGACCGCCCCGTCGACGATCAGCCCGAAGTCGAGCGCCCCGAGGCTCATCAGATTGCCCGGAACCCGGAACGCGTTCATTCCTATAGCCATCATCAGGAACGAGAAGGGGATCACGAGCACCGAAATAACTGCCGCGCGCCAGTTGCCGAGCAAGAGGAAGAGGGATGCTGCGACGAGGATGGCGCCCTCGGTCAGATTGCGCTCGACCGTAGCGACCGTCGAGCTGACAAGTTTAGCGCGATTAAGCACGATCTCGACTTCGACACCCGGCGGCAATGTATTAGAGATTTGATCCAGCTTTGTGCCCACATCTTGCGCGACGATCCGACTATTTTGTCCGATCAGCATGAGAACGGTACCGATCACCGCTTCCTTGCCATTCACACTGCCCGCGCCCGTGCGGAGATCGCCGCCGCTCTCGACGTTGGCGATTTGTCCCACCGTTATCGGCACACCGCCCCGCGTAGCGGCGACCGCGTTCTTGATTTCGTCGACCGAGCGCACCCGCGCGTCGAGCCGAACCAGGTAGCCTTCGCCACCGCGGTTGTAGTAGTTGGCCCCAACCGCGAGATTGGCGTTTTCCAATGCCTCACCAAGCTCGCTGTAGGAGATGCCGTAGGTCGCCAGCTTTGTCGGATCAGGCTCCACGACAAAGGTTTTGGCATAGCCGCCAATCGAGTCGACGCCGGCGACGCCGGAAACCGCCCGCAACTGCGGGCGGACGATCCAGTCTTGTACAGTGCGGAGGAATCCGGCCTGCTCCACCTCGTTCGTCAACCGATCGCCCTCGGGCGTCAGATAGCTGCCGTCCGACTGCCATCCGGGTTGACCATTCTCGACCTTGCCACCCTTCCCACCGGGGTTGCGGTATCGCACGGTGTACATCACGACCTCACCCAGGCCAGTTGTAACCGGACCGATCTGTGGCTGGATTCCGTCAGGCAAAGTGTCGCGCGCCTGGGTCAGCCGCTCGCCGACCTGCTGACGCGCGAAATAAAGATCGGTGCCCTCGGAGAAAATCGCGGAAACCTGGCTGAACCCGTTACGCGAGATCGACCTGGTCGTCTCCAATCCAGGAATGCCGGCGAGCGCGGTCTCAATCGGATAGGTGACGAGCTTTTCCATTTCGACCGGGGAGAGGCGCCTGTCGACAGTGTTGATCTGGACTTGTTTGTTGGTGATGTCGGGAACCGCGTCGATCGGCAGCTTGGTGAGCTGCCACAGGCCGACGCCCGCGATCGCGAGGAAGATGAACAGCACCGCCCATCGTGCGCGGACGGACAGCGCCATGAGACTTGCGATCATGGCTTATTCCTCCTCGCCCGCGCCCTTGCCGAGTTCGGCCTTGAGCAGGAAAGCGTTGCGGGTGGCGATGATGTCGCCGGACTTGAGCCCGGAAACGATTTCAACTCTGCCAGCGCTGCGCTGGCCTAGCGTCACGAAGCGCGCCCGGAACCCTTGGGGCGTGCGGACGAACACGGCATCGCGGCCGTCAACGCTCTGCACGGCATTTTCGGGGACCACAATCGCATTGGTCGCTGTGCCCTGGCTCGGCATCAGGCGCACCCGCACGCCAAGACCAGGTTGAAGGACACCGCCCGGCACTTCGATGAGCGCCGTGGCCGAGCGGGTCTCGCCGCTCAGCGTTGGGGTGACGGCCCGAACACGGCCTTCGACCGTGCATCCATCGTTCAATTCGACGATCGCCCGATCTCCCGCCGCAAGACGCGCTATGTCGCTTGGGTTGATCGCGGCTTCGACCTGGATCTTGCTCGGATCGGCGACACGAAAGAGCTCGGCCTCCGGCTGGACAAAGGCACCCAGACTCACCGACGCGGAGGTGACGCGCCCGGCGATCGGGCTTGCCACGATGACACCGCGGCCGTCGCCGGTGACGTTAGCCGCACCCGCCGCGACCTGTGCGCGGCGCGCTTCGGCCGCTGTCGCGGCGGCTTCCGCTTGCGCCTGTTCGAGATCGACGCGCGCCGACACCTTCTGGTCGTAAAGATATCGCTCGCGCGCGAGCGATTTGCGCGCCAGCTCGGCGCGCGCAGCGGCGGCGGTCCGGTCGGCTGCGATCTGCGCGGCATCCCGGCTCTCGACTACCGCGAGCGCTTCACCGGCCCGGACGGGATCACCGAGCCGCTTGAAAACGCGCGTAACCGCGCCGCCCGCACGGGCCGTCACCAACGCTTGACCCGTCGGGGAGGGGGTGACGACCGCCTGCGAAACGATCTCCGACCCGAGGCCTCCTGCACGCACCGCCTCCACCGCGATGCCGGCTTCACGGATTGCCTGCGCAGTCATGACGAGGCTATCCGGCGGCCTCTCACTTTGGTCTTTCTTTTTTTCTGCCGATTGGTTGCCGGGGGCTGAATCGGCTGTGCAGCGCGCGACGCTGAAGCCGCCAATGGCAGCGAGTAACACGGCACCCGCCACGCCGCCCAGAAGGCGCTTGTCTTGGATCATAGGATATCTCCGGAATTCGGCTGGCCTGGGCCCGACGGCCCGGCAATCGACGGCGCATACGCCGCCGCCACGATGGCAGGGCGCGTGATAGACCGCACCGATGGGAAGCATTGTTGCAACGCTCAGCGGTCCCCCAATTCGGGTGCGGAGGCAGTCAATCGCTCAAGGCGTGCCTCGGCATCATGATAGGCCGCTAGGGCATCGGTGAACGCAGCCCGGGTCTCGGCGAGGGTTCTTTCTGCCTCCAGCAAATCGAGCTGGCTGAACTTGCCCTGAGAATAGCCAATCCGAGCGATGCGGGCGGCCTCGGAGGCCGCGGCAAGACCCGGTCCTCCTGCCGACCGAGCCGTTGCGGCAGCATTGGCCAACTCAGCCTGGGCGCTCGCAATAGCCTGCTCCGCCTCGATCACGGCAACCCGGCGGTTGGCATCGGCCCGCGTCTGCTCGGCGCGAGCCTGACTTACGGCGGCCGCGCCGTTGTTGAAAAGCGGGAACGGGACAGCGATTCCGATCACCGCCGCGTTGTCGTTGGTTTCCGATAAGCGCCGCGCGCCGACGCTGATCGTGATGTCCGGGATACGCTGGGATCTGGCGAGCCGCACCTGGGCATTCGCAGTGTTGAGATCGGCCTGCGCGGCAGCCAGCGCCAATGTACCGCTCGGATCGACCGGCATCGTCGGGCCGTAACCGCCGATGCGACCGAACCAGCCAAGATCAAGTGAGCCATCGATAGGCTGACCGATAAGCCGTTCGAGGTTCCCCCGGGCTACGGCTGCCTCGCGCATCGCGCGTTCGAGACCCACCTCGGCATTCACCCGCAAGACCTCGGCTCGCTGCTGATCAATAGGCGCACCGGCGCCTGCTATCACCCGCGTCCGCGCTGCCTTGAAAGCATTTCCTGCGATCTCTGCCTGCTGGCGAGCGACGTCCACGCGTCGTTCGGCGGCGGTCGCCGAGATATAGGTTTGCGTGATCCGCAGGTTGAGATCTGCGAGCGCGATGGCCGCATCGATTTGCGCGCGCGCGCTCCGGGAATCGGCGACGGCAATTCGTGCGGAACGCTTGCCGCCAAGCTCTATCGGGAGTGCAAGCGTCGCTGTCGTTTCCGCGCTTTGCGTGCCGCGATAGATGCCAGAGCCGGCAACATTCTCGGTCTGAACCTGAATTTCAGGATTGGGCCTGAGGCCCGCGATCGTACGTCCAGCAGCCGCAGAGCGAATCCCCGCCGCCGCCGACTCGATACTAGGGGAACTGCCCCCGGCAATGGTTCGGGCACGATCGAGTGTGAAGATCGATTGACTGGTGGAGGGGGGTGAGGCCGCCGACTGCGCCTGGGCAATTGATGCGCAGGACGTGACGGTCAATATGGCCGCAATAACTCGATGCATGAAAAGTAGCTCCTGACTATCCAGACGAAGCTTTGCGGCCAGCTGCCGCGAAGAGTCGGATGGTCAGGCCTCGGGTGGCCTGAGCGCAGGGCCACTGCACGCTTTTGCGTGCATGGAGGTTCGCATCCCAACTCGGGCAACAGCATTGCTCGTAGACGATATGTCCGAGGGCTGTGGGACGATCGCTGCTATATAATGCGCGTGGCACGCGCAGTTACGATAGGGACAACCTTTGCCACTATCCGTTGGCACGGCGTGAGCGTCGGTGCTCCGGAGGGCGGCCTGTCCGTCGATACTGCCGTCAACGGCAAAGGAGACTGAGGGCTCCCGCGCGAACGCTGCCGGCGCTGCACCCAAGGAGAGGACCAGCACCACAAAACCAAGCAGGACGAGCATACGCGGAAAGCCAAGAACGAGCATCAGCGGCCCCCCAGCCAGGCCGCGGTGGAGGTGGTGCTGAACGTCTTAATCCTCCGGAAACCCTTGGTACGAACCCGAGCCAGTCCCGCGCGCACGGTCGAGAAATGCCTCCCCGCGATCCCCCACGAGGCCATGCTGCTTCCGCGCGGTGCCGCAGCGCCTCCGACAAAAATAGTCATGCCGAGCCCACGACTGTCTCGGCCGCGAGCTCAATCCAGAGCAAGCGCAGCCAGCATTGACCGTTGAACGTGTCCGGCTTTGCTGATGCGCAGCTGCTGCAGGTCATTACGTTATCCCCGAACGAATCGACGCCTGCCTTATGCAGTCTATAGCTACTAGAGGGTCAAGCAGGAATTGCCTCAGCCAGTGCAACCGGGGCGCGATCTCGAACTACCGGATCACCGACACGCTGGTACTGCCGGGCGAAGCCGGGGTTGACCCTATAGCAACTAGAGGGTGCGGAATACTTCCGCGACTCGCTACGGAGGTAATGATGAGCGATTGCGGATGTGAGGCCAGCACATTACGGGCAGACAGCGATCCCGCTTATTGGCACACGACGCGCGTTGGCGAAACATGCGAAGCAGGTGTCGGCAGGAACGGTGCCTACACGCCTCCGCTCGAGAAGGGCGACACCGCTGATTACAATCAGGCGATCCGACGTTGGACCCTCGATCTGCACTCGTGCCGCGCCATGATCGAGCTTTTGGCACCGCGTCCCGGCGAAGCAATTATTGATGTTGGATGCGGCACCGGCAGCTTCGCCATCATGCTCAAGGCAGCCGAGCCAGGCGTGGATTTCATCGGCATCGATCCGGACGAGGAAGCGCTGGCGATTGCCCGCGCAAAAGCTGACGCCGCCGGCGCGGACATCCGCTGGGAACGCGGCGTCGCGCGGAACTTCGACACTTCCCGCCGACGTTGTTGTCACGAGCCTGATGTTCCACCAGGTGCCCATGGCCGAGAAACAGGCGGGCCGGGCCGCGATGTATGCCGCGCTGCGTCCCGGCGGGAGGCTTGTAATCGCTGATTACGGTCGGCAGCGAGGCCTGATGCGGCTGCTGTTCCGGCTTACCATCCAGCGGCTCGACGGCGTCGCCGACACCCAACCCAATGCGGACGGGGCTCTTCCTCGACTCGTAAGGGCGGCCGGATTCGGCAACGTGCGGGAAGCAAAACGAATTTACACCGCAACCGGAACGATCGTCCTGATCACGGCGGAGCGGCCCGGCTTATATGGAAGTAACGATGAACCTGGAAACAGAGCAACGGCAAATCAGGAAACAGTCCATACAGGCCATTCTCCTGTGCGCGGCGG
>NZ_MKRR01000094.1:34368-83685 GCF_001897045.1 Sphingomonas sp. 66-10
ATTTTGCCGTTGTCGTGGTTGCAGTCCGGCTGGTGTCGAGCGCGCGCTATCGGTCGGCCGCCGACATCGGAGGAGCTGCCAAGGGACCGCCGAGCCCTGAACTCGCGGTCAAGGTTGCCTTCCTGCAGAATACGCTGGAGCAGGCATTCCTGGGTGTCGGCGCGCATCTGCTACTGGCCTCGGTCGCGGGCGGCCGCTGGCTGGCACTGCTGATCGCGTCCGACGTGCTGTTCGCGATTGGTCGGCTCAGCTTCTACCGTTGCTATAGCGACGGTGCCGGTGCCCGGGCGTTCGGAATGGCGACGACAGCGCTCGCGGCGCTCACCTGCTATCTGGCCGCCAGCGCGCTGCTCATCGGCCGGCTATTCGGCGGGTGATGCCAGCAGGCGGTGCGGTCGCATAACCTGAAGCCAGCCTTTGGGATGATGGCGGTGATCTCGGCGACCTGAGCGTCCGTGGGCGCGGAAAGCCTGGCCTAAAAGTAATCGACAAGACGGAGTTCGCGCATGCGTCCGGCCTGGTCTTGCAATATCACGAGAGTTCCGGGGGGCATGAAGCGCCACCGCCAATGTTGGCTTCGGATATAGGATGCATCGATACGATGGCCATTGATGGCCAGAATGCGATCCCCTGCCCGCCAGCCATCGCTTGCGGCAGGGCTGTTGGCCGCGACATGGACGATGGAAAGTTCATTGCCACCCGGTGCCAGCCCGAAGCCGCTGTGGTCCTCGAGCATCGGCAACCCGCGCCGCGCCGGTCGCAACCATATCTTCCCCCCAGAAACATCGAGCACGACATCGAATTGAGAGATCAGAGGAAACCCGATACTTCCAAGGGCACTTTTGGAGGCCCAGCTTGATGGAGCGAGGGTTGGCACCGAACGGACGGGGAATCCGCCCAGTTTGACTTCGTTCGCAATGAAGGCAGCGGCCAGCCTAGTACCATCCACCCCTCCGATCGCCGCCGTCGATTGTCTGACCCCGTCCAGAAGTCGGTGTTCCTCAACATATGCGCGATCCAGCATCAGCGCGGTCGAGCTGCCCAAGTCGAAGAGCATGGGCGTATCGGGAAGCCCGGCTACGGAAGCGACCACGAGCAACTCGCGATTCGAACCATGCGCAACAGAAATGCTCTGCCAACCCCGACCACCGGAAAAGGTGCCGCTATCACCAATTGAAATTCGGCTGCTCGCGAATTCCAGGGCAATGCAGCGCTCGACAAGCATATCCTCCCCGAGCACCACATCGACCGGCCGGCCGATTGCGGATGAGACAGCTTCCAGGTCGGCTATGACGACAAAGGGAAGACGGCGCGGCTGTCCAGCAAGCGTGAGCTCGACGTTGCGCGCGAGCTGTACGCTTGCCCGACCACCAATACCGCGAATCATCACCTGTTCGGTCGAAGCGAGGTTAAGTCTCGCGGCCAACGAGGTGCTGACAATCGAAGCTGCGCTACCGCTGTCGAGAATGGCATCGACGGAGATGCCCGCCACGTAGCTCGGGAGGACAATTGTGTCGCCTGTGATCAGGTTGAAGGATTGCCAACGAGGCGGCTTGGCAAACCCGTTCCAATCAGAAACCAGGGCCGCTGCTGTCGCGAAGACAGGCTTGAGCGGCAACACAGCCATGGCACAGGTGCAACCAAGAACCGCGCCGGTGATCTCGCGCCGGGTAACCAACTCGCTTGCGACCATCTCGTCAGCCTTTCAATCCAGGCCGGGTCCTGCCGTCACAGGGGGGAGCAGAGACACCCTTCAGATTACGGAGGATCAAGCCTCGGACCCTACGACGCGCGCCAACGTCATGCTAGATATCGATGCACCTAGACTATGAGATGCGGCAAAGTGATCGTCTCACATCGGCCTGCGCGACGAGCGACCGAGATCAGACGGAGCATGAAGATCTACTCGCCTGCGAAGAAGCATACTCCCATACGACACGAGCTGGCCGCGCGTGTTCGTCGGACCTCGGTTGGTCTCGGTGGTGGCTATGGTCTGGTCGCACCGCCATCAGCTCGTGGTCACGGCCGCGCGACGATGATTGACCATGAAACCCGCTACCAGCGCGGCGAGCGTCAGAAGTTGGGCTCCGATCGATTGCACGGTCGGAAAAATACCCAGCATAGAGACGCGGATTCCACCCGCGAGCGGCGCGATGTCGATGATGCCCGCTTCTTGCAACGCGGCGACGCCCTTGCCGGCGAGCACGATGGTGAGGATTGCCATCAGCCACGCGCTATAGGCGAAGAACTTCGCGATCGGCAGATCACGGCTGTAGCGCAACATAGCCCAGGCGACGAGCCCAAGCAGCATTACTGCCGAGCCGGCACCCGCCAGCATCATGCCGCCATTTCCCTGGGTCCAGAGCGCGGCGTAGAACAGCATCGTCTCGAACACCTCGCGATAGACGACGATGAAGGCCAGGCCGAACAGGAACCAGGCCGATTGCCGCGACAGCGCGTGCGACATCTTTTCGCGGATGTAGCGTTGCCATTGATCCGCTTGCGCCTTTCCGTGCATCCAGATCCCTACGGAGAGTAGGACGACAGCCGCGAACAGCGATCCGAACCCTTCAGTAAGCTCCCGGCTCGCGCCGCTGATCCCGATGGCATAGGTCGCGATCGCCCAGGTGACGCCGCCGGCCGCCAGCGCCCCGATCCAGCCGCCATGGACATAGGGCAGCACTTCAGGTCGCTCCGCCTTGCGCAGGAAGGCGATCATCGCGACGACGATTAGCAGGGCTTCGAGCCCCTCGCGCAGCAGGATGGTGAAGGCCCCCAAGAAGGTCGATGCGCTACTGGCCGCGTCCGGGGACAAGGCGGCGTCGGCGTCGTCAAACAAGCCGCCCAGCACCTGGACGCGCGTGGCAATTTCGTCGGCGGGGCGGCCTTGCTGGAGCGAGGCCCGGAACTCACCCATGGCGCTTTCGATGTGACCCATGAGCGTTGCGTCACGCGCAGTCAGCATCGGCTCGAGCGGCTCAAATCCGTCGAGATAGGCCGACAGCGCCAGCTCCTGGGCAGCGTGGCGATCGCCCGCCCGATAGGCGGCGAGGCTCTGTGCAAGCTTCGCGCGCGCCACATCGAGTGAGCCGGGAGCCTGCTGGACGACCGCTTCCGGGTGGCGGCGCAGGTAAGCAATAACTGCATCGGCCTGCCCGCTCCCAATGCTCTTGGCGAGCGTTTCCGGAGTCAGCCCTGCCAACGCCGTCAGGTCGGGAATCCGTTGTCGGAGGCCGGGATCGGCTTTCCACAGTCGTTCGCCTTCCGTCGCGGCGGCATCGGAAAAGGCGAAGCGACCGGCATAGAAGGCCAGCGCCCAGCGATCGTCGCCTGGCAGGCTCGCAAAACTTTGCATCGCTGTGCCGTCGATGCCTTGGTCGATGACTTGATAGAGCGCGAAGGGACTGCGCTGCCGCGCGCGTGCTAATTCGCTGAAAGCGATCGGCGGGGTCGTTAGCTTCGCGGCATCGGGCCCGCGACCATCCCCGGTCATACCGTGGCAACTCGCACAATTCTGCGCGAACAAGGTGGCGCCGCGGGCAAGCTCGGGCACCTTGCTCGGCGCGAGCGGCACCGGATAGGCCTTGAGCAGATCCGCAGCGAGGCCATGCGCGACGCGGGCAACCTCTTCGGGTGCGCCCTTCGCGGCGATAACGGCCTGGAGCCGGGTAGCCCCTTCAATGAGCTTGGCTCGCTCAGGTGTTTGCGGCAACGTCGCGAGACGCGCCGAAACCGACGCCGCGAATTCGGTCATTTCGTTATATTCGGACGCGCTCCTGATTTTGCCACCAGAGACCGCCCCCCCATAATCGACTGCCATATAGTCGAGGAGCCGCCATGCAGTCTGGACATTCGCCGTATCAGCATGGGCGATCGCGCTCGTGCCCAGCGCAAAGGTCGCCGCACCAAGGACGGCCAAGATGCGGAGTGTCACGCGGTGGAACGAGAACGCTCCAACGCGAATCGACAAGGTGCGGGGGTTGTTCGCGGACGTAAACATCCGCTTCCTTTAGACCCTCTAGCCGCTAGAGGGTCAAGCTGTTTTGCGAGTTATTTGCATTAGCGTGACTGATCGTGGAGCCGGCTCGAGGCCGTCAACCTATCTAGCCGCCCGCCACGGAAACCGGCGCCAATGTTTCGATGATGCGGCATTCGGAAATGGTGCCGTGCCCGCACTGGACGATCACGCTGCTCAATTCGGACCTGAGTGTATTCAGATCCCGAAGCTTTCGGTCAATCTCGGCAAGATGTTCGCGCGCGATCGTGTCCACGGCTTTGCACGAGATGTCTTTCTGGTCGGCGAGCTTGAGAAGCTCCTGCACCTGGTCGATCGAGAAACCGAGCGCGCGAGCCCGGCGGATGAAACTGAGCCGCGCGAGATGCTGTGGAGCGTAAGCCCGATAATTGCCCTTCGTCCGAGCCGGCGGCGCAAGCAATCCGACGCTTTCATAATAGCGAATTGTCTCGACCTTCGTTCCGGTCGCTTTCGCGAGCTTTCCGATGCTGAGCGGCTCGACGGACATATTGGTTGACCCTCTAGTGACTTCAGACTTTATAGAGGATGTCATGTCGAAAAGTCGAGGTGACGTTATGATCGAGCCGACCGAGGCGAGCGCTATCGCTACGAAGCGCCAATTGCGATTCAAGATCCGCGGACTCGATTGCCAGAATGAGGTGCGCCTGCTCAAGGAGGCCCTCCTCCCCCTTGGCTTCGACGAGCGGCATTTGTCGTTCCAGCCGAAGCGCGGACTCCTCGACATCGAAGTCGAGGCGGTCCTCGAGGTGGAGGCAGTGATCGCGGCGGTGTCGACCACCGGGATGACAGCCGAATGGCAAGCGCCTGGCGCCACCAAAAAGGATGAAACGACTGCTGATGAGTGCAGCGGCTGTTCCGGCGACCGGCCACCCGTCGAACAGGCGCGTCCGGATCCTCCGGATAGCGTCATCTTCAAGATCCACGGCATGGACTGTGGTGACGAAGTCGCGGTTCTCAAGCGCGAAGTCGGGCCGGTCGTCGGGTTGGAGAACCTCTCGTTCGATCTCATCAATGGCCGCATGTCGGTCGCAGGTGCGTCCGATGCCGTGCATCACGCCGGAATATTGAAGGCGGTCGAACGCACCGGCATGCGCGCCGAACCTTGGAAAGAAGGTGGAAACACCGCCGGTGCGCAAGGCGAGCAACGTCGGCGCCGCGTTCAGGCGGTGCTGACGATCGCCAGTGGCGTGTTGGTCGTGGTGGGTTTCACGATCCATGCCGGTGCGAGCGGCCTCGCTGCGGTGCTGCACGAGAGCCTCGCGCGCGAGGCCCACCCTCCCCTCCTGGCCATGCTCGCCTACTCGCTGGCGATCCTCTCGGCGGTCCGATACGTCGCTCCCAAGGCCGCCCTCGCCGCGCGACGGCTCAGGCCCGACATGAACCTGCTCATGATCGTCGCGGTGGCAGGCGCCCTCGGCATTGGGCAATGGTTCGAAGCCGCGACGGTCGCCTTTTTCTTCGCTCTCGCGCTTGCTCTCGAGGCATGGAGCCTCGGACGTGCTCGCCGTGCCGTCGCGGCACTCATGGACATCGCGCCCAACTCCGCCCGAATACGGGATGCCGCAGGCGTCGAGCAGGATGTGCCGGTCGCGGACGTCGCTGTCGGAACGCAGGTGATAGTTCCGCCTGGCGGCAAGATTCCGCTCGATGGGCGCGTGGTTGCGGGGACGAGCGCGGTCGATCAGGCGCCGATTACCGGCGAGAGCGTCCCCGTCACCGTCGCACAAGGCGCAACGGTCTTTGCGGGAACCATCAACGGCATGGGAGCGATCGAGATCGTAACGACCCGGCCGGCCTCCGACACGACGCTCGCCCGTATCGTGCGCATGGTTGGCGAAGCGCAGAGTAAACGGGCGCCGACCGAGCAGTGGGTGGAACATTTCGCGCGGATCTATACGCCCGTCGTGATGGCGCTGGCGCTGGCGGTATTCCTCGTGCCGCCGCTTCTACTCGGGGGCAGTTGGGCCGCCTGGTTTTATCAGGCGCTGGTGTTGCTTGTCATCGCCTGCCCTTGCGCCCTGGTCATCTCGACCCCGGTCAGCATCGTCGCGGGGCTGACCGGCGCAGCCCGACAGGGCGTGCTGGTCAAGGGTGGCGTCCATCTCGAGACGCCGGCCCGCATCACCGCGATCGCCATCGACAAGACGGGCACGCTCACGCTTGGGCGTCCCAAGGTGGTCGAGCTGGTCCCGTTTGACGGCCGAGACGAGCTTGAATTACTGGCGATCGCGGCTGCGATCGAAGCGCGAAGCGAGCACCCGATTGCGCGTGCGATCCTCGATGCCGCGGCGGAACGCGGCGTTGACGTGGTCCCCGCAAAGTCCGTGACAGCATTGCCCGGCAAAGGCGTGGTTGGTGCGATCGACGGTCGCGAGGCCTGGGTCGGATCGCCGGGCTATCTTGTAGAGCGACTTGAGGACGCTGGCGATTATGCGCTCACCGCCCATTTGCATCGGATAGCCGCAGCTGGTCTGACCGGGATCATCGTCGGTAAAGCGGAGGCAGTCATCGGACTTATTGCGGTCGGTGACGCGGTGCGTCCCGAGGCCAGACAGATCGTCGCGCAACTGCATGAACTTGGCATCGCCCGGGTCGTGATGTTGACTGGCGATGGCCACGCGCCTGCCCAATCCATCGCGCGCAATACCGGTATCGATGAGGTCCACGCCGAGTTGCTTCCCGAACAGAAGGTCGAAGCGATAGAAAGCCTGGTAGCGCAACACGGCCATGTCGGGATGGTCGGGGACGGCGTCAATGACGCGCCGGCCATGGCGCGCGCCGGTCTTGGCATCGCGATGGGCGCGATTGGCAGCGATGCGGCGATCGAGACAGCGGACATCGCACTGATGCAGGACGACCTCTCCCGTCTGCCGTGGCTCATTCGGCATTCGAGGGCGACGCTCGCCATCGTCCGGCAGAACATTGGCTTCTCGCTGGCGGTGAAGCTCGTGTTCGCAGGCCTGACGCTGATTGGCATGGCGTCCCTCTGGGGCGCGATCGCGGCGGATGTCGGAGCGTCGCTCCTGGTCGTTCTCAATGGCATGCGTCTTGTCGGTCGAGATCAGCGAGTGCGATAATCCGATTATCCAGGACAGCAAAGCGACGATCTACGGGCATCCAACACCCAGGAGGAATGCACTGATATGACCGGACAATGTGCCGCAGGGGTCGACACGGGTTTCGTGACACTGGGCTATGCCAAGGTCGCACTATTGGGAGTGGTGCAAGGTATCACCGAACTTCTGCCGATTTCCTCGACGGCCCATATGCGCATCGTGCCCGCCCTGTTGGGATGGCGAGATCCCGGCTCCGCTTTTTCGGCCGCGATGCAGCTCGCCGCGCTCGCTGCCGTCATCAGCTATTTCTGGCAGGACGTTCGCCGCCTGGTGGTCGGTTCTATATCGGCAATCAGCCGTCGGCAGTTCGCCGATCCCAATTTCCGTCTGGCGATCTGGATCGCTCTTGCGACAGTCCCGATCGTGCTGGCGGGTGCCCTCCTGTCCAACAGCCTCAACACATGCAACTCGCCCCTTCGCAGTCTTACGGTGATTGGCTGGGCCTGTCTCTGCATGGCACTCCTGATGGCGATGACCGAGATCACGGCCCGTCATCGCCGGACCGTCGAGAGTTCCTCGCTTGTCGATGCGCTTCTGATCGGGCTCGCTCAGGTTGGTGCCTTGATTCCTGGCGTCTCGCGATCGGGTTCGACCCTAACTGCGGCTTTGGCCCTTGGCTTCAAGCGCGAGGAGGCGGCACGCTTCTCCTTCCTGCTGGGTATCCCGGCGATCGCTGTCGCCGGATCGAAGGAGTTAACGGAGCTGAACAAAGCTCATCTCGACACACAGGGCTGGTCCGTTTTGGCCCTCGGACTGGTTGTCGCGTCCGTTTCTGCATTCGCAGCCATTTGGGCGCTGATGCGGGTCCTTGAGCGATTCTCCGCTTGGCCATTCGTCATCTATCGCGGAGCGCTTGGCGTTCTTCTGCTCATTGCGACCACTAATGCCTGGTTGGTCTAACAGGGCGCGAAAAAAGCCTTCCCCGATGAGGTTTAGGGTGATTCAGTATCGTCGGGGTGATGAGAGGGCGATGCGATGCGCGGCGGCGACAGGTAAACGGCGGGTTTGTTTTCCTATATGAGTTGCGAGGCTCGGGTTCCGGCTGATCATCCTTTGCGGCCGATCCGCGCGATCGTGGACGAGGCAATGAAAATTTTGCCGCCCGATTTTGAGGCGATGTGTTCGCCGATCGGGGGCTAAAATCCCGCGCCGGTTGAGAGTGTTTCTCCACGCGCGGTTAACAGCAGCTATCGGTAGGCGATACAGACCAATTTGGGGAGCCGGTTGCTCATTACGTATTCCCTTTGTTCCGATAGGCGAGCAACCGGAGCGCGTTGCAGACGACCAGCAAGGTCAACCCTTCGTGCATCATGACCGCAGGGCCGATACCGAGCCCGAGGATCGTCGCGGGCACGAGGAATGCGACAACGCCGAGGCTCACGAACACGTTCTGGCGGATGACCCAGCGCGTGCTGCGACTAAGTCCGACCGCGAATGGCAAATGTGCCAAATCGTCTGCCATCAGAGCCACGTCGGCCGTCTCCAAGGCCACGTCCGACCCGGCGGCGCCCATGGCGATCCCTACCGTCGCCGTCGCCATGGCTGGGGCGTCGTTAACGCCGTCACCAACCATGGCGACCTTGGTTTCGGCGCGGAGCTTCTTGACCGCCTCAACCTTGTCTTCCGGCATAAGGTCACCCCATGCCTCATCGATGCCGACTTCCATGGCGATCGCATCGGCTGCTCGCTGATGATCGCCCGAAATCATAACCATCCGTTTGATGCCGATCGCGCGCAGATTTCTGAGCGTAGCCTTCGCCGCCTCCCGCGGCGTATCGAGCAGGCCGATCGCGCCAAGGTCTTTATCGTAGCGGCGCGCGATTATGCTAGTCTGCCCGCTAGCGCGCAGCTTCTCGATAGCGGCCGTCATCTCGGCCGACAGCGGGGCAATGCCGGCAGTGCCGAACATCTCGGCTTTGCCGATGAGCACTTCATCTTCAACGACAACCGCCGAAACGCCGCGACCCGTCAGACTCTTGAGATTGTCGGCCTGAGGGGGCGCCAAGCGATTTGAGCTAATCCAGCAGAGCAACGTGTGTGAAAGGCAAGAGCGTTGAGACCACTAATCGGGACCTGAATCGGCCTCGCTGTCCGAGACAGCGGCGTCAGTCATAGTAATTAGGGGTACTACTGCCTTTGCGGCCAAATCATCGAGACCCTCAGTAATCCATCTTGAATAATGGCGTTCGATCATTGCGACAGAGGTATCGTGCAATGCCGCCACGAGCCGAATGGGAAGACCCACTCTGATACCCCTGACGATCGAGCTGTGTCGAAGCGCATAGGGCACGAGATTCGGCAGATTTTCCTGATCCGCCACTTTCTTCCAGAATCGCGTCAGTTCCGACGCCGTTTGCCATGCTCCACGATCCGCGCGCACCCAGGTTGCCGGTGCCGTCTGCTTATGTCGCCAGCGCTCCAAAAGCGTGGCGGAAGCGGGGCGCGAAACGAGGATAGGCTCCAGGGCAGCAAGGACATCGGCCCCCACTTGGACGCGGATACGGGAAACCGTTTTTCCCTTTCCTTTCCGCGATGGCGGGACCATCAACCTCGATTGATCGCATTGTACGTCCCGGACTTGCATCCGACGGAGTTGCGAAAAGCGCGCGCCCGTCGCCGCCAGCAATATGATCACCCGAGCCGCATCCCCATCCGGGTCGAGCGACATCGACGTCGCAATCAGCCTAGCGACTTGCTGGTCCGTCAAAATCTGATTTTCGCGCACGCCAGAATCGGCCTCACCTTCCGGAACGGACTGCGCGACAAGCCCGTGCCTGATGATGATCGCAAAATCCGGCGGCAGAACCTTTCGATGCCGGCGATACGTGTCGTTGAGTGCAGCCTTGAAATCATTCACCAGCCGTTTGCGTGTGCTGGCCTTCATATCGGCCAGCCCATCGGTCCATGCGCGGAGGTTGTCCTCCGAAAGAGAATCGAGTGGCAAATGGCCTAATTCACTGCCCTCCAGCACGTGCAGCTTCAATCGATGGGCATCCGATTTTACAGCGCGCCCAATCCTCGCCTTGTCGCGCGCGTCGCGCATGGTGACGTAGGCATCCACTGCCTCCTTCACAGTCAACTCGTTTAGAGCGGTCGCCGCTTCCTCCAGCTTGATGGTTTGCGGGCCGATGCGGGTTTTTGAACCCGCGCGCAATTGTGACGCAAACCAATGTTCAGCCTTCTGCTTTGCCTGGCTCCAATTGAGGATTCGATCGCCGTCGGCCTCCTCGGAATCGTCACACAACGCGAGGCGATAGGTCAAATAGACAAGCTCGTCGCCGGACGGAACACGCATCCGCGCGACCCATCTGCTGCGCTTCAGACCCTTAAAGTATCCCAGGTGACGCCCCTCTTCGAGCGCGCGCCAATACGGCTCCGCCCTCGCCCTGAGCCTTTGTCGAGCCGCTCGAACTTGGAGATTCGCTTCCTGGACCTGCCTACTCATCGAGCACCTACGTAATGCTAGCATCCGGATACCGCTTGACGCGGGAAGTTACGGCCGCGCGCGCCGGAACCTGGTCGTTGTAGCAGGAAAAAAAATCGTGTAAAATCGTGTAATATACCCCCTCGGACGAAATCGGACGGTCATGGATATTTTCCATTTATTATAATTAGTTAAAATAGACATGAACGTGTCCGAGCGCATCCAGAATGCTTTAAAATCAGTACTCTCACGGCGAAAACACGGGTTCGAGTCCCGTAGGGGTCACCAGCGGCAGGACGCGCGACGGCACCAGGCCCCGCGGGGAAATCCGATCATCGCGGCAGGATGTCTTCGTAGCTCGCATCGAGTTCGACCGCGCGGCGCTCGTCGGCCCGCGCCCGGCTCGTCTTGCCCATGCCGCGCAGCACGAGGCTGCGGTTGAAATAAGCGGTCGCCGATCCGGGGGCGTAGCGGATTGCCTTATCCGCATCCTCGAGCGCACGTTCCTCATCGCCGTCATGCGCATGAGCGATGCTGCGGTTGAGATACGCCTGCGACGATTTGGGCGCGATCGCGATCGCCTGATCGAACGCCTCGATCGCCCCGCTCATATCGCCCTGCCAGGCGCGCGTCAGGCCGTCCGCGACATGCGCGCCGGCCACCCCGGCGGGGCCGCGCCGGCCCGCACCGACGAAGTTGCGACACAGTGACAAATCACGACTCGGATCGTCCACCGTACAGGCATTCCAATCCCCCCTTCGCGATCGCCACGGCGCGGCATGCGCACCCGTAACGACAATATCCGAAGCACCATCCGCCTGGGATGATTCCATGTGCCGGCCTGGCGCCGGCGGCGGCGGCGGCGGCGGCGGAGGAGGAGGAGGAGGAGGAGGCGGCGGTGGCGCCGCAGCCACGATCGGCGCGGCGGACATCGCAAACCCTGATGACGCGCGCGACGCGACCCTCGCCCTCTCGCGCGTCTCCGCTGCCACCTCCGGCGGCCGGGAAGCCGAAGCCTCCGGCGACGGCGCAGAGGGCGTCTCCGGCACGCTGGAAGGGGTTTTGGCTTCCGGCGCCGGACCGGTGCTTGCCACCTCTTTGGGCATAGCCGGGCCAACAGGCGCGGCGGCATTCGGCGCGAGTTCGCCGGCCGGCGCGGTGACGGCGGGCGCCGGAGCCGGCGCCGGCGATGCTGCCTGCTCGCCCGGCCCTTGATCGTAGCGCTCGATCGTGACCCAGGCGGCCGGCACGCCGATCACCGCCATCAGCGCCACTGCAACGAGCGCCCCGACCTGCGGCCGTTGGAACCAGCCGGCGCGGCGGCCGCGACGCGGCGGCGCTTCGGCAAGCGGTGGCTTTCCGTCGAACCGCCGCATCGCGCGCTCGATCGCGGCCTCTCGCCGGGCGGGCGCGGGCGGCGGGGGCTCGGGCAACACGGCCTTGAGATCGTCGTCCTCCGCCATTCAGCGGCTCCGGCTGCTGACGAAGCGGAGGATCTCGACCCATCTGAAAGGCTTGGCGCGCATCTGGCGTCCCTATACCGCCCCTTTGCCGGCCGGTCGAATATCCTGTGATGCGGCGGCGACGGAATATCGCCGCCGCATCGCGATCAACGTTCCAGCTGCGGCAGCGCCGCGGCGGTTTTCGCGGTTCGGACCATCTGGACGAACTCGGCGCGATAGCCGAACTCATCCGATCCTTTCGCCGCATTGGCGATCTTCATCACCTCGTCATAGCTCATCGTCCCGCTGTATTTCCCGCCGCGCAGCAGCTCGGCAAAGGCGGCGACACTCGCGGCAAAGCGCGCATCCTGCGGCGCATCGGCGAAGAGCGAAACCTCCGCGGCACGGTCGATCGGCTTCGCGATCAGCAGGCTGGTGTCCGATTTCGGCAGCTTGTAGCGAATTTTCACAAAGCCATATTCGCCGCCGCTCGCGGTCACCGGCGCCGGTCGCGCATAGCGCAGATCGTCCATCGTCCGCGGCCCGCCGGCCGGCACGATTTCGTAGAGCGCGGTCACCGTCTGGCCCGAGCCGACATCGCCCGCGTCGACCTTGTCGTTGTTGAAGTCGTCGCGATTGAGCATCCGCGTTTCATAGCCGATCAGCCGGTATTCGGAGACGGTCGCGGGGTTGAACTCGACCTGGATCTTCACATCCTTGGCGATCGGGAAGAGCGTCGAGCTGGCTTCGTCCACCAGCGTCTTCCGCGCTTCGCTGATCGTGTCGATATAGGCCGCCGCGCCATTGCCGTTCTGCGCCAGCGTCTGCATCATCGCATCATTGTAATTCCCCATGCCGAAGCCGAGGACGGAGAGGAACACGCCCTTGCCGCGCTCGCGCTCGACATAGCCTTTCAGCTCATTCTCGTTGGTGATGCCGACGTTGAAATCGCCGTCGGTGGCAAGGATGACGCGATTGACGCCCTTCGGATCGAGGTTCTGCTCGGCCAGCTTATAGGCCTGGCGAATACCCTCCGCGCCCGCGGTGCCGCCCCAGGCGGTCAGCCGGTCGATCACCGCGCGGATGCGGGTTTTCTCGCTCACCGCGGTCGGCTCCAGCGCGACGCCGGCATTGCCGGCATAAGTGACGATCGCCACCCGATCGTCCGGCGCAAGCTGATCGAGCAGCATCGCCAGCGACTGCTGGACCAGCGGCAGCTTGTTGGGCTCGTTCATCGACCCCGACGTATCGATCAGAAAGACCAGATTGGCCCGCGGCCGCGCGGCGCGCTGGATCGTGAAGCCCTTGATCCCGATCCGCACCAGCTTGCGACCGGCCGACCACGGGCTCGGGAACACCGCCACATTGCTGCTGAACGGATGTTCCGCCGAGGCGGGCGCCGCATAATCATAGGGGAAATAATTGATCATCTCCTCGGTCCGCACCGCCGCCGGCTGGGGCAGGACATTGCGGTTCAGCGAGGCGCGGACGAAGCCGTAGGACGCGGTGTCCACATCGATCGAAAAGGTCGACACCGGATCCTCACCGACCCGCTTGAACGGGTTTTCGTCCTTGGCGGTGAAGCGGTCGCGGCCGACATCGTGGTAGGCGGGAAGCCGCGGCTGATAGGTTTCCCGCGGCACCGGCACTGGTGCCGCATAGGATTGGACGACCCCGACGGGCGCGCCGGCATGGCGGCCACGCGAAGGAAGTCGCGCGGCCGTTACGACCATCTCAGCCTCCGGCGACGATTGCGGCGGCGGCGGCGGGGGCGGCGGTGGTGGCGGGGGCGCCGACCAAGGCGGCGGCGGAGGCGGCGCCGACGGCGCAGCGCAGGATGCGAGCAGGACGGCCGCTGATCCAAGGACAAGGATTGGTTGGAAGCGAGGCATGGACGTCTCCCTGACAATGGCGGGCAAAACCGCCCGTCAATCACTGGGACGCGCCTCCCCGGCGAATCCTTGGGACCCCCATGAGATTTTTTTCAGTCCTCTCCCCGCGCGATGGCGATCAGCCGCCGGGCCTCGTGCATCCGCCACGACACCGTCGCCTCCGCGATGCCCAGAATCTCGGCCGCCTCGGCGTGACTGAGCTGTTGCCCGGCGACCAGCACCACCGCATCGCGATAGGCCGGCTTCAGCCGTGCGATCGCGCTGCGCAGCCACATCGCGTCGTGGAGGTCGCGCCCGTCGGGCGCGCGTGCGAGCCCGACGACGACCGCCAGCCGCTCGGTAAACCCCGCGAATGACCGGCGGCGGCGGCGGAAATCGCGGCACGCATTGAACACGATGCCGCACAGCCAGGTGCTGAATTTGGCCTCGCGCCGAAACCCGCCGATTTTCTCGACCAGAACGCAACAGACATCCTGTGCGATATCGTCCGCGTCGCTGCGCGATCCGGTCAACTGCCACGCCAGACCGTGGATGCGGTCATAATGCCGGCGTAGCAGCGCCTCGACCGCGCGCCGGTCGCCATCGACCGCGGCGGACAACAGGTCGGAATCCGGATCTGATGCGAAATCCGCCATTGCGACGCTGTTTGCCTCAATCGCGGGTCGAGCGCCATGTGCAACCACGATGACGGCGCGTGGCGCTTGATCGACGCCCGGCATAATGCTGTGACGCTCGCGACGGGGTTGCAAAGGAAATGGGGTGCAAGACGGGCGAACGGCGCTGTCGCCGACATTGATCGTCGAGGATGATCCGGCGATCCAGTTTCGCATCAGGCGCCTGGTCAGGGGCATCGAGGGGCCGGATGCCGCGATCGACACCGCCGCCACGCTCGCCGAGGCGCGCGCGCTGCTGGTCAGGAGCAATTATGCGCTGGCGCTGATCGATATCGGTTTGCCCGACGGCAATGGCTGCGATCTGATCGCCGAACTCCACGAACGCAAAGCGAGCATCCAGACGGTGGTGATCTCGGCCTGGGGCAGCGAATCCGTCGTCATCAACGCGCTGCGCAGCGGCGCGATCGGCTATCTGCTCAAGGAACGCGAAGACGTCGAACTCGATCTGCTGCTGCGGAGCATCCAGCGCGGCGGCGCACCGATCGACCCGGCGATCGCGCGCCAGATCCTCACCTTCCTCCCCGCCGAGCAACATGCCGCCAGCGCGCCACAAGCGTCGACCAGCCAGATCACGACGCGCGAGCGCGAAATCCTGCACCTCGTGTCGCTCGGCCGCACCAATCGCGAGATCGCCGACGAGCTCTGCCTGTCGCGCCTGACGATCGAGACCCACGCCAAGACGATCTATCGCAAGCTGGCGGTGAGTTCGCGGACCGCCGCGGTGTTCAAGGCGAAATCACTGGGCCTGCTCGGGTGACGCTGCGCGCCCGGTTGCTGCTGATCCCGCTGATCACGCTGTGTCTTGTGCTGGCCTTCGGCGCACTCCGCGACCAAGGCACGCTGCCGACGGCGCTGACCGAGGCGGAAGCGGTACCGGCCGGCTGGGACAGCGCTGCGCCGCCGCCCACCGGCTGGACCAGGGTGCAATTGCCCGATCTGTGGGCGGCGCGCTGGCCCGAGCATGATGGCGTCACCTGGTATCGCCTGCGCTGGCGACAAGACGATGCGCGCCGCCCGGTTGCGATCATGGTCGATCAGGTCACGCTCGCCGGCGCGATCTACGTCAACGGCAGCCTGATCGCGCGCGACCGGCACCTGACCGAGCCGTTGTCGCGGCATTGGGCAATGCCGCAATATTTCCTGCTGAGTGCACCGACATTGCGCAAAGGCGAAAACCTGCTGACGATCCGGGTTTCGGGCCTCGCGCGATACAAGCCGGGGCTCGGCAAGATCGAGATCGGCGCGCCCGCGGCGATCGACGCTCAATTCCGCCGTGCCACCTTCGTCAATTACGACCTGAAGCTGATCTCGATCGTCGCCGCGCTGACGATGGCGGCCTTGTTCTTGCTGATCTGGCTGCTGAGGCGGCGGGACGGGATGTTCGGCTGGATCGCCGTCGCACAATTCTGCGCCTCGCTTTATTATAATAATTTCGTCGCGCGGGAAATCTGGCCGTTCCAGACGACCGACGGGTGGCAGATGTTCGTCGGCATCTCCAATATGCTCGCCGGCGCCGCCTTTGCGACCTTTCTCCTCCGCTACGGCGATGCATTTTATCCGCGGGTGGAGCGCTGGGCTGCCGCCGCCTGTCTTATCGCGACGATGATCGGCATCGTCGCTCCGCCCATGGCGGGCCATTATGTCGGTTATTATCATCTGGCCGGGGTATTGCTCTATTACGCCGGCGTGGCGTGGTTCGCGCGCCATGCGATCCGCGTGCCGCGGCCGGACAATATCGCGCTCCTCGTATGCCAGAGCCTGCCGGTGTTGGCCTCGGCGCACGATCTTGCGCTCTATTTCGACTGGATTCGCGGCGATAGCTATCTGTTTGGCGCGTCGGCGATGCTGGCTTTGCTGGGGGGCAGCTTCGCGGTCGCCTATCGACTGGTCGGCGCGACGCGCCGGATCGAGCAGTTCAACGCCGAATTGCAGGCCGAAGTCGCCGCCGCCACCGCCGAACTGAGCGCGACGCTGGAGCGCGAACACCGGCTCGCGATCGCCCATTCGCGCGCGGGGGAGCGGTTGCGGATCGTGCGCGATTTGCATGACGGGTTCGGCGGGATGCTGGTCAGCGCGATCGCGCGGATGGAAAATGCCCCCGGTCCCGCCCCCGGCGACGCGACGCTCGCCATGCTCAAGGCGATGCGCAACGATCTGCGACTGGTGATCGACCAGACGATGATCGATCAGGGCGGGCTGGTCGAAATGCTCGCGCCGCTGCGGCATCGATCGGGGCAGTTGCTTGAAACCTCGGGGATCGAGCTCGACTGGCGGCTGAGCAATGTCGACAATTTCGAGCTCGACGGGCGGCGCGGGCTCAATCTGCTGCGGTTTCTGCAGGAGGGGCTGACCAATATCTTCAGCCACAGCGGCGCGACCCGGGCGCAGGTGGAGATCATCCGCGACGGCGATCACGTCCTAGTGCGCATCGCCGATAACGGTCACGGCATCGCGCCGGCGCGGGCGGGTCATGCCGGCGCGGGGATGGAAAGCCTGCGCGAGCGCGCCGCGGCGATGGGCGGCGCACTCGCAGTGCATTCCTCAGGCGAGGGAACCCACCTCGACCTCGCCTTCCCCGCGCGACCGCGCGAAGCGGCCGACGCCGACGGCTGACGTCACCGCATTTCGCCGGCAATCGATTGCCGGGATTTCTGCATTTTCTCGAGGAATTTCGTCATGACCTCGAACGCCTCGTTGCGTTTGGTGGTCAGGCTTTGCAGCAGCAGCATGTCAATTTGCTGATAGCTGGACAGCGCATCGATCTTCACTTTGAGCGACGCCACGATATCCTCCAGCTCTTTCTGGAGCTTCGCCTGTTGCGATTTCGAGGTCGCCAGGTAAATCTTCTTCTGATATTCTATTGTTTTTTCAGTGATTTGATCGTTCAGGCTCGCGATTTCCCCGCTCCTCTTCTGAACATCCTCGATCTGCTGCGCCAACTGGCTGTCGAGAAGCTTCGCCCGGTCGCTCTGCACCGCCATCAGCGCGGTCTCGATATCTATCCCCTGCAAATCGAGGCCGGGCAGGGTTGCCGGGGAGATAGTCGGCGACGGCCCGGTCGTATTCTTCACATCCAGAGTCCCTGTCGTGAACGCGATATTGTAGTTTTTCGACGCGGCCAGCGAGCCGAGATTGATCTGATAGGATCCGGCGCTCGCCGTCGTCGTCGCGGTCGTACCGAGATTGCCGCTCAGCGTATCGCCGTTCACCAGCCCCTGAACATTATAGGTCAGCGCCGGGATCGCCGCGCCGGCCAGGATGCTCTTGCTGTCGGCAGTAATGTACAGGGTCCGGGGCGTAACCGTCAGACCGTTCGCCAGCGTGCGATAGCTGATCGCATAATTGCCCAGTCCGGTGCCGATCGCGTTGGAGGCATTGAGGTCATAACCGCCGATGCCGCTGCCGCTCGTCGCGGACGAAGACAGGCTGACCGCGGTGATCGCATCGCCGTTGACCAATCCCGCCCCCGTCGCGCTGCCCGTGGCCGGGTTGGCATCGCCGTAGATACGGCTCACCGCATTGGCCGTGACGACCAACGCACGCGGCGTGATGGTCAACCCGTTGGCCAGCATGGCATAGCTGATCGCGTAATTGCCGAGGCCCGTCCCGACCGCATTCGAGGCGGTCAGGTCATAGCCGCCGACGCCACTCCCGCCAGTCGCCGGCGAGGACAGGCTGACGCTGTTGATCGTGTCGCCATTGACCAGCCCAACGCCCGTCGCGCCCCCGGTCAGCGGATTGGCGTCGCCGTAGATGCGGCTCACCGCATTGGCAGTGATGACCAGCGGGCGCGCCGTGACGGTCAAGCCGCCGGCGAGCACCTGATAGCTGATCGTGTAATTGCCGAGCCCGACGCCGACCGCATTCGACGCGACGAGATCGTAGCTGCCGATCCCGCTCGTGCGGGTCGCGGTCGACGCGAGGCTGACGCTGTCGATCCGGTCGTTGCCGATCAGCCCCACGCCGGTCGCGGTGCCGGTCGTCGGATTGGCGTCGCCGTAAAGGCGGGTCACCGCGTCGGGGGTGATCGTCAGCGTCAGCCCGAGCGGGGTGACGGTCAGCCCGCCGGCCAGCGTGACATAGCTGATCGCGTAATTGCCGAGCCCCGTCCCCACCGCGTTCGACGCGGTGAGGTCGTAGCTGCCGATGCCGCTCATGCTGGTGGCGGGCGAGGACAGGCTGACGGCGCTGATCGTATCGCCGTTGACCAGCCCGGTGCCCGTCGCCGTACCGGTCGCCGGATTGCTGCTGCCGTAGACGCGGCTCACCGGATCGGCGGTGACCGTCAGCGCGCGCGGCGACACGATCAGCCCGTTGGCGAGCGGGACATAAGTGATCGCGTAATTGCTCAACCCCGACCCGACCGCGTTCGACGCGGTGAGGCCGTAGCCGCCGACACCGCTCATGCCGGTCGCGATCGACGACAGGCGGACGCTGGTGATCGTATCGCCATTGACCAGCCCGGTGCCGGTCGCGCTGCCGGTCAGCGGATTGGCGTCGCCGTAGATGCGGCTCACCGCATCGGGCGTGATCGTCAGGAGGCGCGGGGTGACGGTCAGCGTGCAGAGCAAATTGATCACGCGGTACGACGGATCGGCCGAGCCGCCGGTGGCGACGATCGTATAGCTGCCGACACCGCTGGCGGCGTTCGCCGCGGTCGATAATGTCGCCTGGGTCAGTGGCGTGTCGCCGGGTCGCAGACCATAATAGCCCGCCGTCAGCGTGGGATTGGCATCGCCGTAGACGCGGCTCACCGCATCGGGGATGATCGTCAGCACGCGCGACCAGCGGTAGAATTCGGGATAATAGCCGGCGCTCGGCGGCGCCCAGACGGTGCGGAAGTTCCACGCCCGTGCCAGCGTCGCGAATGCCTGGCTGTCCTGGAATTGCGCGGTGGTGAGCCCCTGCGCGCCCGCGTTGGAACTGGTGCTGCCGCGCGCGAACCCCTGCCCGGTGGCGGCGGTGTCCCAGAAACTGTTGCTGAGGCTGCTCCCCGAATCTGAAAAGCCGATCAGCCCGCCACTATTGCCGCCGGTCACTTGCCCGGTGGCATAGACCTGATCGATCGCGCCGGCATTCCGCCCGGCGAACCCGCCAGCATAGATGAACCCGCTCACCGCGCCGCGCGCATAAGCACGCGCGATGCCCCCGTAATTTTCCCCGACGAACCCGCCGAGATTGCTCGCTTGCTGGAGCGGGCCGCTCACCGTCGCGATCGAATAGGAATCGGTGATCGTTCCGCCGGCCAGGTTGGTGCCGACGAGCCCGCCCGTCGCGGTAAGACCGGTCACACTCCCACCAACCCGCGCGAACCGCACCGTACCCGCGTTGCGGCCGACCAGCGCGCCGACATCGCCCCCACCGGTGACATTGGCCGCGTCGAGCCCGATCGCGGTGAGCAAGCCACCTGCGCCGACGACGCCGAACAGACCATAGCCGAAGCCGTTGCTACCACGGTTGATCCTCAGCCCGTTGATCATGTGATCGCGGCCGTCGAGCGATCCGGTGAAACCGTTGCCGCCATTGGCGGCGACACCCGCGCCGTTGGTGCCGATCGCGACGAAGCCGCGCCCGCCGTTCCAATTCGCGGTGCCGGACGCGTCGATATCGGTGGCGAGCGCGAAATTGCCGCTCAGCAGCGTGTTGATCCCCTGCACGCCATAAATGTCGGCAAGCTGCCACGGATCGGCCGCGCTGCCCGTCCCGCCTAACGCGCGGAGGAAGGTGGTGCCCGCGGCAAGGCTGAAATCGGCCGCGTGGAATGCCGGCGGCGCCGCGCCGAGCTGCTGCCAATTGCCGCGCAGCAGGCTGAAGCTGCCGAGCGCAATATCGCCGCTGGCGCTGATATTCGCGCCGGCATCGAGCGCCAATCCACCCGCCGCGGCGTTGATCCCGCCGTTGAGGATGATGTCGTTCGCCGCCGTCAGCGTCAGCTTCGCGTTGGAGGCCCAGGCGAGGCTGGTCGCCAGCGTGATATTGCCCGCCTGGCCGCCGCCCGTCCCGGTCGAGACGATGACATTGCCCAGCGCAAGCGCGTCGATCAGCGTGGTGGCGTTGACCACGCTGTCGTTGCCCGAAGCGGTGAAGCCCGGCGCATTGACATCGGCGTCGTCGGAAATCGTGAGATTATAGGGATCGAGCAACAAGGTGCCGAGCCGCGCGCCGCGCAGATCGGCGGTGCCGCGATAGTCGAGTTGCCCGGCCGACGAGACTTCCACCTCGCCGCCGCTTCCCCTGCCCGCGCCGCGCGCCGAAATCGTGCCCGCGAAACGTGTCGCGCGATCGGACCAGATCGCGACATCGCCGCCATTGCCGCTGCCGATCGCATCGGCGCGGATCGCGCTGCCGGCATCGACCGTCACCGTCGCCGCATGCGCCAGATCGCCGCCGCCCTGGCGCCCGCCGCCGATTCGCACCTCGCCTCCGCCGCCGGCACCCGACACATCGATGGTCGCCCCGGTCAGCGCGACCGCGTCGCCGGTCAGCGTGACCGATCCGCTGCGCCCGCTCACCCCGCGCGCCTCGATCACGCCCGAAAGGTTTACCAGATTGCGCGCCGCATCGAGCGCGCTCGCCGCGCTCAGCAACACGCTGCCGCCGTCCGCCGAGATCCGCCCCGACATGCCGACCGCGCCACCATCGGCAGGCAGCGCGATCTGGAGGAAACCGTCGCCGGCCAAATCGAGCGTGGCGCGGCTCCCCGAAGCCAGCGCGACGCGCCCCAGCGGGGCGACGATCAGGCCGGCATTGTCGACCTTGCCCCCGATCAGCGCCGCATAGCCGCCCGCGACGATCGAGATCGTCCCGGCATTGCTCACCCGCCCAGCCTTGCCGGTGACGACGATATCGCCGCGCATGAAGGCATCGTCCGCCACATCGAGCGTCGAGGCGACAAACCCCGCCGCGCGGACGCTGCCGGTCGCGGTGATCTGGATCCCATTGGGGTTGACCAGAAACACCTGGCCGTTGGCGTTGAGCGCCCCGGCGATGGTCGAGCTCGCATCGCCGGTGACGCGGTTGAGCAAGACCGACTGGCGGCTCGGCTGGACGATATCGACGCGATTGCCTGCGCCGATCGAGAAGCTCTGCCAGTTGATGATCGCGCGATCGCTGCCTTGGTTGATCGTCATCGCGCCGTTGGCCGGCGCGCCGATCGCGGCGTCGCCGCGCACGATCTGCCCGCCGGTCGGCAAATCGCCGGCATGAGCGACGGCCGGGGCCAGCGCGCTGGTGGCGAGGAGCAGGATGGAAAATGGACGGGTCATGGCGGCTCCCCCTGTCAGAACCGGGTGATCATCGTGAAGGTGACGCGATCGGCGTTGCCGGCGCGCTCGATATGCGCGCGGCCCCATTCGAGCGCGGTCGACAGCGCCGGCGCGCCGCGCCGCGTGCGCAAGTGGAACCGCGCGCCCGCACCGAATGCATAAACGTCGGTCGAGCGGCGCTCGAATATCGTCGGGCGTGCGAGATGCGTATTGCCGGCGACCCCGAACAGATAGGGCGCGATCTCCGCCCGCCCGGCGCCGAGCGCGACGTCGATCGGGCGCGCCAGCTCGGCGCGCGCGACATAGCCGCTATCGCCCTGCAAGGTGCCCGAACGCAGCGGGGAAACCCCGTCGAGCGTCGCGAGGCCGATCTGCTCGGCGTTGACCAGCGTATTGCCGAACGCGGTCTGCGCGCGGCCATTGACCGCGATCGTGAATCCCGCCGGCACCGGCTGGCGCAGCGACATATCCAGCATCAGCTTGGTAAAGCTGGCGTCTGCTCCCTGCCGCGAGAGCGGCAACAGCGGCGTCGCATCGGCGGCCGAGCGGGCGCCGAGCCCGTCGATCCCGACCGATGCCTCGAGCCGCGCGAAGAAGTTGCCGCCGCCGGCCAGTGCCCCCGCCACCGACCCGGCCGCGCGCGCGATCCGCATCCGATCGAGCGAGAGCGGCAGCCGCAACGGGCTGATCGCATCGACCGCCTCGCGCTGCGTATCGAACGCAAGCTCGCCCGAGACGGTCAGCGCGCGGCTGCGAATGAAGGGATAAGCGAGCCGCGCGCTGATCCGCTGGAATTTGCTAGCGGTGCCCAGCGACAGCGCGTCGTGGCGCGGCGCGGTGCGCGCGTCGGTCGCCTCGACGTTGAAGGTCAGCCCGTTGGTGCCGAGCGGCACGATCACGCCGCCGACCAGCGCGCGGTTGCGCGGGGTCGCGTCGAGCAGGCTGATCCCGTTGCCGCCGTTCGGAAAACCGCTCGCGCGCAGATAGATCGTCTCCCCCAGCCCGAGCATCGTGTTGAAATTGACGCCGAGCCCGAACGCATCGCCGCCCAATGCGCGCGGCAGATTGTTATCGAGCGTGAGATAGCCGCTCACCGGGCGATAATCGGCGGAGATGATGAGGACCGTGCCGCCGGGGGTCGTGCCCGGTGCCAGCGTCGAGCGCAGCGCGACGCCCGGCATATCCCCCGCCAGCAGCAGCCGTCGCTCGATCGCGGCCATCGTCACCGCCGATTGCCCGACCAGCGGCGCCAGCATGTGCGCGATCCGGCCGCGCACCGGCGGGGGCAGATTGCTCGTATCGACGCTTTCGATCTGCCCCGCGGTGACGACGAGGCGAAGCTCGGCACCGTTATCGAGGTGCTGCGCAGGAACGCTGACCCGCACCAGCACGCGCCCGCTCGCCGCGAACCACGTTTCCAGCGCGCGCGCCGTCGCGAAGATTTCGGCGATGCTCACGGGATGCCCGACCAGGGTTTCACGCAAGGTCGCCAGTTCGGCCGGCTCGATCGCGAGCCCGTCGACGCGCACCCCCGACAGGGTAACGATCAGCGCTTCCGATCCCGGCGGCGCGGTCACCCCCGGCCCCTGGGGGATGACGACGGGCGCTGCGGGGCGTTCGAGCGCCGGCGCATAGCTCGGCGGGGTGATCTGGCTCGCGGTCTGGGCCTGCGCCGGCGCGCCGCCGAGCGCGCTCGCCCAAAGCCAGGATACGCCCAGCATCAAGCCATGCCGCCGTCGCTTCATTCCCCGTTGCCCTTCCTTTAAGGTGCAACGGGCCGGGCTTCTTCGCCCCAGCGCCGGCCCGATGCAAAATCGGACGTCCAATTAGTTCAGAATGAGTGCGGCGAGTATCCCCGAAAACAGGTATAAACCGGCCGGATTTATTAAACGCCGGTAACCACGGTGATCCCGGCGCCACGATTCTCAGGGAGCGCGGCAGAGTTTGCGCGCTCGAATATTATCAACGCCGCACGTTATGCTCTCGCAAGCGGCTCGCTCTCCCTAAGGGGCGAGCAATTGTTCGGTCATGCCGTCCTGGATGGCGATGATTTGTTCCAGCACGTCGGCCACGATCCGCAATTCCTCGGTGCTGCGCTGGTCGAACGCGGCGGCGCCGGCCTGGGCCAGCGGCAGATAGGCCTTCTGGATCAGCGCTTCGGTTGCTGCGCCCGCCTCCACCAACACCTTGCGCCTGTCGAGCGGGTCCGGGCGGCGGCGAACATAGTTGCGGGCTTCCAGCCGGTCGACCAGCGCCGTCACCGCCGCAGGGGTGAGCCGGGTAGCCCGGGCAATCGCGCTCGCCGGCTGCGGGCCGCCGGCGAGGAAGCTCAGGCACAGCCGCTCGGCGGGACCCAGCCGAAAGATCTCGCCCACGGTTTCGTCGTAGCGCTGGGTGGCGTCCTGCCAGCGCATGATCAGGCCACCAAGCCGCTCGATCAGCCAGGCCTTGCTCGACTCATTTGATTCGATCATCTAATTATCATATCGTCTAATAGTTCAATTGTCATAGCATGTACCGGCAAGATCGATGGGGCAAGGATGAAAACACGGATCGGTATCGTCGGGGCGGGTTTCGCCGGGCTGGCGCTCGCCCTGGCGCTGGTCCGCCGGGGCTTTGCGCCCACCGTCATCGAGAAGAGAAGCGAGGAGCAGCTGCGGAACGAAGGCATCTTCCTGACGCTGGCGCCCAACGGCATGAACGCGCTGCGCGGACTGGGCCTGGCGGACGCGGCGCTCGCGCGCGGCATCGAGACCCGCGGTCTGGTCTTTCACAACGAACGTGGCCGCGTGCTGGGGGCGCTCGATTATACGAGGCACGTCCAGCGTTTCGCCGCGCCATCGGTCACTATCCCCCGTGGCGAATTGGGCGCGATCCTGCTCGAGGCGGCGCGGGCTGCCGGGATCGCCATCCGCTTCGGCACGGCGGTCGACGCTGTCACGCAAACCTCGTCCGACGTGCTGGTGACCGGATCGGACGGCGGCGGCGAGCGCTTTGACATCCTGGTCGGCGCCGACGGGCTGCGCTCGCGCGTGCGCCGCCTCACCATGCCCGACCTCCCGGCGCCCGCCTATAACGGCCTGCAGGGCAGCGGCGGCATCGTCGACGTGCCCGATGTGCCCCCCACCGACGGCCGCATGCACATGACCTTCGGTCGCAATGCCTTCTTCGGCTACATCAAGGCGCCAGCCGCCCCAGTCCATTGGTTCAACACCTTTCCCCAGGCCGAAGAAAACCGCGCCACACCCCTGACGGGCGCACCGCTGGCGCAATTCCTGGCGGGCCTTCACCGGCTCGACCCTGAGGTCAATCGACGGATCATCGCGGCAGTCGATCCAGCGGACATTCGTGTCTATCCGGATTTCGACATTCCAAGCCTCTCGCACTGGTCGCTCGGGCGGGTGGTATTGATCGGCGACGCGGCCCACGCAGTCACGCCCCATTCCGGCCAAGGCGCCTCGATGGCGCTGGAGGACGCGCTCGTGCTCGCGGCCGCGATCGCGGCCGAACCCGCGCCCGCCCGGGCGTTCGAGCGCTTCGAATCGCTGCGCCGCGCGCGGGTCGAAGCGGCAGTTCGCCTCGGTCGGCAGAGCGGCACGCCCAAAAAGGCCCAGGGCTGGCTCTCGCTGCGCCTGCGCGATTTGCTGCTGCCGCTTTTCGTCCCGCTCGGACAGAAGGCGCAGGAGCGACTCTTTGCCTATCGGGTAGATCAGGAACCTTTGTCGCTGCCCTGATCTCCCGGCGGCGATCACCGAGAAAGGGGCGTCAGCGACGATAACCTAGCTCGCGCGGGGCTTCTGCCATGTAAGATTGTTCCACGCCCCCGTGCGCGCGCCCGTTTCCGAACCTCAACCAATAACGCACAAAAGCGCGAGGCCGGCGAGGCAGCCGCCGACAATCGGCCCGAGGACTGGAATCGCGGCATAGCCCCAATCCGAACTGCCCTTGCCGGGAACAGGCAGCAGCGCGTGCGCGATACGGGGTCCCAGATCGCGTGCGGGATTGATGGCATAGCCGGTGGTTCCGCCGAGCGACAGGCCGATGCCCCAGACGAGGACGCCAACAAGATAAGGGCCGATCCCGTCAGGGACCCCGTTCGGCGATACCTGCCGGGAAAAGAGCGCGCCGGCGACGAACGTCAGAGCGAATGTCCCGATGACCTCGCTCACGAAATTTGCCGTCGGGCGGCGAATGGCGGGCTCGGTGCAGAAGGCCGCGCGCTTGATCGCGGGATCGGGCGTTCTTTGCCAATGGGGCAAATAATGAAGGAAAACCAGCGTCGCGCCCAAGATCGCGCCGAGCATTTCGCCCGCCACTGCTTGGGCTATATCCGTCCAATTGTTGTGCAATATCGCCATGCCGATCGCGAATGCGGGGTTGAGATAGGCCGGCTGGCTGCCGCATGCCTTGGCGACAATGATGCCGATAAGAACGGCGAAGGCCCAGCCGGTCGTGATCGCCATCCATCCCGCGCTCTCGGCTTTCGAATCCTTGAGGAGGACGCCGGCGACGACACCGTTGCCAAACAAGATAAGCGCCGCCGTCCCCAATAACTCCCCAATGAAAATATTCATTCGCCCGCCTCCGCTCCGGATTATATTTAGCCGGCCAAGCCGATTTGACGAGCAGTGATTACGACCTGTGGTGCGCGTGGCTAGCCCTTGTGGACGCCCCACGCACATCGAGTGCGTCGAACCGTCACACGCCCTCCCGATCGACGGACGCCGTCGCTTCGCGCAGCGCGATGGCACATTGCTCGCAGCACACTTCGACGACGGTGCCGCCGATGGTGACCGATCGGCGCGCCTCGTCGAGCGGCATGTCGCATGCTGCGCAATTGTCCTGCATGGCTTTTCTCCTCGATTCAACGATGCCGACGGAAGGCGTTGTCCGCTGTCGATTACTTAGCCGCTCTTAAGGTCACCGTACCCGGACGGCGCGCTGGAATTCCCCCGGCGAGCGACCATAGAGCTGGCGGAACGCGGAGGTGAAATGGCTGTGGCTGGAAAAGCCGAGATCGAGCGCGAGCATGGTCAGATCGCGGCAATCGCTGAGCAGATCGAGCGCGCGCGCCAGCCGCAGGCGTAGCTGATAGCGATAGAGCGGCACCCCTTCGGCCTGTGCGAAGACCTGGGTGAGATACACCGGCGACACCCCGACCTCCCGCGCAATCGCCGCCAGCGTCCAGCGACGCCCGGGATCGGCGGCGAGCAGCAGCTTGGTCCGGTCGACCAATTTCTCGCGCCCATAGCTCGTCGCCCGTTCGTGCGAGGTGCGCTCGCCGAGCGACCGGCGGATCAGCGTGAGGGCAAGCGTTTCCGCCTCCAGCGTTTCCATTGCCCCGCGCGCGAGGCCGTGGCGCAGCAGCGCGACGAGCGCCTGCGCCCTGGGATCGATGCCGCGATGGGCGCGCCTGAAGCGGGTCGCCGGCCCCTCCGCGAGCTGGTCGGCGGGTGCCAATTCCCGGATCAGCGCGGGATCGACCGCGATCGACAAGCAACCGTCGCCGCCCGATACGGGATGGCTGACGGCATATTCCTCGTCTTCGTTGAAGAAGACGAGCTGATTGGCCTCCGCGACGGTTTCCCCCGCGCCGACATGCCGCATGAACGCGCCGCGATAGGGATAGACGAGGTGGAGCGCGGTCGCGCATTCGCTCGGCGTCTTATGCTTGCAGTCGCCGCTGCACCGTATGTCACGGATCGACAGCGTCGTCGTTTCCAGCAGCGATGTGACGCGCAATTCGTTCATGGCCTGCCCATCTCCCTGCCAATGTAGCGCATCATTCGATCGCGCCAAAGCTGAGGCTGGAGAAACTGGTGTCGAAATCGGTGAGGCTGGTTTTCGGCTGCGGCCGCGTCCAGATGACGTTGAGCTGCCAGTTGCCCTTGCCGGGCAATCTGAACACCGCACGCCCCTGCGCGTCGCTGCGGCGCATCGCGACGGGTTCGGCATCGTGGTCGAGGTCGTTCAGCTTCACCAGCGCGCCGGCGAGCGGCGTGCCGCGATAATAGATGCGCACCGGCAGCGCGCCGCCGCGCCCGATCGTCAGCGGATCGGCCTCCGGCACGATCTCCAGCGCCAACCCGGCGGGCTTCGTCACGCGGCTCGCCGGCTGCGCACCCGCAAGCCCGACGCGTACGATCGTCTTCGCGTGGCGGCTATAATTCTCCGCGCCGTCCGCATCCATGCGCCCCGCGCTGGTGCGCAGCGCGATCGCGGGCGTCAAACCTTCGACCTTGAGATAATCGTTGAAGCGGATCGCCGGCAGATGGCTTTCGGCGCGATTGTCGGTTTCGAGCAAGACGACATAGGTTCCCGGCGCACCGAACGCCGCCGTCGCGTCATCCGCGCCGCCGATATGCATGCCGGGCCTGAGGTCGATCTGCCGCCCGTTCGGCGCGATCGCCGCAAACCGCACGATCCGTCGCGCGGGGATCGGCGAGCGCTGGCGATACGGGCCGTGCCCGACCTGCAGCGTCATCCGGATCGGCTCGCCCGGCGCGGCTTGCCAGCGCGCGGGTTGGAGCCAGAAATCATGCGCGTCGGCGGCGACGGCGACGGCGAGCAGGCACAGCGGGGCGAAACGAAGAGGCATCGCTTACTCCAGATGATCGGGCAGATAGCCCGGCGTCACGGGCAGGATCGTGAGCGTGGCGTTCAGCGCCCCGATCGCGACAAGCCAGCCGGCAACCACACGGATTGGCAACCGCGAGCGCTTCCTTGCCAGCAGGATGCTCACGACGGTGGAGAAGGTGAGCGCCACGGCGAACCAGCCGAGCGTTCCCACGCCCGCCACCCGGCCGAGCAGTCCCGCCGTGCCGCCCGAAACGATCGCGATCACGAGGTTCAGCGCGTGGGGGCGCAAGCGATCGGGCAACCACAGGCTGCCCGCCGCGATGATGATGAGCCCCCAGGCCAGCGCCAGCAGCGGCTCGCCCCTTCCCGCGTCGGGCGTGGGCAAGACCGCACCGACGATCACGGCGAGCGCAATCGCGCCGAGCAGCACGCCCCCTTTCCGGCCGAAACCGACCGTCAGCCCCCCGGTCGCGACCCCGAGCAACGCGAGCGCGAGATGCGGATCTCTCATGCGCCCGCCGCCTGTACCAGAAAGACGACGCCCAGCACGGCGATCGCGCCGCCCGCCAGCCGAATCGCGATCGCACCGTGCCGGTGATCCGCAGCAAGGCCGATCGCTATGCCGACGACATGGAGAGCGCCGGTGGCGAGAACGAAGCCGGTGCTATAGCCGATCGGATCGGCGGCGGAGGGCAGTTCGCGGCCATGAGCGTAGCCGTGGAACAGCGCGAACGTCGCAACGACGGTCACCGCGAGCCAGACCGGCGCGCGGAAAGCGGCCGCGACGCAGCCGCCGAGAACGAGCACCGACAAGGCGATCCCGATCTCGACCGGCGGCATCGGCCGCGCGAACATGCCCGCTACCGCGCCGACCACCATCATCAGCGGGAAAGTAACCGGCAGCAGGTAGATCAGCGGCCGGCCGAGAAATGCGCCCCAAAGCCCGACCGAGATCATCGCGAGAAGATGATCCCACCCGCTCAACGGATGCATGAACCCCGACGCGAACCCACCGGCGAGCCCCGTCCCGGTATGCGCGGCCGCCGGGCTGGATATGATCGCAAGCGCCGCGGCGGCGACGGCCGGCACGATGTTCCTCATGACCCCGGCACCGCAGGATCGGGCGCAGCCAGGAACGGGAAGATCGAGGTGGAATGCACCTTCTCATCCGCATGGACGCCGTCGTCGATGCCGCTGGTGGTGCCATTGGCGAGCAACGATCGATAGACGTTCACCGCGTCGTAATTGATCGTGCGGCCCCCGCAATCCTTCTCCAGCGCGCGCTCGCCGTTCAGCGCGGCGCGCTCGGCCGCGAAAAGCTGGGTGCAGATCGACGAGCGGCTGTTGATCCATAACCGGTCGTCGGCAAGCAACCGCGCCAACGGCCAATATCGCCGCGCCGGCGGGGCATTGTGGTCGACCAGCAGGCTGTCGCCGCATCGGCCGTCGAGGCCGTCGTACAATGCGATCCCTTTGGCGATCTCCGCGACAAAGGGCGCGCCGGTTGCCGGGCTCGCGTGATTGTATCGCTCCTTGATCTCGTTCTGCGCATCGTCCGATCCCAGCGTGACGAGCAGCGCATTGCCGGTGAGCGGACGCGCCGCCCGGTCGATCTGCCCTTTGGGGCCGCGCGTCGATGCCCAGACCGCGATCAGCGGGCCACCCCGGGTGACCGGCGCGAGATCGACCGAGACGACGATCGAATCCGGCGTCCATCCGCGCAGGAAGTTCGTCGGTGGTCCGCCGTTGGTGTGCCGCCACGCATCGCGGATCGCGGCGGTTTGCGCCGCATCGAACCTCGGACAGTTCGCAGCATCATAGCGCGCGGAGCCGGCGAGCGCCTTGGTCGCGACATTGTACATGTCACGCGTGCCGCGGACGTTGTTGAAGAAGGGATCGTCACGCAGCCCGGCATAGACGCGGAAGCTTTTCCCGCCGCTCAGCAGCCCCTCCGCATAGCTGGCATCGCCGCGCGCCCGGTCGACTTTCCCTAACGTGCAATCGGCGGCGGTCGCGTTGGCGAAGCGGCAAACGAGATCGATCGTCGCGGTCGTCCGGCCGAAGCGGCGTCCGCTGTCGATATGAAAGACATAAGCGATCTTGTCGGAAAGGCTGTGCCCGACGATCGTCATCACCAGATTGAGATGCCGTCCGTCGGGCGCGATCCAGGCGAAGAGATCGCCGATGTCGGCGCGCGGATCGGCGATCACCGACGGCGAATCGAGATGATCCGATGCAACGGACGGCGTCGCGACGATAGTCGCCAGGAGCAACGCCGCGCCCTGCACGGCGCGGGACAGCGATTGCAGCACGATCGGCCCTTTCACGCTTTGGCCCCGCGCCACAGCGCGTCGGCCTCTTCGACGATTACGTCCGGCCGCTCCTCGGGCCAGAACAATTTGGCCTTTTCGATCCGCCGGACGCCGCGCGAATTGCCGAAAGCCTGCGCGAGAAAATCGGCGTTCGCGGGTTCGAAGATCGTATCGGCCGTTCCCCACACGATACGCGTCGGGACGGGACAGCGCGCCAGCATCGGCGCGATACCGCGCAACGCGTTGCCGCCCTGCGCGATCGCGTGCGCCTCGGCCTGACGCGCGCGCGCCGGGCTCGACAGAAGCGGGCCGAAATACATCTCGATCGCTTCGTCGGTGGGATTGGCCGGATCGGCGTAGCACATCCCGCCGAACTGATCGGCGGCACGGGCGCGGTCGCGGCTTGCGTACCACGGCTCGATCCATTGCTTCACATAGAGGCCGTTGCGCGCCAGCTCGATCACCGGCCGCATCGCCGGCGGTGGACTCTGCCGCTCGGTATCGCAATTGGTGAGCAACAAGGTGCGGACGCGATCGGGGTGATGCGCCGCGAGCAATTGCGCCACCGCACCGCCGCTGTCGTTGGCGACGACATGGACGCGGGCGATCTTCAGCGCGTCGAGCAGCGCGATGAGCATCGCGGCCTGGCTCGGCGCCGACAGGTCCTGCCCCTCGGCCGCTTCGGTCGCACCCAACCCTAGGAAATCGGGCACGATACAGCGGTAAAACAGCCCGAGCTGCTCGACTGCATCCCGCCATTGAAAACCGCTCAGCGGATAACCGTGCAGAAAGAGCGCGGGGTCGCCCGATCCCTGATCGATAAAGGCGATCCGGCCGAAACCGTTGCTGACGAAGCGTCGACGCCGGCTCCATTCCGGCACGCGAAACCGATCGAAGCTCGGTGCGGCGCGCGCGGGGTGCGCGATCGCGGCGCATGCGATCGCGCCTACGCCAAAGCGCAGCATATCTCTGCGGTTCATAGCGGGTCCTCCGTTTGTGGAGGCGGTGATGCGCCAAACCGGCCGAGCGGCGCTGTCAAAATCTTTAGCGGTTGCGGGTCTTGTTGCAGAAAAGACTTCGCGCAGCCCATAAGAGGTTTCCCGATAGAAGTGAGGGTTCGTGGGCGATTTTGAGCTTATCGCGGGCAAGCGCGTCCTGTTCGTCATGGCGACGGACGCGGAATATGGCCCTCACCTCCGCAAGTTGTTCAGGCCGCTAATGACCGGCGTCGGCCCGATCGAGGCTGCGCTGGCGATGGGGCAGGCATGTGCCTCGATGAAGCAATCCGGCGGCCTGCCGGATGTGGTCGTTTCGCTCGGATCGGCAGGATCGCGGCGGTGCGCGCTTGGCGAGGTCTATCAGGTCAGTACCGTCTCCTGGCGCGATATGGATGCCTCGCGGATCGGCTTTCCGAAGGGGGTGACGCCCTTTCTCGGCCAACCCGCCGAGATATCGCTGTCGACACCGCTACGGCTGGAAACGGCGCGGCTCTCGACCGGGGCGAACATCGTCGGTGGCGAGGCTTTCGCCGCGATCGACGCGGATATGGTGGATATGGAAACCTATGCCGTGGCGCGCGCGTGCCAGGGCTTCGGCCTGTCGTTGATCGGCCTACGCGGGATATCCGACGGCCCCGGGGAGATCGACGGCATCACCGGGTGGACCGATCTCCTGCCATTGCTGGATCAGCGATTGGCCGAAGCGGTAAACCTGCTGCCCGAGGCGCTGATGCAGGTTGAGGATGCCCCGCATCAACCCGCCGTTCGAACGAGCTTCTAGCCCTCGGTCGAAAAGACGCCGTAATGCTCGCGCCACGCGGCCACTTCGTCGCGGAGATGCGCCGGCGCGGGATCGCCCGATATAACCAGGCGGGCGACATCGCCGTCGGGATGCATCAGCATCTTCTCCGATCCGTCGCTGAACCAGACGGGCGCCAGCCGGTCGCACAGGCTGTCGAGCACGATGCGCGCCATCCCGCTCTCTATCGCGTCGCTGCCGGCGAGCTTGCGGACATTGATCGAGACACCCTCGAAGCAATTGCGCGGCTCGCGCACGAAATTGAGCGAAACCAGCAGACCGGACCGATCGGGTCGGGCTTCGTCGGGCAGGCTCGCGATCCGGCGCCAAGCGCAGAACCATGTCCGGCAGATCGGAGGGCGCGTCTCGTGAATGCCGCACCCGCCCGGAACGAGATGCGCGCAGGGCGTTCCCGCGGGTTTCTTGAACTCGGGCGTATCCACCGTCAGGACGGTGCAACATGCCACGCACCCGCCGCACTCGCGATCGGCAAGCACCGGCCCCAGCAGGATGGTTTCCAGTTCCGGCTCGGTGGACATCCGTGAAGGACTGCCTCGGCGCCGACGCGAATACAAGGGCGGGCGGCACGCTTGTCGCCGGCCATTGATCTATCGCGCCTCAAGCCGCCCGCGATAGTGCACGATCCGGCCCAGAACCGGCAGCGCGATCGGCACGTCAAAATGGAAACGGCCGTCCTCTTCCCATTCCCGCGCGAGCGAGCGTGGTGCAAGCGCCAGCGGCAGGCGAAGCGGGCCGATCCACCACCGGCGCATGACCATCGCCAGCCCATGTTCGTCGGAAGGAAGCTCGAACCCGAAGCGAAACGCGCCGAAGCGCTCGACCAGCCAGCGGCCGTCCTGGCTCAGCCGGCTATGGAAGCGCTTGCCGCTGAAGGTGCGTATCCACGTTTCCACACCGTCTCGCTCCTCGAATGCGACGTGGAGTTCATGCGTCCCGGCGCGCGGAAAGCCGATGAGCGACGCGATGGCCCCCGTCAGGAGGTTTCTCGATCCGGTCACCTCGGCAACGCCGCTCGCCCCGCCATCGCGCAGCGTCTCGTGCATGGCGCGGACGGCGGGCGGCAATTGCTCGAACCGGGTCCCCATCACCCGCGCGTAGAGCGGTGGCGAGCGAATATGCTCGGTCACCTCGTGGCGGATCGAGAGCCCGTCGAATGCAGGCTGATAGTCCGAGAGACCGAGACTCATCCCTGCGTCGCGCGCGCCGGCCGGCTCAAGCCCGTCGAGGATATGCGAAATCAAGGGCGGCACCGACAGCGCGGGAATCTCCGGGCCGTCGCCCCTGCTCGCGAGCAGCGTCCAGCGGCGCTCGACGCGCTTACCGCCGATTAGGCCGAACAGTCGCACGATCATCGCCGACCGGTCGCTCCCCATCCAGCCCGTCAGGCCCTGCAGCGGTCGCAAGAAACGCGCCATCGGCGCCAGGTTCGACAGCAATTTCCACCGAACCAGCCAGCTTGCGAGCCATAATACGCGCGTCTGAAACCCGAGTTCGGTGCCCGCGCGGAAGGTGACGGCCGGTCGACCGGGCAGCCTTTCCGGCAATAGTTCGTGGTCCGGCACATCGACGAGCGCGACCAGACGGCGATCCAGCGGCCGCTCTCCGGCGACGACGAAATGTTCGCGGCGAAGCTCTTGCCACCCGATCCGTTCGATCCACCGCCTGCCCCGCCAGAGCTTCAGCGGCTGGCCAAGCTGGGCGAGGATCGCGGCCGCGACGGCTGGCCCGGCGGTGGTGCGATTCGACGCGCTGATCGCCATTTCGACCGCCCGCACCTGCTCGAAACCGACGGCGAGTTTGCGGACGACGGCGCCGGACAACGCGGGCACGCTGGACGCACCCGAGATGACGACGACACCGGCGGCCTTCGCCGCGGCGTCAAGCGTCACAATGCCGCACACGAATGCGCGCGCGTCGGCGATGTCGACATAATGGACCCCGGCCGCGACGCACGCCGCCGGGATCGTATAATCGAGCGTCTGGAAAGGACCCGAAGCGTCGACCAGCACGGCTGGTCGATGGTCGCGCAACGCTGCGGCGACGGCGGCGCGATCGATCGCGACCGGGGTCAAGCGCGGCTGGTCAGCGCAAAAGGCCCGAGCCTTCGCGAGACTACGACCCGCGACAAGCACATCGTGCCCGGCCGCAGCGAGCCTCCGCGCAATACGTCCGCCAAAACCGCCGTAGCCGCCGAGGACGAGGATGCGGCTCAAGGCAGGCGCGACGCTGGTTCAGCCGCGGGATCAGCCCGGGCCGATGTCTTGCTTCTCATGCCGCGTGCCGGATCGGCTCGTCCGGCTGAGCCGGTTGCCGTGCGTCGAGGCCGAGCGGGCGCAGCGGATTGCCGATCAGCCCGCTGACCATCGCCGCCTGTATCCAGGTTGCCGGCCACAGTTTCGACAGCGGCCCGACCAGTCGGTCGCGAACGAGCGGCAACAGGCGGCTGTCGGATTGATAGACCGGCGTGAACAGCGCGGTGAGCCGCTGATACAGATGGACATGCCGTCGCCGTCGGGCGACCGCGTCGGCCAACCCCTCCGCCACGCTCTCGCTCTCGCGGAGCCCCTTGGCGAGCGCCCAGGCGTCGAGCAGCGCCATATTGGCGCCCTGCCCGAGCTGCGGGCTCGCCGAATGCCAGGCGTCGCCGATGTGGATGAGCGCGGGTTCGGCCGGATCCCGCAACGTGCGATGGGCATAATGCGCGAAGGTGAGCTGATCGGGGCTGACGATCTGATCGAGCAACGGCGCGCACGCGGGCCACAGCCCCAGAACCTCGGCTTTCCACGCATCCAGCCCGGCGGTGCGCCAGGCGTCCAGCCGATCGGCGCGGAGCGACCAGAAGAAGGCAGCCTGCCGCCGCCCGGCGTGCGGCGACGCACCGACGGGGAGAACGCCGACCATCGTGCTCGCCCGCAGATAGCGCTGCTCGAGCGCCGCCTCGTCGAAGGTCGTCGCGTCGGGCCAGTCGAGGCTGGCCCATAAGGCGCCATAGGCCAGCGAATGCCCCGTGGGTGGCGCAAGCGGGGTGCGCGTTCCCAGCGCGTCCACGACGAGGTCGAAAGGCCCGGCCATATCGCCGTCGGCGAAATGCAGGCGACGCTTCGCGCCGTCAGCAACGCTGCCCGCCACCGTCCGTCCCGTCGCGATCGGCACGCCGGCGGTGGTGACCGCATCGTGAAGCAGCGCGAACAGGCTCGCGCGATGGATGCCGATGCCGAAGGCGGACGGGCGGCCCAGCGCGGCATAGCGCACGTCCAGCACGACGGGGCCGGCCGTCCCGGCCTGACCGATCAGCCGATCGACCCGCGCCCCGCTCTCCAGCGCGATCTCGGCCAGCCCGAGCTGTTTCAGCACGGCGAGGCCGGTCGGCTGGAGCATGAGCCCCGATCCGATCGGCTGCGGCGCTTCGAACCGCTCGAACAATGTCACGCGGTGTCCGTCGCGCTTCAACAGCAGAGCGGCTGCGAGTCCCCCCGGCCCGCAACCGGCGACGGCGATATCGAGTGGCCCCATGTCTCCTTGCTAGCGCGAGAATCCCTCCGGACAACCGTCAAACGCCGGCCCTCGGCTATTTTGACATTGGAGCCGCGACCGGCGCGACCGCCATGCGATCAGCGGCGATGAAGCAGGCTCTGTTTGAACACCCAGATCGCCGCGGGCTGCCCGCGTGACGGGACCGCGACGAACAACCTTTCGAGTTCAGGCACATAGAGCCCGGTGCGGGCGCCATCCTGGGTTTCGATGCGCTCGCGTCGGCCGTCATCGTCGACGATGTCGACATGGCCGGTGCCGCATATCACCAGCACGCGCTTGCCCGCCAGGAACAGGTCGTCGGCATCCCCGCAAGCGAACTTCAGCGACAGCGTCTTTCCGTTCCGCGTATCGATCGTCGCGAGCCCGGCGGGTAGCCGATAGGCGATCTTGATCGACTGCCCGCTGGGCTCGATCGCCATCGGAAAGTTGAGGCGCTGGAGCCCGGTCAGCCAACGTGCGAGCTGCCGTCCCTGATCGATATCCGCCGCGATGATCGATCCGTTCCCCGGCACATTGATATAGGCGCGCGCGCCCGCGAGCTGGAACCCCTCGGGATGACCGGGCAGCGC
Source organism: Sphingomonas sp. 66-10 (assembly GCF_001897045.1). Taxonomy (NCBI): domain Bacteria; kingdom Pseudomonadati; phylum Pseudomonadota; class Alphaproteobacteria; order Sphingomonadales; family Sphingomonadaceae; genus Sphingomonas; species Sphingomonas sp. 66-10. The sequence continues at coordinate 71,030 of NZ_MKRR01000094.1, forward strand.
TAACCGGGCGACGACGATGTGACGCGCCGGATCGATCGTCGCGAGGCCGCCCTTGCCATAGCCGACGACGACACGCCCGTTGCGCTGGTCGACCCGAATGTTGTCGGCATCGTCGCCGAGGTCGAGCCGCGCGAGTTCGTGGTGATCGGCGGCATAAAAGCGCACGGTGCCGTCACCACAGGCGACGACCAGCTGCCGCACTGCCGGAAGCCAGGCGACGCCCTGCGGTTCGGAAAGACCCGCGATCCGCGCTTCGACGCGCCCGCCCTCGATATCGACGATATCGACCGTCCCGTTGGCGATTTCGGCGACGAGCAGGCGACGATCCGCCAGATCGATCGCGAGATGGTCGATCCGGCCGCTGGTGTCGGGGAGCGGGATCGTCCGTTCGAGCACGAACGACGAAATCGACTGTTCGGGCTGCGCCAGGCTGCATCCGGGCAGCCCGATCAGCAACGCGGCCGAGAGGCGTGTGCGGCGGCGCATCGCCGCGGCTCAATTCGCCGCGACGGCCACGTGCTTCAGCGCCGCCGCCAACCCGCGCGCCAGTTTCTGCGCGTCGTCATCGGCCCAGAAGTGCATGAAGAACAGCCGCGGCTCGTCATCGAGCATATGGTTGTGGAGCGCCGTCACCTCGATCCCGTTCGCGCGCAGCGTCCGCAGCACCGGGTTGACCTCTGTGGCGGTGAGTACGAAGTCGCCGGTGATCGCGGCCTTGCCGCCCTCGGTCGGCTGAAAATTGATCGCCTCCGCCGCGCCCATCGCCGGCGGCAAGACCATCTCGCCCTCGCGCGGCGCTTCGGCACGGGGAATGCCGAAGGCATAGACTCCGCCGCCCGCTTTGCCCTTGTGGCCAAGGATGCGGTCGAGCGCCCCGGTATCGAGATCCAGCGCCTCGGGCGCAGCCGAAGCATTCGCGGGCGGCGCCGAGAGCGGGGTGCCGCTCAGCGCCAGCGCGTCGTGCAGCGTCCGCGCCAGCTGGGCCGGGTCGCCATGTCCGGCGATGTGCATGTACATCGTGTGCGGCGTGTTGCGCAGCAGATGGTTGTGGAGCGCGGTGATCTCGATCCCGCCGGCGATCAGCTTGGCCATCACCGGATTCACCTCGGTATCGGTGAGCACCAGATCGCCCATGACCATCGCCTGCCCCGGCCCGTGCGGCGCGAACGCCAGCCACGATCCCAGCGCCAGCGCCGGCTTCAGCGTCACGCCGTCGAGCGTCACCTTGAGATCGCTGCGCGGCAGGCCGATGCGATAGACGCCGCCGGGCATCTCCGCGCCCGGCTTGCCGATCGCCGCGGCGACCGCCTGTTGCCACGGTTCGGCCGCCTGCGCGGGAACCGTGAAGGCGAGAAGGCTGGACAGGGCAATTGCCGCAACGCGCATCATGTCTTTCTCCTCTCGCCTCAGGCCACCACGCCGGACAAATAGAGCAACACGCCGACCGCCGATGTCGTCGCCAGAACCGGGATCATCCCGACCTTGAACCGAAATACCGCAATCGCGGCGCCCAGCGCGAGCAGCAATGCCGCGAGATCGAGCGACGCGAGCACCGGCACGTCGAACCCGAGCCCGGCATAATGGACCCGCAGCACCGCGCGAAACAGCGTGTGGATGCCGAACCACACCGCAAGGTTGAGGATCACCCCCACCACCGCCGCGGTGATCGCGCCAAGCGCGGCGGAGAGCGCGCGATTGCCGCGCAGCCGCTCGACGAACGGTGCTCCGGCGAAAATCCACAGGAAGCACGGCACGAACGTCACCCAGGTGGTGAGGATCGCCCCCAAGGTCGCGGCGACCAACGGCTGCAACACGCCCGCATCGCGATAAGCGGCGAGGAAGCCGACGAATTGCGTCACCATGATCAGCGGCCCCGGCGTCGTTTCGGCGAGCCCGAGGCCGTCGAGCATCTCCCCTGGCCTGAGCCAGCCGTAGGTGCCGACCGCCTCCTGCGCGACATAGGCCAGCACGGCATAGGCACCGCCGAAGGTAACTACCGCCATCTGGCTGAAGAACAGCGCGATCTGGCTGAACACGTTGCTCGGGCCGAACAGCGCCAGGAGCAGCGCGACCGGCGCCAGCCAGAGGATCAGGAAAACGCTGGAGATAGTGAGCGACCAGCGGAGGTTGGGACGCGCATGGTCAGGCAAGTCTTCCCCGAGCACGGTATCGCGGTCGTGGACGACATTCCCGCCGGACGGACCGTGCCCCCCTCCTCCCGAGAAGGCAGGCAAACCGAGCCGGCCCCCAAGATAACCGATGACGGCGGCGGCAAGCACGATCAGCGGGAATGGCGCATTGAAGAAGAAGATCGTGACGAACGCCGCGGCCGCGACCCCGCGCATCACATTGTTCTTGAGCGCACGCGATCCGACCCGCACCACCGCCTGGACGACCACCGCCAGCACCGCCGCCTTGAGCCCGAAGAACAGCCCCGTGATCAGCGGTGTATGGCCAAGCAGGACATAGAGATAGCTGAGCCCGAGGATCGCGACGAAACCGGGCAGGACGAACAGCCCCCCGGCGATCAGCCCGCCCTTTGTCCTGTGAAGCAGCCAGCCGATATAGGCCGCGAGCTGCTGTGCCTCCGGGCCGGGAAGCAGCATGCAATAATTGAGCGCGTGGAGGAAACGCGCCTCGCCGATCCATCTTTTCTCGTCGACGAGGATGCGGTGCATCACCGCAATCTGCCCGGCGGGGCCACCGAAGCTCAGTGCCGCGATCCGCGCCCAGACGCGCACTGCCTCGCCCAACGTGATGTCGTGGCTTCGCTGCGCCGCGGCGATATCGACCGCGCCGCTCATGACCGCCCCTTTCCCGCAGCGCGCGCCTTTGCCGGCTGGTGCGATACCCAATTGTGGGTTTCGTCGGTCGCGTCGCGGCACCAGCGGAAGAAGGCGTCGTAGAGAAGCATCCCCGCCTCGAGCTGCTCCAGATCGTCGGCATACATGCGCGAAAGCCCGAGCGATGCGGCGAGCAGCCCCGCCGCCTCCGGCACGAGATCCGGCCGCGCGGTATCCGCGCCGCGCACGATCGGCGCGAGCCGCGCGAGCGCGGGATATCCGCCGAGCCCGAACGCCTCGATCATCACGTCGAAGGTGCAAAGCTCGCCGCGGTGGCTCCAGCGCACCCCTTCGCCTTCGATGTCGAACGGTGCTGCATCGAAACGCTCGGCAACCGCCTGCACCTCCGACGGCGCCACGAACAGGAACACCGCGCCGGGATCGACGAACCGCCGGATCAGCCACGGGCAGGCGATCCGATCGACCTTGGGCCGGGCGCGCGTCACCCAGATCGTCCGCCCGTCGGCGTCGCGCGGCGGCAAGGCCGTCTCCGGCACGAGCGGCAGGCCGGCGCCGGCCCATTCGGCAAGACCGCCGTCGAGCGCCTCCGCCGCGACCCCTTCGTGGCGCAGCCGGGCCGCGACACCCTGGCTCGATGCGCCGCCATCGCGACAGATGACGACCGCCGAGCGCCCGCGGAACGCCGGCGCCCAGCTCGCGATATCGGGCGACGGGCGATGGAAGCTGCCGGGAACGAGAAGCGGCTCGGCGGCGAATTCATCGCCCCCGCGCACGTCGATCAAGGCCGGACCGGTCGGAATGCCGATCAGCCGCGCGAGCTTGTCGGATGAGATAATATTCAAAACAGACATAACGCGCCCTTTCGCAAAAGCAGGACGCGATGCTTCAGCCTGTCGCCTCGTGGGGAGATCGCAACCCCCATGTCGTCAGTAAACGCAGCGTAACGATCGGTGTCAACCGTTGGATTCCTGCGCGTTGCGCCCGGGAGCAGATTCCGTCAAACGGGATGAGCCGCTCGCTGGGTCGTCGCAGCCTTCAGCGCCGGCGGCGGACAATTCGCCTTGGCATCGGCCATGAGGCGGACGAGCGTCGCGCGCAGCAGCTTGCGCGCCGCGGGATGATCGAGACGATCGAGCTGATCGATCCTCCGCCCGGTCGCGGTGGCGATCCGGAACCCGACATAATAGCCGAAGCGCTCGGGCAAATCCGACGGCGGGTGGCCCCCGCCCTGCAACGCCTGCGCCACGACCGCGTCGTCGGTATCGTCGAAATGGGCGGCAACGAAGCAGAGCGCCGTCGTCCAGCGCTGATCGGTCGCGGCCCTGATCGGCGCCGGCATGTCGAGCAGAAGCTGATGATCGGTCGCGCCCGGGTTCATCGAGGCCGCGGCATCGACCGCCAGCCCCTCCTGCCACAGCACGCACCAGAATTGATCGCAATCGCGAAACGCCCGCTGGTGTTCGAGGTGGAACAGTTCGTGATCGAGGAAAGGCTCGAGCGAATCGTCGGCGTGGAGCCGCGCGATCATGTCGGCGCCGAACAGCATGACCAGGCGGTGCCCGGGCTCCAGATAGTCCGAGCCGCCGTCGCGCACGCCGAGCGAATGATAGAGATAGATCGGCAGCGGGGGCGTGAAGCTCGGAAAAACGGTGCGGAACTTTGTCACGGCGTCGGACAGTGCGCCGGGAAAGGTGCTGATCGCGCGATCATATCCGTCCTGCCTCGCCGGGAAATCGGCAAGGGCCCTGGCGATGCGCCGATCCGTGGCCGCGCCGTCGGCATAAACCCCCGGCAGCAAGGCGGAGAGCGTGCGGCGCACCGCGGCAATCCGCATCGCCTCCGGCTGCCCCGCGGTCGCAAGGGCCACCTGCTCGAAGGGCGTGGCGAGATCGGTGAAGCCAACCGGCGCCGCACCGAGGCAGGACAAGCCGAGGATCGCGATCGATATTCGCAGAATCAGATTTCGCATCTTGGCGGCCCCGTTCATCTGCTCAGCTTTCATCTACGCCGCCGATCATGGGACGCGCAGCATCGGCAGGACCTTGTCGAGCGGCAGCGCCTCGATCGTCCCCTGATCCCCTTTGACCGTGGTGCCGGCGAACAGCGAGTTGATCGCGGCTTCCTCGGTCGCCTCCGCCACAGCCTGGAATAGCGGCGACATCGCGTCATTGGCGAGCTGGTCGGACGCCGCCACCCCCGATCGCCGCGCCGGCGTGCGACGCACCGCCGGATTGGTTGAGAAGGCGACGGCATAATCGCCCGAGCCGTTCGAGAAGCCCGAGCCGGTCCGCGCGATCCCGGCGAAGGCGCGCTCCGCCAGCCGGCGCAGGTTGCGATCGGAGAGCGGCGCATCTGTGGCAACGATCACGACGACCGACCCGTCAGCTTTCTTCTGTTCGATCTCGCGCTTGAAATCATAGCGACCGAGCCGGACGCCGACCGGCACGCCCGCGATGCTCAGCACCCCGCCGTAATTGGTCTGGGTGAGCACGCCTACCGTCCAGCCGCCGAGGGACGCGGGAAGCTTGCGCGACGCCGTGCCGATCCCGCCTTTCCAGCCGAACGCGACGGTGCCGGTGCCCGCGCCGACGCCGCCCTCCGCGACCGGCCCGTCCTTCGCGTCTTCGATCGCGCGGCGCGCATCGGCGATCGTGACGTGTCGGCCGCGGATATCGTTCAGAAAACCGTCATTGGTTTCACCGACGACGGCGTTGACCGACCGCACCTGCTCGTTCCCGGGCTGCGCCAGCGTCCATTCGACCGCCGCCGCGGCGCCCTCCGCGACATTGAGCGTATTGGTGAGGAGGATCGGCGTCTCGATCTCGCCCAGTTCCTCGATCTGGGTCGAGCCGACGAACTTGCCGAACGCGTTGGCGACGAAGAAACCCGCCGGCACCTTGTCCTGAAACAGATTGCCGCCGTGCGGCAGCACCGCGGTCACCCCGGTATGGACATGATCGCCGCGGACGATCGTCACCTGCCCGACCTTGACGCCCGCGACGTCGGTGATCGCGTTGAGCGCGCCGGGCTGGAGAACGCCGATGCGCACCCCCGCCTCCCGCGCCCGCGGCGCAGCCGACGCGGCGGTGGCCGCGATCATCAAGACGGTGACGATGGCAGCCGACGCCTTCATTCTCGCTCCCCTTTTACGTGCGGCTGCTTTTCGGGTTGGGCGAAGCGAAATCAAGAGCTGAATTCGCGCTCGTCCGCCAGCGTGCACCTGTGGATCGATCTGCCCGCTATCGCTTCGACATCGAAAATGGCCGCGCCGCCTCCCCGCTGCCCCAAAGCTTGTTCGGCGATGCGCTCATCGTGAAGCGCAGCTCGCCCCCGGCGCGCACCTCCTCGTCCCGGATGTAGCTGCGTTCGAGCGCGGCGCCGTTCAGCGTCGCGCCGGCGACATAGCGGTTGGTGGCGGACAGGCCGTCGGCGATGACGGTGAAGCGCTTGCCGTCGGGCAGGTTGAGCGTTGCGCGATCGACGAACGGCCGGCCGATGACATATTCGTTCGATCCCGGCGCGACGGGATAGAAACCGAGCGCGGTGAACACCAGCCAGGCGGACATCTGGCCGAGGTCGTCGTTGCCGGCGAGGCCGTCGGGCGCCGGTTTATATTGCGACGCCACGATCTGCGCGAGCCGCTCCTGCGTGCGCCACGGCGCGCCGGCGAAATTGTAGAGATAGGCGACGTGGTGGCTGGGCTCGTTGCCGTGGATATATTGGCCGATCAGCCCGGCGATATCCTCCGCATGGCTGTAATCGAGCTTCGAGTTGTCATAGTCGAACATCGCGTCGAGCTTGGCGATCGCCTTCGCGTCGCCGCCGAGCAGGCGGACCAGCCCGGCCTCGTCCTGCGGCATGAACCAGCTATATTGCCACGCATTACCCTCGGTATAATCGGATCCGTAATTGATCGCGGTCGGATCGAACGGCGTGCGGAATGCGCCCGACGACAGCCGCGCGCGCACCCAACCGGTGCTGGCATCGAAACTGTTGCGCCAATAGCCCGCGCGACGCTCGAAACGGTCGGCGATCTGCGTCCGCCCCATCGCGCGCGCCATCCGCGCGATCGTCCAATCGTCATAGGCATATTCGACCGTCTTGGACGCCGCCTCGGGCTCCTTGTCGATCGCGACATAGCCGCGCGCGATATAATCACCGAGCCCGCCGTAAGGCGCATAATCCGCGCTCGCGACCATCGCGTCGAGCGCCGCATCGGCGTCGAACCCGCGGATGCCCTTCAGATAGGCGTCGGCGATCACCGGCGCGGCGTGATAGCCGATCATCGTCCAGGTCTCGCGCCCCGCGAACTGCCACACCGGCAGGATGTCATAGGGGCTGTGCCGCCGGCTCTCGACGAGCGAACGAACGACGTCGACGGTGGTCTGCGCTGGCTGAACCAGCGTGAGCAGCGGATGTTCGGCGCGGAACGTATCCCATAATGAGAAGGTCGAGCGGAAGGTGAAGCCCTTGGCGACATGGACCTGGTCGTCGGGCCCGCGATAGCGCCCGTCGGCATCGCTCCACACGCTCGGCGCGAGCAGCGCGTGATAGAGCGCGGTATAGACATTGGTGCGCATCGGCGCGGGCGCGTCGATCTCGATCGCCCCCAGCGCCTTCGCCCAGGCCTGTGCGGTGGCGCCACGGATCGCGTCGAAACCGCCGGGCTCGGCATCGAGATTGGCGACCGCCCCCGCCTCGTCGACGCCGGACAGCGCCACCCGCATTTCGAGCGGGGCGGTCAGCCGGCCGAAATCGAGCCGCGCCTCCAGCGCCCGTCCCAGCTTCTCCGCCACCGCATCGCTGCCCCGGCCCGGCCCCTGAAAGCCCTTGTACGCTACCGCGGTATCACGATCGACGAACGCATGCCCGGTCAGCGGCGCGGAAAAGCGCATCGCGAAATAGAGCTTGCGGCCGGGCGCCCAGCCGCGCGTCTCGCGAAATCCGGTCAGCGTGCCATCCGGGCGGAGATGCAGCCCCGACCACAGGATCTTGCCCGGATAATTGTAGAGCGACGTGCGCAGGTCGATCAGCAGATGCGCCGCGCGGCCGGCGGGGAAGCTGTAGCGGTGGACCCCGATCCGCGTCCCGGCGGTCAGTTCGGCGCGAATATCGTGATCGGCGAGCGTCACCGCATAATAGCCGGGCCGCGCCACTTCCGACGCGTGATCGAAGCGCGATCGATACCCCGAACCCGGCCGCCGCGGATCGCCCGGATCGAGCCGCACCTGCTCGCCCGCCTGCGGCATGACCAGCACGTCGCCGAGATCGGAATGGCCCGCGCCCGAGAAATGCGTGTGGCTGAACCCCTGGATCGTCGGATCCTCGAAGCGATAGCCCGCGGCATGCCCGTAGCAGGCGCGGATCTCGCAACTCGTGTCGGTGTCCGGCGACAATTGCACCATCCCGAACGGCGCGGTCGCGCCGGGAAAGGTATGCCCCTCCCCGCCCGTCCCGATCATCGGATCGACCGCATCGATCGGCGCGGGGACGGTCGTCTGCGCCGCCGCCGTACCGGAAATCACCAGTGCAAGAGAAAGAAGGATACGCATGACGCGATCTAAGCAGGTGTCGTCGCGCCGCGGAAGCGCTCGTGCAGGGCAAGTCGGGCTGGTTCGCTGTCGATTCCAGCCCGCCCCGCATGAGCGGCAGAGCCATCAGATTGAAAACGTAACGAATCCCTTCTCGTCGATATGCCACGCCGGGTTCCACGCGATTTCCCAGGCGTGATCGTCGGGATCGGCGACATAGCCGCGAACGCCGCCGTGCGGCGGCGCATCGGCGGGCCTGACGATACGTCCGCCCGCCGCGGTCAGGCGGGCCATCACTTCTTCGACCTCGGCCTCGCTCGACACATTATGCCCGAGCGAGAATGCGCCGGGAGAGGATAAGCCGAAACGATTCATGTCCTTTTCGAGCGCGGTCTTGTCGAACGTCCCCAGCACCGATCCGTTCATCTGATAGAAGACGATCTCGTGATTCTCGAACACCGGCGCCCAGCCGAATCCGTCCACGTAGAATCGACGCGACCGCGCCAGATTCGCGACGCCAAGCGTGATGACCGATATCTGTTGTTGCATAACCAAAACCTTCCATTCGCTCCCGCGCCAGTGCGGGCAGCGTTCAAGGTCTTGGGACTCAACGCCGCAGCGAAGGTCAGGGCCCGTTTTCACGGGGACCGGGCTAACCGCACCGGCCTCCCCTTTTTCGACGGCGCGCTTTTATCAGCACCGGCATCGGCCGGCAACACGACCGTCGTGATCCGCTATTGACGAAATATGTGCAATCATGCATATGCACGGATATGGATATAGATGTTTTCGACGCCCTGGCCGATCCGACGCGACGCCGCGTGGTTGCGGCGTTGCGGCAAGGTGAGCGGCAGGTGAACGATCTCGTCGCGGCGGTGGGCATCCACCAGTCGGGCGTGTCCCGCCATCTACGCATCCTCAGCGAGGCGGGTTTCGTCACGATGCGGCCAGACGGGCAGCGGCGGCTCTATTCACTGGCGCCCGGCCCGTTCCGCGAAATCGACGAATGGCTCGCCCAGTATCGCGCGCTCTGGGAGAAGCGGCTCGATCGCTTCGGCGCGGCGCTCGAGGCCCGGCAGGCGCAACAAGATCAAGCACGGAGTGAAGAAGAATGACCGACCAGATCCAGTCGAGCATCGTGATCGAGCGCAGCTATGCCGCCGACCGCGAGGCATTGTGGGCGCTGTGGACGACGAAGGACGGGTTCGAATCCTGGTGGGGCCCCGAGGGATTCCGGGCGGACGTGCGGGAGATCGAGGCGCAGCCCGACGGCGCGTTGCACTATGCGATGGTGGCCGACGCGCCCGACATGGTCGCCGCGATGAAGCAGATGGGCCAGCCGACATCGACCGAATGCAAGGGCCGCTTCTCGGAATTCCGCCCCTATGACCGGCTGGTCCTGACGCAGATCATCGACTTTCTGCCGGGGGTACAGCCCTATGACAGCACGATCGAGGTGGATTTCATCCCGGCCGCCGAGGGGAAGGTGCGGATGATCGTCACGCTGCACCAGATGCACGACGCGAAGATGACGCAGATGCAGCGCATGGGGTTCACCAGCCAGCTCACCAAGCTCGACAAACGCTTCGGCTGGACCGGCTGACCGGCGGCGGCCCGATCATCGAAGTTCCAAGCCCGGATTCGCATTTTTGAAAATTTCACCTATAAGAACTTCCGATGTCGAAAGGCGACCGGAAGATCGCCGCGGGAGAGAGAAGAGAGCGGCAGCATGGATCTGGGCTTCGGGCAGACTTTGGGCGGGATCATGCAGACGGCGTTCGTCGTCGAGGATCTTCGCGCGTCGATCGACCATTTCGTGCGCGATTGCCGGGCTGGCCCGTTTTTCGTGCTCGAACACTTTCTCGCGCCCGATCAATGCTATCGCGGGGAGCCGTCGCGCGCTGACGTCACGATCGCGATGGGGTTCGCCGGGCATATGCAGATCGAGCTGATCCAGCCGCTCGACGACAATCCATCGGTCTATCGCGAGACGATCGACCGGCGCGGCTATGGCTTTCACCATTTCGGCATCGCCTGCGCCGATGTCGATGCCGATCTGGGCCGGTATCAGGCGTGCGGCTATCAACTGGCCTTTCGCGCCGCCGTTCCGACCGGCGGTGCCGTGGCGTATCTGGAAGGCGGCGACGTGGCCGCGCCGGCCTTCCTGGAGCTTCTGCCCGCCACCCCGGCGATGAACGAGCATTTCACGCGCTTCTGGCGCGCCTCACGGGCATGGGATGGACGGGATCCCGTCCGGCCCTTTCTGTGACGGGAGGCGGGTGTGGGAACGATCGAAAAGTTCGCAACGACCCGGATCGCGCCGCGCCAGCGGCTACGTTACTGGAACGATCTGGTCGACCGGATCTACACCGGCACCTGGGTCAACACGCAGGGCGAGGAATTCCGCGGCGAGATGTGGCGCTGGGACATCGGCGACCTGGCGATGATCCGCCCGCGTTCCACGCAATCGACGGTCGGGCGGCGCGGCGCCGCCGCCGGGGGCGAGGAGCGCGTGATCCTGCACCTGCAGTGCCGCGGCAGCAGCCGCCACACCCAGAACGGCGACGAATGCGTGCTGCAGCCGGGCGATTTCGTGCTCAGTTCGCCGCACCAGCCCTATACGATCGATCTTCGCGAGCATGAATTGCTGGTGGTCGAATTCCCGCGCGCGCCGCTGGCGGAGCGGATACCGAAGCTGGACGACATGCTGCGCCGGCATATGACCGGCGGCACCCCCGGCGGGCGCGTATTCCACGATTTCCTGCTCTCGCTGTGGCAATTGGGCGATCAGAGCGAGCTGGACCCCGAATGGGAAAGCGGCGTGACCACGGTATTCTACGATCTGTTCGCGCTGGCGATGCGCGGTGCGCGGCACGCCCCGCGCGGCGCGCATGCCGGCGATCACGCGCTGAGCGAACGCATGGTCTCGCTGGTCGAGGCGAGCCTGGGCGATCCGGCCTTGGGCAGCGCGATGCTGGCGACATCATGCAACACCTCGATCCGCACGATCCAGAACGTGTTCGCCGCAATGGGCACGACCCCGACCGCCTATATCCTCGAACGCCGCCTGCGCCGCGCGGCGGACCGGCTGATCGTCGCCCCCGATACCAGCATCACCGATATCGCCTTCGACCTCGGGTTCAACGACAGCGCCTATTTCACCCGTTGCTTCCGCCGGCATTTCGGCGCCGCCCCGCGCGACTGGCGCGCCGCGCGCTGATCCCCACCGCTGCGTCTGCGTTTCCGTCCTGACGATCTGCGCCGCAGTGCAAGCACCGGCGGCGCCGGCGACGGCAGTGTTCCCCGGTCATCTGCGGCGAAGCCCGAAGGCTTCGGATCAGGCGCAGATGGTTCGGGGGAGGTTTGCGATGATCGAGCGCGTATCGGTTTCACTCGCCGTTCTTGCGGCGGCACTGGCCGCGCCGGCGACGGCGCAGGAGCAAAAGGCGTCCAGCGAGGGAATTCAGGACATCGTCGTCACCGCGCAGAAGCGCGTGGAGAATGTACAGAACGTCCCGATCTCGATCAGCGCCTTCACCGCCAGCGCGCTGCAGGAGCGCGCCGTGACCAGCGTCGCCGCGATGTCGAACCTCGCGCCCAATGTCACGCTCGATGCGGGAACGCCGTTTTCCGGTTCGGGCCAGGTGCTCGCCGCCTATATCCGCGGCATCGGCGCGAACGATTTCGCGTTCAACATCGATCCGGGCGTCGGCATCTATCTCGACGGCGTGTATCTCGCGCGATCGGTGGGCGCCAATCAGGATCTGCCCGACGTCGAGCGGGTCGAGGTGCTCAAGGGGCCGCAGGGCACCTTGTTCGGCCGCAATACGATCGGCGGTGCGATCTCGATCGTCACCCACGATCCGGGCGACGAATTCCGCTTCATCGGCAGCGCCACCACCGGCAGCTACAATCTGATCAACGTGAAGGGCACGGTCGATGTCCCGATCGCCACCGGCCTTGCCTCGTCGCTGAGCTTCGCGGTCAACAGCCGCAACGGTTATCTGCGCCGCATACCCTATCCCGGCGCCACGGCTTACGCATCGGATCCGGTGACCGCGTTCCGCGCGTCGGGCTATGAGAATATCGGCTACGGCACCGAGGGCGGCGACAAGACCTATAACCTGCGCGGCAAGATCAAATATTCGGGCGGCGGCTTCCGCGCGGTGCTCTCCGCCGATTACAGCAATACCGATACGTCACAGATCGCCAATCGCGTGATCGCGATCTTCCCGGGGATTTTCGCAGGCACCTATAATTGCGCGATCGCGGGCAATCCGGTGGTCGCCGGCGGGGGCAGGTGCGATTCCCAGATCGCCGG
>NZ_MKRR01000094.1:83843-90261 GCF_001897045.1 Sphingomonas sp. 66-10
TGCCGCGCGCCGCGGCGGGCTGACCGGGCTGTTCGATCATCCCGCCTTGTTCGGGGTGAATGCCGATGCCAACCCGGACAATAACCGCCTGCCCTACGACGGTCGCTTCATCACCAAGGATATCGACACCAGTTACGCGAACGGCAACAACTTCAACAAGCTGAAGCAGGGCGGCGCGGCGCTGACGCTCGAATATGATCTGTCGCGCAACGCGACGCTCAAGTCGATCACCGCCTATCGCCAATTGCGCTGGAAGGTCGCGATGGACCTGGACGGGTCGCCGCTCAACTTTCTCAACACCAGCTTCCCGATGTTTCAGAAGCAGTTCAGCGAGGAATTGCAGCTCACCGGGAATGCGCTGGACGACCGCGTCAAATATGTGCTCGGCGCTTATTATTTTACCGAATCCGGCAATATGCGCGATTTCGTCACCTTTGCCGAAGGGCTGTTGCAGGTCGACGGGCCGAACAATCTGGCGACGCGGAATTTCGCTTTCTATGGCCAGGTCGATTACAAGGTGACCGAGCGGCTGGGCCTGACGCTGGGCGGGCGTTACACCCGCGAGAACAAGGAATTCGAAGGGTTCCAGTCCGATCTCAACGGGCTGAACTACAAATTGGCGCAAGCCTTCGGCAATCCCGATTGCGCGTCGCTCGATCCGATCAGCGATCGATGCCGGATCGATAACGGCTTCCCCAATCCCGGCCAGCCGCTGCGCTATTATATCGCCGGGGTGCAGAAGCAGACGTTCAGCAACTTCTCGCCCAAGGTCGGCCTGCAATATCATCCCGGCGACGATGTGATGATCTTCGCCAACTGGTCGCGCGGTTACAAGACCGGCGGCTGGACGACGCGGCTGTCCGCGCCCCTGCCCTATGCGCCGACCTTCGGGCCGGAAAAGGCCGAGACCTGGGAGGCCGGGGTCAAATCGACATTGCTGGCGCGGCGGCTGCAGATCAATGCCGCGTCGTTCCTGACCAATTACAAGGGCATCCAGCTCAACTTCCAGCAGGGGGTTTCGCCGGTGATCCAGAATGCCGGCGACGCGCGGATCAAAGGCTTCGAGCTGGAGATGACCGCGCTGGCCGCGCGCGGCCTCTCGCTGACCGGATCGGTGGGCTATACCGATGCTTATTACACCAATGTGCTGGCCGGCGCGGCGGTCGCGCCCTCGGCGCTGCAGGTCGGCGTATTCAAGGGCGCGACCTTGCCCAAGACGCCGAAATGGAAGCTCAATTTCGGCCCGCGGTACGAGGCGGAGCTGGGCGGCCACGGCACGATCGTGCTGCTCGGTGACGTGACCTATACCAGCGCGGTCAAAAACGACACCGAGGGGACCTACCTGCTGATGCGCCCCGCCAATGCGCTGATCAACGCGAGCGTCACCTACAAGGCACCGTCGGGCAATTGGGACGTGACGCTGGGCGGCACCAATCTGACCGACAAGAGGCTGATCGTCACCGGCCAGGCGCAGCTCGCCGGCGGCCCGATCTTCGGCACCTATAACCGCCCCGCCGAATGGTATGCGCGGCTTGGCGTGAAATTCTGATGCAGAAGGAAACACCCCCCATGAGCACGATGAAGGCACCCCCGTCCGGCGCATATAAGATCGTCGACATCCCGGAGCTTTACCCCGATCTGATCCGCGCGCGCGGGGTGGAGGGAAGCTATGTCGGCGCGTCCGAGGCGGAGAGCCCGTGGGTGCCGTTCGGCGACAATGCCGCGATCCGCCACCTCGCCTTCGACGTGCGCGACAACATCTACGTCAACATCCTGTGGATCAAGGGACCGGGGGTGATCGGCACCCACAAGCATCGCGGACGGGTGTGGGCGATCGGGCTCGAGGGGTCGTTCCGCTATCTCGAATATGGCTGGGTGTGCCGGCCGGGCGAGTTCATCACCGAAACGCCGGGGACGGCGCACACGTTGGTGACCGACGATCCCAATGGGATGAAGGCGCTGTTCCACATGCAGGGCGCCAATGAATTCTACGACGAGCACGGCAACCACATCGAGACGCTCGATGTGTGGTGGTTCATGAACCACTATGAGAGCCATTGCCGCGAACACGGGCTGCCGATCAACGAGCAGCTTTACCTGTAGCGTCAAAGTTCACGAAGTTCACACGAGTGAGCGGTTGTGGCGCGCCGCCGTCACGCGATCCGCGCCGAACCGTAGCGCGGATCGCCGACGACGCTCTCCAACAGGAAATTCTCAACGATATCACCGTAATAGCCGCAGCTGTCATCCTTTCGGAACCACAATAGCTGCCAGGTTTCGGTCGGATAAAGCAGAACGATCGCCTCGCGCATCGCCAGCGGGATCATCGCCTCGGTGAACATGCCGACCGCGACGCCACTCTCCAGCATCGAGACGAACACGTCGAAATAGGGCGGGCGCCCGACGATCTGCGCTGGCCGGATGCCGTGCCGTCCCAGCGCTTTCAGCTCGTCGCGCTCATAAGTGCCGCTGATCCGCGGCAAGGCGAAGGGCAGCGCCGCAACCTCGTCGGCGGTCAGCGGCAACGCCCGCCCCCCGGCCAGCCGACGGTGCCCGTATATGCCCCCGCGGACCAGCGCGACCGGCCGCAGGAAATCGGCGACCGGGGCGGGCTCGATCTGATGGACGAGCGCGAAGTCATATTTTGCGCGCGCCAAGGCCGCGTCCAGTTCCTTGCGCGGCAAATGAAGGTCGAACACCAGTTCAACCTCCGGGTGACGGGTAAGAAAGCCGCCGAGCTTGGGCCGAATGAAGTTTTCCGCCAGCCCCTGCCCGATCAACAATTGGAAGCGTGTCGATCCGGTCTTGACCGGATTCGCCCGCCGATGCGCCGCCAGCGCGGTGGTCGCTGCCTCGAAGCGCTGGAGATCTTGCAGGAAAGCTGCGCCCGTCGGGGTGATCAGCGGGCGCCGGCCCGGCTTGCGATCGAGCAGCGCGACCCCAAGTTGCTCTTCCAACGTCTTGAGTTGATTGCTGACCGATGCCTGAGAAATACCGAGATTCTCGGCGCTTATCCTGAAGCTTTTGGTTGCGCAGAGGCTCGAGAATACTTCGAGCTGGCGCAATGTGAATGGCAGATTCGCCATATGATCCTCCCGCCACAAAATCATAATCTACAATCAATGTCCTGTCATCACTTGGCGATGCATTGCTTGCCTGGGAAACAGTCGCGAAGCTCCCGCCCAGGCAATGCGAGGGGGAGGAAGCAATGCGGCAATCGATCGGGCGTGGGCGCAAGCCGCTGGCGGCGCTGTTGGGGAGCAGCGGCGCCGCGGCGCTGGCATCCTTGGCAACGCCGGCATCGGCGCAGGAAGCGCCGGCCACCGAGGCCCCTGCCGTGCAGGAAGTCGTCGTCACCGGATCGCGCATCCGCAGCGACGGCAGCAAATCGCCGACCCCGCTCACCGTGGTCAGCGCCGATCAGCTCGCGGCGATGGGGCCGAGCGGCCTCGTCGAAGGCGTCAGCCAATTGCCGCAATTCTTCGCCAGCCAGTCGGTCGCCGCGGTGCAGACCGCAGGGGTCGGCGGCAACGGCTGGTTCCTGCGCGGCGGCTATGGCAACCTCGACCTGCGCGGGCTCGGTATCAACCGCACGCTGACCTTGCTCAACGGCCATCGCGTCATCTCGTCGAGCGCGTTCGGGGGAGTCGACGTCAACGTCATCCCCAAGGCGATGGTAAACAACGTCGAGACGGTGACCGGCGGCGCCTCCGCCGCTTATGGCACCGACGCGGTCGCCGGGGTGGTGAATTTCAAGCTCAACCGCAATTTCACCGGGCTGCGCGCCGATGTGCAGCAAAGCATCACCTCGCGCGGCGACAACCGAGGACTGCAGGCGTCGGTGAGTTACGGCACCAAGTTAGGCGATCGCGGGCATATCCTGCTTTCGGGCGAATTTTCGATGCAGGACGGCGTGCACACGATGCGCGGGCGGGACTGGTACAAAGCCTATGGCGTGATCAACGGCAACGTCTATCCCGATGTCGTCTCGACCTCCACCTCGTTCAACGGCCTCATCTATGCGCCGGGTACGCGGCTCAACGCGATGCAATTCCTGCGCGACGGCAGCGGGATCACGCCGTTCGTTGCCAGCAGCGTCAGCGCCGGGACGATCGGCGGCCGGGGGCCCCTGGCCGGCAGCCAATCGATCACCAACGGCGGTAGCGGCGATTATATCGGGCGCGATCAGCTCACGATCTTTCCCGACGCCGATCGCAGCAGCATCTATGCCTATGCCGATTATGAGATCGCCGATCATGTGACGGTCTACGCGCAATATATCCGCGGACAGAACAAGACTTTCCGCTACAACGAGCCGACCGGCTCGCTGAGCGGCACGCCCAGTGTGGCGAGGATTTATTCGGGCAATGCGTTCCTGCCCGCGTCGGTGCAGCAAATCATGACGGCCGATGGAATCGAGTCGTTCGAGTTCCGCCGGATCGGCGGTGACAGCGATTTCGGCAGGCTGTCGACCCAACGCGACAACAGCGTGATGAATTCGTTCGCCGGCGGCCTCACCTGGGATATTTCCGGCGGGGCGCTGGATGGCTGGCAGGCCGATCTTTATTATCAATATGGCACCAACAAGCGGAAAGCCTATCAGAACGGGCTGCGGCTCGATCGTATCTTCGCCGCGCTCGATGCGGTGACCGATCCGGCAACCGGCCAGCCGGTCTGTCGCGTATCACTCTATGGCAACAGCTTTCCGGGATGCGTGCCGATCAACCTGTTCGGTCAGGGCAATGCATCGGCCGCGGCGATCGATTACGTCACCGGCTATGAGCCGGGGCAGCAGATCACCACCCCGATCTATTATGCCGATACCGGTTTCGCGCGCGGCGAGACGCTGAGCTACGTCTCCGGCACGGAAAAGGTGGGCATCACCGATCTGCGCCAGCATCAGTTCGAATTCTCGATGAATGGCACGCTGGTCGAAGGCTGGGCCGGACCGATCAAGGCCGCGTTCGGCGGATCGTGGCGGCGCGAGGCGATCCGGCAGGTCGTGCAGGACCCGGGCAACCCCGCCGCCAACCACGATACCTTCCGACCGGTGCAGTGCAGCGATCCGAAGGTTACGGCCAATCCGCCGCCTGGTCTGCGCAACGTGTCAAACGCCGATTGCGGCAATTCGGTTGCGCTGCAATATTCGAAAGTGTCCAATATCCGCGGCGCGATCAACGTCACCGAATTGTTCGGCGAGACTCAGGTGCCGCTGCTCAGCGAGGCGGGCCCGATCCGCTCGGCCAATCTGCATCTCGCCGGACGCTGGGCGAATTACACCGGGTCAGGCGGAATCTGGGCGTATAAGGCCGGGCTGGAAGCCGATATCGCCGATTTCCTGCGCTTGCGCGGCACCTGGTCGCGCGACGTGCGCGCCGCCAATCTGTCCGAGCGGTTCGACAAGACCGGCGGGATCACATCAATCGACGATCCGCGGACGCCAGGCGTCATCGAATCCATCTCTGTGACAAATTATTCGGGTGGCAACCCCAGGGTGAACCCGGAGAAGGCCGATACATGGACGGCGGGCGCGGTGATCCGCCCCGGCTTCGTCCCGGGCCTGTCACTCTCCGCCGATTATTATGACATCCGCGTCAAAGGGGCGATCGCCCGGCTTGGCTCGCAGGGCGTGTTTAACGGCTGCGTGATCGATGCTGCTCCCGAATTGTGCGCGCTGGTGAGTTTCGACACGGCCGGACAGCCGACGCTGATCGGCGATATTTTCATCAACGTTAACCAGAATCGCGTGCGCGGGCTGGACGTGGAGGCCAATTATACCCGCCCGATGAACCTGACCGGCGGCGAGGGTGAGGCAATCAATCTGCGACTCTTCGCCAATTGGCTGTTCGAAAATTCGCAAACCCTCAGTAACGGCACCTATATCGATCGCGCCGGGCAGACCGGTATCCAGCAATCAGATGGCTTTCCTTATGGCCTGCCGAAGTTCAAGCTGACCGGCAATGTCACTTATACGAGCGGCGGTTTCTCGTTCTTCACCCAGGCGCGCTACATCGGCTCGGGCACGCAGGAAAACGCCCGGCCAAGGGACGCTGCCTATAACAAGGTCGATTCAGCCTTCTACCTCGATCTCAGGCTCGCGCAGAAAGTGAAGTTCGGCACCGACAGCGAAGTGGAAATATTCGGCTCGGTCACCAACCTCACCGATCGTTCGCCACCGGTCACACCTTATTACAGCAACTTCTACACCCGGGCGATCCAGTTCAACTCGGTGTTGTTCGATCTGCTCGGCCGGCGCTTCACCGTCGGGATGAAGTTCGCGCTATGAACCAGACGGTAATGCCCAAAGCATTCTCACGTCGTCAGGCGATCGCCGGGGTGGCAGGTGCGGCGGCGCTGGCGGGGGCGCCGGCGGTCGCGCGGACCTTCAATGGCAAGGTCAGGCAGAAGCAGCCCAACA
>NZ_MKRR01000094.1:90277-110194 GCF_001897045.1 Sphingomonas sp. 66-10
CGATGACATGGGGTTCGCCGATCTCTCCTGCTACGGGCGGCAGGAATATCAGACCCCCGTCCTCGATCGGCTGGCGGCAGAAGGGGTGCGCTTCACCCACGCCTACGCCAATAGCGCGGTATGCACCGCGTCGCGCGTCGCGCTGATCACCGGGCGGTATCAATATCGCCTGCCGATCGGCTTGCAGGAGCCGCTCGGCCGGCAGGATATCGGCCTGCCGCCCGCGGTGCCGACGATCGCGTCGCTGCTGCGCGCGCGCGGCTATGCCACGTCGCTGATCGGCAAATGGCACATGGGCGCGCTGCCGAAATATGGCCCGCTCAAGAGCGGCTATGACGAATTCTGGGGGTTGCGCGGCGGCGGGATCGATTATTACCGCCACGCCTTTCAAGGCGCACACGATCTGTGGGACGGCACGACCGAGGTGGCGCAGGCCGGCTATATGACCGACCTGCTCGCCGATCGCACGCTCCTCGCG
Source organism: Sphingomonas sp. 66-10 (assembly GCF_001897045.1). NCBI lineage: Bacteria > Pseudomonadati > Pseudomonadota > Alphaproteobacteria > Sphingomonadales > Sphingomonadaceae > Sphingomonas > Sphingomonas sp. 66-10. The sequence goes on from NZ_MKRR01000094.1 coordinate 90,756, forward strand.
CTCGATCGGCGCAAGGCCGACGGCAAGCCGTTCTTCATCAGCCTGCACTTCACCGCGCCGCATTGGCCGTGGGAGGAGCCCGATGCCGCGGGCAAGGCCGAATCCGATCGGATCGCCGCCTCGCGCAACCCCGACGCCTATTTCCATTATGACGGCGGATCGATGGCGACCTATGCCGCGATGGTCGGGTCGCTCGACGCCAATATCGGGCGCATCCTCAATAGGCTGGCTGCACTCGGCATGGCCGAGGATACGATCGTCGTCTTCACCAGCGACAATGGCGGCGAGCGTTTCTCGCGCACCTGGCCGTTCACCGGCAAGAAGACCGAATTGCTCGAAGGAGGGCTGCGCATCCCCTCGATCGTGCGCTGGCCGGGCGTCACCGCGGCCGGACGGACATGCGCGGAGCAGACGATGCTGATGGACTGGCTGCCGACCTTCCTTGCCGCGGCCGGCGGCGCGCCCGATCCGCATTACCCCAGCGACGGCATCGACCTCAGGCCCGCGCTGGCCGGGCAAGCATTGCCCGAGCGCACGCTGTACTGGCGCTTCAAGAATCACGACCAGAAAGCGGTGCGCCGCGGGCGGATGAAATATCTGTCGATCGCCGGCAACGAATTCCTGTTCGACGTGGTCGCCGATCCGCTCGAACGCGCCAATCTCAAGGATCGCGATCCGCAGACCTTCGCCGCGCTCAAGGCCGCATTCGCGCAATGGAATGTGCAGATGCTCAACGATCCCAATGCGCCAAGCTATGGCTTCAGCGGCAAGGAACTGGCCGATCATTTCGGGATCGACAATTGACGCGGCATGCTGCGCAATCGTTTCGTCATGCAGCGGATGGGCTCTGACGGATGGTTCCGCCTTTCCAGCCGTCATGCCGGGCTCTCACCCGGCATCGAGAGCAACAGGCGGCGGTCCTTGCGACTCTGGATGCCTGGCCGAGCGCGGCATGAGGGCTGGAAAAAACGGGAATCCCGCGTCCGGGTCTATCCACTAGCGCATCGGAGAACGTGTCCTTGACCACCGCATCGCCCCCCTCGCCCGCCCCGTCGAATGCCTATCAGATCCTGCTGGTCGGGCTGCTCAGCCTCAATTTCGGCATCGTCTTCTTCGATCGCAACGCGCTCAATTTCCTGATGCCGTTCGTGAAGCCCGAATTCGGGCTGAGCAACGAACAGGTCGGGCTGATCCAGAGCGGGCTTTCGCTGACCTGGGCGCTCGCCGCCTTCGGCATCGGCCGGCTCTCCGACGCGATCCGCAACCGCAAATTGCTGCTGGTGCTGTCGACGCTGACCTTTTCGGTCTGCTCGTTCCTCACCGGGCTGGCGCAGGGCTTCGCGTTGCTGCTCGGCGCGCGGCTGCTGATGGGGGCGGCCGAGGGCGGGGTGATGCCGATCAGCCATGCGATGGTCGCCGAAGGGGTCTCGCCCGAGCGGCGCGGCATCGCGCAGGGCATCGCGCAGAACCTGGGATCGAACCTGCTCGGCTCGTTCGTCGCGCCGGTGCTGCTCGTCTCCTTCGCCGCGGCTTATGGGTGGCGCGAGGCGTTCTATCTCGCCGGGGTGCCGGGGCTGATCAGCGCGGGGTTGATCTGGCTGCTGATCCGCGAACCCGAAATGGCGCAGCGGCCGGTGCGGGAGCCGGCGGCGGGCGGCGCGGGGCTGGGGCTGCTCGCCAATCGCAACGTGCTGATCTGCGCGCTGATGTCGGTCCTGCTCGTCTCCTATGTCGTGGTCTGCTGGGTGTTCATGCCGCTCTATCTCACCGAGACGCGCGGCTATGCGCCGAAGGTGATGCAATGGCTGATGGGCACGCTGGGGCTCTCCGCGGCGCTCGGCAGCTTCCTCGTCTCGGGGCTGTCGGACCGGATCGGGCGGCGCCCGGTGATGATCGCGACCCCGCTGATCGGCGCCTTGCTGCCGCTCAGCGCGATGTTCCTGTTCGGGCCGACCTGGCTGCTCGCCGCCGCCTTCTTCATCGGCTGGGGGCTCAACGGCATCCTCCCGCTGGTGATGGCGACGGTGCCGTCGGAAAGCGTCAAGCCGCTCCACATCGCCACCGCGCTCGGGCTGTGCATGGGGGCGGGCGAATTGATCGGCGGCGTGCTCACCCCCTGGGCGGCGGGGCGCGCGGCGGATGCGACAAATCTGGCGGCGCCGCTGTGGATCATGCTGGGGCTGGCGATCGCCGCCGCTTTCTGCGCCGCCTGGCTCAAGGAGACCGCGCCGGCGCTTCGCGATCGTCCGGGTCGGCTTCGCCCCAGTGCAAGACGGGACGGACAAGGCGAGCCATCGTCGAGCGGCTGAGAGGAGCTTGATATGTCTTCAGTCATGACGGCGCCGCCGTCCGACCGCGCCGAGATCGTCGATGTCGGTTTCCCGTTCAAATCCCTGGTCGACCGGCTCAGCCCCGGCGGGCGCTATATCGATGCCCAGAGCGACGTCGACAGCCCGTGGGTGCCGTTCGGCGACAAGGCCGCGATCAAGCATCTCGCGTTCGACGTGCGTCAGGGCATCTTCTCGAACATCCTGTGGGTGAAGGAGCCGGGGGTCGTCGGCACCCACCTTCATCGCGGGACGATCGTGATGGTCTGCCTCGAGGGCAGCGTGCGCTATCTCGAATATGATTGGGTCGCCTCGCCGGGCGGGCTGATCCTCGAGGTGCCGGGCGAAAGCCATACGCTCGTCACCGAGCATCCCGAGGGGGTGAAATTGTTCGGCTGGATGCAGGGGCCGATCGAATTCTACGACGCCGACGGCAAGTTCGTCGATACGACCGACGTCTGGTGGTTCATCAACCATTATGAGAGCCATTGCCGCGCGCACGGCATCGCGATCAATCCGAAGCTCTATCTGTGAGCACGCTCGACCAGTTCGCCATCGCCGGTCGATCGGCACTGGTGACGGGGGCGGCATCGGGGATCGGTCTCGCCTATGCCGAGACGATGGCCGAGGCCGGCGCCGGCGTGACGCTGACCGATATCGACGCCGAAGGCGCGGCGCGCGAGGCAGCGCGGCTGCGCGACGCCGGATATGATGCGCGCGCGCAAGGGTGCGACGTCACCGATCTCGATCAGGTCGCGCGCGCGTTCGATGCGCATGTCGCGGCGTACGGCGGGTGCGACATCGCCTTCGCCAACGCCGGGCTCGATCCTGGCCACGGCTTCTGGACCCCCGACGGCAAGCGCGACCCCGAAGGGCAGATCGACGTCTACGATCCGGCGCGCTGGCACCGCTCGATCGCGGTCAATCTGACCGGCGTGTTCCACACCGTGCGCGAGGCAGCCCGTGTGATGAAGCGCAACGAACGCGCGACCGGGCGCCGCGGCGGATCGATCGTCATCACCTCGTCCAACGCCGCCGAGGTCAATGAGGCGATCGTCGGCGTGCCCTATATGCCGGCCAAGGCGGGGGTGAAGCATTTCATGCGCCATATGGCCTATGAGCTCGCGGCGTTCGGCATCCGGGTCAACGCGATCGCGCCGGGGCCGTTCGTCACCAATATCGGCGGCGGCTGGGTCAAGAACAATCCGGCGGCCCGCGCCGCGTGGGACGAGCTGGTGCCGGTCGGCCGGATCGCCGACCCCGATCAGATCAAGCCGCTCGCGCTGCTGCTGGCGAGCGACGCCGGCAGCTATATGACGGGAAGCCACGTGATGATCGACGGCGGGATGCAGCTCGGCCCGGTCAAGCCGCTGTCGTGATGCGCGCGGCGGTCATGCAGCAACTCGGGCAGCCGCTGCGCATCGAGCGGCTGCCCGATCCCACCCCCGGCCCGGGCGAGCTTGTGGTGCGGGTCGGGCGCTGCGGCATCTGCGGCTCCGATCTGCACATGACCGAGGACCCCGCCTATGGCAAAGGCCCCGGCACCGTGCTCGGCCACGAATTCGCGGGCGAGGTCGTCGCGCTGGGACGCGGGACGGACGGGATAGGGTTGGGCGATCTCGTCTCGGTCATCCCGCTCGCCAGTTGCGGACAATGCGCCGCGTGCCTTGCCGGCGAACCCGCGTGGTGCGCAGGCTTTGGGCTGCAGGGCGGCGGCTATGCCGAATATGCCGTCACCCGCCCCAATCAATGCGTGCGCCTGCCCAAAACCGCCAGCCTTTCCGACGGCGCGATTATCGAGCCGCTCGCGGTGGCGCTGCACGGGGTCAATATGAGCGGGCTCCAACCCGGCGATCGCGTGCTGATCCTCGGCGCGGGGCCGATCGGGCTGGCGGTCGCCTTCTGGGCGCGGCGGCGCGGGGCGAGCGCGGTGGTGCTGCAGGATATCGCCACGCACCAGCGCGAGCGCGCGCTGGCGATGGGAGCAACCGATTTCGTCGCCGATCGCGACGATCCGGTCGGCGCGGCTGCGCGAGCGCTGGGCGCGGCGGATATCGTGTTCGAATGCGTCGGGAGGCCGGGGCTGATCGCGCAGGCGGTGCGCCAGGTGCGCAACCGCGGCACGATCCTGCTGCTCGGATTATGCACCCAGCCGGATACGTTCAACAGCTTCGCGATGCTGTCGAAAGAGGTGCGGCTGATCACCTCGGCTTTTTTCACCCGGCAGGAATATGAGGCCGCGCTCGATGCGCTCGACGCCGGCGCCGTCGAGCCGCGGTTGCTCGTCACCGGTACGATCGCGCTGGAGGATACCCCTGCCCGCTTCGAGGCGCTGCGCCACCGGACGGACGATTGCAAAGTGCTGATCGCGCCATAGCATTTCCCGAGCGGCGGCGGCTCAGCGGATCGTGATCGGCAGATCGCGCTTCCCCGAGGCGACATTCCCGGCGTGATCGGCGGCATAGATGCGGATCGTATAATCCCCCGGCGCGAGATCCGCCGGGCTCCACCCGCCCTCCTCCGCGCGGCCGTGGCGCACGATATTGGTGACGACGTAGAGGAAGCGCGTCCGCTGGTCGCTGTGGACCGTATCCCCGCTCGCCGGGGCATAAGCGATCCGCGCCGCGTCGGCGGCATTCGGCATGCGATCGAACTCGATCATGACGCGCGGTTGTTCGAAGCCGGGGACCGGCGTCCCGTCGGATTTCAGGATCTGGAACCCGGCCTTGTACAGGCCGAGCCGGCGGCGCGCGGCATTGTCGTCCACCTGATCCCACGCCTCGACGACGATGCTGACATCCCCGCCCGCCGCCGGCACCACGAGCCGCCCCTTGTCCGATGCGGTCAGCCGCTGCCCCTTGCCGTCGAGGACATGCACGTCATCGATATGCGGCGCGACATGATCACCGAACCCGGGAAAGCGCAGCAGCAACGCATTGACCTTGGCGCGCGGCGGCCCGAGTTCGAGGTGGACATGCGCCATGCGGTTGATCGTGCCGAGCGGATCGCCGACGCGGAAGCGCGTGCCGCGCTTGATCCGCACGCGGGCGGCCCGCCCCTGCGCATCGCGCGTGACGCGGAAGCGCGCCGGATCGAGCGACGCGCCCGCCTCGGTGCGGCCGACGCGCATGTGGATATAGGTCATATCGTCGATGCGCAGCCCCTCGCTCAGCCCGTCGAAGCCCCAATTGGGGATCGGATCGCGCACCGTCTCGTCCGCCGACGCGACCGCGGTCGTTCCCGGCGGGGAGCTGATATCGAGCCCGGCGTGGAGGTGATCGCGGCTCTCGCCTTCGTAATTGCCGCGCACCTCGCCGAGATCGCCGACCACTTCGTGCCAGCCGAGCTGCGGGCGGAACGGCCAAGGGACCAGCGACGCGCGGACCAGCGCGGGCGGCGCGGGTTGCGGAAGGGGAGCCGATGCGGCGCCGGCGCGACGCGGGGCGAGCTTGCGAATCGCATAGGCCGAGGCATCGGCGACATAGAGCGCGCCCGCGCGATCGATCGCCAGCCCGGCGGGGCCGATCAGCGGCAACGCGGCATTGCCCTCGACCGGCGATCCCGGCCCGGCGAGCACCTCCAGCGCACCCGAGGGGGAGAGCTGGACGATGCGTCCGCGCTGGAAGGCGGCGATATAGACGAACCCGTCGTGGGTCGGCACCACCCCGACCGCGCCCCTGAGCAACCCGGTGCCGTCCTTGGGGTCGGTGCGCGCGAGCGTCGAGACCTGGCCGTCCGGCAAAACCTTGCGCAGCGCGTCGTTGCCGGTATCCGCGACGAGCAACGCGCCGCCGCGATCGAGCGCGACGCCGGTCGGCGTGTCGAACGCCGCCGCTGCGCCCTGCCCGTCGGCAAAACCCGGCATGTCCTGCCCCGCCAATGTCCGCACCTGGCCGTCGGCGCCGATCGCGCGGATGCGATCGTTATAGGTGTCGGCGACATAGACATTGCCCTTGTCGTCCACCGCGACGCCGATCGGCCCGTCGAACCGCGCCTGCGCCGCCGCGCCGTCGCGATAGCCCGCCGTCCCGTCACCCGCGAGCGTCGTGACCGTGCCGTCCGCGCCGATCCGGCGGATACGATTGGCACCGGTCTCCGCGACGAAGACATTCCCCGCGCGATCGAGCGCGATCCCCGACGGGGTATCGAACGATCCGGGCAAAGTCGTCACATTGCCGTCGGGGTCGATCTTGCGGACGCGCCCGGCATCGGCGACGTAAAGCGCCCCGTGCGCATCGATCGCCACCGCGAACGGATCGCCGAAGCGCGCCTGCGCCGCCGCGCCGTCGGTATGACCCCGCACCCCGTCGCCCGCCACATTGGTCAGCGCCGCGGGCCAGCCGAACCGCGTCGGCGCGGGCGACAGCACGCCCGGCCGCGACAGCAACCAGATCCCGCCCCCCACCACGGCGAGAAGGAGGAGGGCCATCGCCACGGCGACCTTGCGGGGTAATTTACTCAACATCAGGCGCGCGCCTTTGCCGCAATCCGCGCGGCAAGCTCAACAGCGGATTACCGAAAAATCGCGTGCCTCTCCTGAAAGGGGTGCGGTGCGGGCGCCGGCCCGCACCGCACATCGGTCATTATGCGGCGGTGCCGTCGAGGAAGCCGACCACTTCGGCGATGCGCCCGGCTTCGTCCAGCCGCACCACATCGGTCCCGGCCGCGACCGCCGGTCCGTCGGCCGCCAGCGTCCAGGAGAAGCGCACGTAATTGCCGTAGCCGTCGGGCGTCCCCGCGAGCGTGAAGGCATGTCCGGGGAATTGCGCCCGCGCCGCCGCGATCATCGCCGCAATCCCTTCGCGCCCGTCGCCCTTCATCAACGGATCGACATAACGCGCATCGTTCGACCAGCCGGCGAACAGCCGGTCGGCCCGCGCAGCATCGTCGGCCTCGTTCCACACCGCCAGATAGTTGTGGGCAATGGTATTGGGGTCGGTCATCTTTCGTCTCCGTTGTTGGTCCGGAGAAAATGACGCCGCCGCATGGCCAAAGCGATTACCTGCCAGGTAATGGCACGCACGCAGCTGGGGTTTAGGATCGGTTTATGGCTACACAAACCAACGGCGTCGGCGATCTCCTGCGCGACTGGCGCGCGCGGCGCCGGCTGAGCCAGCTCGATCTGGCGGGCGAGGCCGATGTGTCGACGCGGCATCTGAGCTTCGTCGAGAGCGGGCGCGCCGCGCCGAGCCGCGACCTGCTGCTGCGCCTCGCCGAACCGCTGGCGCTGCCGCTGCGCGAGCGCAACCGGCTGCTCCTCGCCGCCGGCTTCGCGCCGCTCCACCCGGAGCGATCGATCGACGAACCCGATATGGCCGCCGCAAAGGAGGTGATCGGCGCGGTGCTCCGCGGCCACGGGCCCTTTCCAGCGCTTGCGGTCGACCGGCATTGGAATCTCGTCGCCGCGAACGATGCGGCCGGGGCGTTGCTGGCGGGGGTCGATCCGGCGCTGCTCGCGCCGCCGACCAACGTGTTGCGCGCCAGCCTGCATCCCGACGGCCTCGCGCCGCGGATCGTCAACCTCGCCGAATGGCGGCATCACCTGCTCGCACGGCTGCGCGACGATGCCGAACGGTCCGGCGATCCGATATTGTTCGCGCTGCATCAGGAGTTGCGCGCGCTGCCTGCGCCGGCAAGCGAAAGGCCGCACGGCCCGACCGCACGGATCGCGGTGCCGCTGGTCATCCGCGATCCGGCCAGCGACATGCCATTGTCGTTCCTCTCGACGACGACGGTGTTCGGCACCGCGGTCGACGTGACGTTGGCCGAGCTGACGCTCGAATGTTTTTACCCCGCCAATGAGGAGACGCGGCGCGCGCTGCAGCGCTGAGCCGCGGTTCTCAGCCCCCGGCAGCGTCGAGACGCCGGCGAATGTCGCGGTAAGCCGCCGCGACCAGCCGGTCGAGCGCGGCTTCGTCGGGCATCCGCCCCACCCGCAGCTTCACGTGGCGCATGCGCTTGCCCGCGCCCTCCAGAAGGCCGGCCGGATCGTCGAGGAAGGCGCCGAAGAAGAAGCCGATATTGGCATGTTCGGCATAAGCGTCGACATAAGCGAAAGCCGCATCCCCGGCGCAGGCCGTCGGGCGCGCGTCGTGGATCAGCTCGCGCACGTCGGGGCCGCACGCGCGCAGTCGCTCGAACCACGGCTCGGCCAGCCCGCGCAGCGCATCACCGCCGGCGAACCACGCCTCGACCGCGGGGTCGCGGCGACCCGCCGTCGGAAAGCGGAACAGGGCGTCCATCGCGCCGGTCTATCGGTGAGACGACCCGCGCGCAATCAGCGGTAGCGCACCGGTCAGCCGCGCCGTTTCAGCCGCACCAGCGTCTCGTCCAGCGCGGAAAGAAAGCGTGATCGGTCGGTCTTGGAAAAAGGCGGCGGCCCGCCGATCACATCCCCGCCCGCCCGCAGATCGGCCATGATCGCGCGCGTCGCGATCGCCCCGCCGATCGATGCGGTGGTGAACGGGCGGCCGTTTGGCGCGAGCACCGCCGCGCCATTCTTCAGGCAACGATCGGCGAGGAGGATATCGGCGGTGACGACCACGGTCTGCGCATCGGCGCGCTCGGCGATCCAGTCGTCGGCGGCGTCGAACCCGCTCCCGACCAGCTCGCGCGCGATCAGCGGGTGGGCCGGCACCCGGATCGGGCTGTTGCTGACGATCGTGACCGGCACCGCGTGGCGGAAGGCGACCTTGTACACCTCCTCCTTGACCGGGCAGGCATCGGCATCGACCAATATCATCAGCGGCATCGGCGCGTCCTATCGCGCTCGCGCGGCGGAGGCCAGTTGCGCCGATCAGGACAGCAATATTGTCCGGCATCGCCGCTCCCCCTATCGCGAGCGGATGAGCTACGCCTTTCTCGCGATCGCGATCATCTCCGAAGTGATCGGCACCTCGTTCCTCAAACAATCCGAGGGGTTCACCCGCCCGTTGCCGACGCTGATCATGGGAATCTGTTATGTCGTAGCCTTCTATTTCCTGTCGCTGACGCTTCGCCACATCCCGACTGGGGTCGCCTATGCGATCTGGTCGGGCGTCGGGATCGTGCTGATCGCGGCGATCGCCTGGATCGTTCAGGGGCAGAAGCTCGATGCCGCGGCGCTCATCGGGATGGGGCTGATCATCGCCGGGGTTGTCGTGATGAACCTGTTTTCCGCCACCGCCGGCCATTGATCGCCCGTCGCCGACCGGCGAGCATTGCCTCCGCAGGGCGATCGCGTTTACCCCCGCGCGGTTACCAATCCCCGGGGGAATATTCCAATGGATCGCCGTTCGTTTCTTGGCCACGCCAGTATCGCCGCCGTCGCCGCGAGCCTGCCCGCCGGCGCTTATGCCGCGACAAGCGCCGCCACCGCCGGCAGCAACGATGCGAAGCTCCACGCGCTGCTCGACCGGATTTTCGCCGACCGGCTGGTCAGCAATCCCGAAGGCGCGACGCGGCTGGGGCTCGATACCGGCAAGAACGCCGCGCTGAAATCGCGGCTCGAAGGACGCGGCGCGATCGATGCCGCGCGCGATCTCGCCCGCGCCAAGAGCGAGTTCGCCGCGATCCGCGCGATCGACCCGGCGACGCTCGGCGAGGATGCGCGGCTCGATTACGACGTCGTCGCCTGGCAGCTCGAACGCAGCATCGCCGGGCAGGAGCGGTTCCACTACGGCTCGAACGGCGGGCGCTTCTCGCCCTATCTGCTGAGCCAGCTGACCGGCGCCTATCAGGACATCCCCGATTTCCTCGATACCCAGCATCGCGTGAAGGACGCCGCCGATGCGGACGCCTATCTCGCGCGGCTCGGCGCCTTTGCGACGGTGCTCGATCAGGAGACCGAGCAGCAGCGGATCGACGCCGGCAAGGGCGTGTTCGCGCCGGACTATATCCTCGATACCACGCTCAAGCAGTTCGCCGCGCTGCGCGACAAGCCGGCGGCCGAAACCGGGCTCGTCACCGGCTTTGCCGAGAAACTGAACAAGGCCGGGCTGCCCGTCGAACGCGCGACGCAGGCCGCGGCGCTGGTGGCGGACAGGGTGTTCCCCGCGCTCGATCGCCAGCGCGCCCTGGTCAAGGAATTGCGCGGCAAGGCGGCGCATGACGCCGGGGTGTGGCGCCTGCCCGACGGCGACGCTTATTACGCCGCCGCCGCCGAAGCCGCGACCACCGCCCGGCTGACGGGGGACGAGATCCACACGCTCGGGCTGGAGCAGGTCGCCGAGATCAGCGCGCGGATCGACGCGATCCTCAAAACGCAGGGCATGTCGCAGGGGACGGTCGGCGCACGGCTGGTCGCGCTCAACGAGCGGCCCGATCAGGTCTTCCCCAATACCGACGAAGGCCGCGCCGCGCTGCTCGACCAGCTCAACCGGCAGATCCGCCGGATGGAGCCGCGGCTTCCCGAGCAATTCGCCACCCTGCCCAAGGCCCCCGTGGAGGTGCGCCGCGTGCCCCCGGCGATCCAGGCCGGCGCGCCGGGCGGCTATTATCAGAACGCCTCGCTCGACGGCTCCCGCCCCGGCATCTATTATATCAACCTGCGCGACACGTTCGATCGGCCGAAGTTCGGCCTCGCCACGCTGACGCATCACGAGGCGATCCCGGGCCACCATTTGCAGGTGATGCTGGCGCTCGAATCGAAGGATATTCCGCTGATCCGCCGGCGCGGCTTCTTCAGCGGCTATTCCGAAGGCTGGGCGCTCTATTCGGAGCAGCTCGCCGACGAAATGGGAATGTTCGAGGGCGATCCGCTGGGGCAGGTCGGCTATCTCCAGTCGCTGCTGTTCCGCGCGACCCGGCTGGTGGTCGATTCCGGCATGCATGCGAAGCGCTGGAGCCGCGAGAAGGCGACGGATTACCTCATCGCCACCACCGGCATCGCGCGCGGCCGCAGCCAGGGCGAGATCGACCGCTATACCGTCTGGCCGGGGCAGGCGTGCAGCTACAAGATCGGTCACACCGTCTGGACCAAATTGCGCGATGAGGCACGCGCCAAGGCGGGCGCGAACTGGGACCCGCGCGCTTTCCACTCGGTGCTGCTCAAGGGCGCGATGCCGCTCACCGTGCTCGAGCGACTGGTCCGCGCGCGCATCGCCTGACGCCGATCAGGGCGGGGGGAGGTTTCGCCCCTCCCCCGGCGTTTCACGGCGCGACGTCGCCCGCCTTCGCCGCAATCGGCCGCGCGTAATCGACCAGCGTCATCAGCAGCTTGCCCGGCTCCTCGCTGGTGATGTGGTGCCCCGAGCGCTCGAACCATACGAGCCGCTTCGACGGCGCGTTCACCTTCGCATACCATTCAGCGGCAACGTCGCTCGATACGTTGATATCGTGCCGCCCGAGCAGCAGGATCAGCGGCACCTTGAGCGTCCGGATCGTCGACAGATCGGTCGTCAGGATCTTCGGCAACAGCGCCTGCGTCACCGGCGGCTGGCCCTTGAAGGCGTTGCGGACATCCTCGTCGCTGTATTCGGGGGCGAGCTTGAACGCCGCCATCTCGAAATCGCCGCCGGTCCGCCGCCACGCCGCGCCGCCATAATGGCCGAGCCATTTGCGCTGGATCAGCAACGCATCGACCGGCAGCGGCGCATCGCCCTGCGCGTAGGGCGCGATCGATTCGAGTTCGCGGATCGCCTCAACATTATTGTCGGCCTTGGCCTGCGCCAGGGTCCACGCCCAGCCGCGCTGTTCGCTTTCGCGCCCGTTGGTCATCTGGCCCATCCCGATATAGGCATAGAGCCATTCGGGGTGCGCCGCGGCGAGCTTGAGCCCGAGCATGCTGCCCCAGCTATGCCCGAGAACGAACACCTTGCGCTTGCCGAACCGCTTGCGCGCCCATTGCACCAGCTCCTCTGCGTCCTGCTGATAGCGTTCGGGGGTGAGCAAGGCGGGGTCGTTCGCGCCGCTGGCGGTATAGGTCTTGCCCGCATTGCGCTGATCCCACTGGACCACGGTGAAATATTCGTCCCACCCGCGATCCCACCACCAATCGAGTGGCATTTCGACGAAGCCGGGGCCGCCGTGGAAATAGATGATCACCGGGTTGCGCAGATCCTGGCTGCGGATCGACACGACCTGCTTGATCCCGCCGATCGGGATCGTCTCGATCGCCTGCAGCCCATTGGGGCTGACGATCTGGCGCAACCCGGCGATGATCTTCACCGCCTCGGCGCGATTATGCGGCCCCACACTATCCTGCGCCGCAACCGGCACCGCCAAAGATGCCATCGCCAGAAAAGCCGCAAACCCCTTCATCTTTCACCTTTCTCGTTGGATCGCCGATATCTAGCGACGACCGCCGGCCCCGGCCATGCGCCGTCGCGCAAAATCGGTTATCGCCGCGGCATGGCGAAGAAGAAGCGCTATCTCACGGCCACGCTGCCCGACGGCTATGTCAAGACGATCGGCCCGACCGCGGCCGATTTCACGCATTATTGGCGGATCGTCGCCGAGCTGGCCAACGGGCGCACCGAGGTCTTCTGGGGGCACACCAAGTCGCTCCGCGAGGCGACCGCGAAGAAAGCGGCCACCGCCGATGCCGCCCGGCAGCGCGGCTGGTCGCGCTATGCGTTCGAGATCGTCGAACTGACCGAGACGCCCGCCTAGCCTTCGCCGGGGTGGTACGCGCTTCCTTGTGTCGCCGCGAAGGCGGGAGCCCAGGAAAGCTCGGCATGATCCCGATTACCGTTAGCGCCCGTCGGCGTGTTTCGTCTGCAGCGCGACCAGCGCGTCGACGATCGCCGGCGCCTGATCGGCGGGGACCGGCGCGCCATAAGCGTCGCGCATCTTGTCGACGATCGCCTGCCATTGCGCCTTCGACAGCTGCGGCTGATACAGGATCATGCTCGTCGAGTGACAGGCGAGGCAATGCGCGTTGAGCGGGGCGACCGCCGCGCCCTCGCCGAAGGTCTGATCGTCCTCGGGCAGCGCGATGCTCGTCGAGCGGAGCGCGGCGAACTTGGCCTGTTGCCCGTTGTCGGATGCCGGCTCGCGGACCGCGCCGGAACAGGCGGCGAGCGCGCCGATCGCGAGCGCCGCCAGGGCAATGCGTGCGCCCCTCATACCAGCCGCACCGTGCAGGCTTCGACGCAATTTCGCATATAGCCACCCGGATTCCAGTTGGGCGCCATCGGCTGCGCCTCCCCCTTTTCGTTCGTGCAGCGCGACATGATCGTCATCGTGCCATGCGCGAGAACGGGAATGACCGCGCTGAAGCGGCGGAAGCTGTACCGCCCCTCGTCGGGGCCGAGCCGCGACGCGATCCAGCTCTTGCCGCCGTCGATCGAGATATCGACGCTCCTGATCCCTTGGTCGCCGCCGAGCGCGATCCCGTTGACCCCGATGCGCGGGCGATATGGCGGGGTGGCGCCATCCTTGAGGTTGGTGATCCACGATCGCGGCGGCATGATGCTGATCGGCGCTTTGGGGAATTCCTTGGTGCCGGGCACGACGTTCGCATGCGGCGTGGTGGGGACCTGATAGGCCTTGGCCATCCAGTAATTGTCGTCGGGGCCGTTCAGCACCTCGATGCTGTCGAGCGACTTGACCCAATAGGTCGAAAACCAGCCGGGGACGATCAGCCGCAGCGGGAAGCCATTGAGCATCGGCAATTGCTCGCCGTTCATCGCGAAGGCGACCATCACCTCGCCGTCCATCGCATGATTCACGGCGAGCGATTTCTTGAACGGATCGACCGCGGTCAGCGGCTTGTCGAGCCCGCCGAAGCGCACACGGGTCGCCGCCGGATCGATCCCGGCAAGCTCGAGCAGGTGGCTGAGCGCCACGCCTTCCCACCGCGCATTGCCCATCGCGCCATGCGACCATTGCGCGCCGGGAACCCGCGGATCGAACAGGGCGCGGCTATTGCCCGAACATTGATTGACCGCGGCATAGGAAATCCGCGGCATCTTGAGGAGTTCGTCGAGGCGCAGCGCGAGCGGACGTTTGACCGCGCCGCCGATCGTCAGCCGGAAACCCGCGACATCGACCTCCAGCGGGATATCCGCCCAATGCCAGCGCACGAAGAAGCGATCATTGGGGGTGAAGACGTTGTCGTTGAAAACCTCCATCGGGGTTTCCAGCAGCGGGGGGCGGTTGCGCTGGACGATCATCGCGCCTTTTTGCGGAAAGGACCCGCTTACCGGGCGGCCGACCAGCCCCGCATCGGGCGCCGGGCGCGAGAAACCGCCCGCCGCGCGCGCGATCGCCCCGCCGGCCAGCGCCGCCGCGCCTGACGCCAACAGCCTGCGCCGGGCCAGAAGGTTAGCCAAGGTCGCGTCGAATCGATCCATATTCCCCTGTCCCATCTCCGGCATTGCCGGCGGCGCGCCGATCGGCAGCGGCATAACATATTCCGCGGCCGTCGCGCAGCGCATGTAAAGATCTGTGATTTCGATGCACGACTGTCATGATGTGATGCGATCTAATCGGCGCTGCCGATCGTTCCTATTCTCGCGCCTTCGAAATCACGGAGAAAACGGATGGACCTTCAACTGACCGGCAAGACCGCATTGGTGACCGGATCGACCGCCGGGATCGGCCTCGCGATCGCCGAGCGCCTCGCCGCCGAAGGCGTGACGGTGACGATCTGCGGCCGCAACCAGGCCAAGCTCGACGAGGCGGCGGCGCGGATCGCCGCGGTCGGCAAGGTCGAGGCGGTGCTCGCCGATCCCGCCACCGCCGAGGGCGCGAACACGCTGATCGCGGCGGTGCCCGACACCGATATCCTGATCAACAACCTCGGCATCTACGAAGCCAAGCCATTCACCGAGATCACCGACGCCGACTGGCATCATCTGTTCGAGGTGAACGTGGTGAGCGGCGCGCGGCTGGCGCGGCATTATTTCCCGCGGATGCTGGCGCGCGACTGGGGCCGCATCCTGTTCGTCGCGAGCGAGAGCGGCCTCGTCGTGCCGAGCGAGATGATCCATTACGGCATGACCAAGACCGCGCAGCTCGCGATCGCGCGCGGGCTGGCCGAGCAGACCCGCGGGACCGGGGTGACGGTCAATTCGGTGATGCCCGGGCCGACGCGATCGGAGGGGATCGTCGAATTCATCCGGTCGGTGGTCGACAACAAGGATGCGCCCGAGGCCGAGCGCGAGGCCGAGTTCTTCAGGACGATGCGCCCGCTGTCGCTGATCCGGCGGCTGATCGAGGCGGACGAGATCGCGGCACAGGTGGCGCTGCTCGCCAGCCCGCTCGGCGCGATCACCAACGGCGCGGCGATCCGCGTCGAGGGCGGGATCATCCCGACGATCGCCTGAGGTCGACCCGACGAGGGGGGCAACGACACGTCGCTCCCCTCGTGCTCCCGCTCAGGTTCGCTCGTCGATCACCACCCGCCAGCCCGCGGCATCGCGCCGCCAGATGCGCACATAGGTCAAATCCTTGCCGCCCGCGCTCGTCACCTTGCCGTAAGTCACCCCCAGATCCCCGGTTCGCGCCGTCCGCATCCCGAGCCGGGCAATCGCCGTCGCCGGCGCATCCGCCGCCAGCGCGGCCTTCGCCTCGGCCCAGGGGAGCGGCGCGCGGCGCGGACGCAGCAACCGCGCATCGGCGGCAAGCATCGCGAATTGCGTATCGCCCTCGCCCTTCAGCACCGCATTGTTGAGCCGGTCGTCGGCCTGCGCCGGATCGCTGCCGGCTGTGCGCTTCCCCGCCGCCAGCCGCTCGACCGTTTGCGGCAACGGCGCCGCCAGGTCGCCCGGCGCGGGCGGCAGGCCGTGATCGAGGAACCAATGCCATTGCCCCGCCGGATCGCGAATCCACACCGTCAGGAACTGGCCGTGCGACGCCTTGCCCGCCGCCGCGAGGCGATACGGCCCGGTGGTCACGCCGAAATCCACCGATTGCGCGATCAGCGCGGTCGCCGGCTGCCATTCCAGCACGACCCCCGGATCGTTCTTGTCGGCGCTCAGCGCCGGGCGCGCGGGCACCGGCGCGGGGCGCAGCAGGATGCCGTCCGCCGCGACATGCGCGAGGAACGCCGCGCCGATCCCCAGCCGCCGCGCATCCGCCGCAAACCGCCGCTCGGCCGCGACGAGGCCGGAAAAGGCGTCGACGCGCACCCTCGCGACGCCGATCCCGGCGACGCCGAGCGACAGCAGCGCGAGCAACGCACCGGGCAGACGCAACCGCCGACGGAGGATCGGGTTCATCTCCTTCGGCTCAGCGGGTGATACTGTCGTAGAAGGCGTCGATATCCTGCCGCAGCCGCGCCGCCGACCCGGGCTCGATGTAGATCATGTGCCCCGAGGGATAATATTTATAGGTGATATTGGCCTTGAGGGCGGGATCGAGCTCCATATGCTCAAGATCGTAATCGGCGCCCGCGAAGGGCGTCGCGATATCGTAATAGCCGTTGAGCGACAGCAATTTCATCTTCGGATTCTGCCGCATCGCCTGGCTGAGATCGACCGAGGTGTTGGCGGCGAACTGGCGGCCGTTGCCCGGCGCGCGATGTTTCCAATCCCAGGCCGGTCCGATACTCGAATAGAAATTCGGGCGATAGGAAAGCTTGGTCTGATAACCGAGATCGTTGAACAGATAATTGTTGATCGCGGCGATGAACGCGCCGGAGATCGCCTCGTTGGCGGCGTCGAATTCGGGGCTGTCGCCGCCCGCGTCGACATCGATCCCGTCGAAGCGGCTGTCGAGCCGGCCGACGGTGCGCCGCTGATCGCGCAGCAATTCCTTGCGGAAGCGATCGGGGCCGGGGCGCAAATTGGTGCGCAGCAGGAAATCGGGCGAGACGCCGAGCAGCGCGCTCGCCTGCTGCGCCATCTGCGTGCGTTCCTCGGGGGTCAGCCGGTCGCCCTTGGAGAGCGCGGCGGCATAAGGGCCGGTCGCAAAGGCCTGCGCCTGCGTGGCGAAGGCATCGAGATCGGCGGGCTTGTTGGCGACGCGGTTATGATACCAGGCGGTCGCCGCGAAGGTCGGGAAGGCATTGACGTGCATCTGATCGACCGAGGGATCGAACAGCAACGGGATGTTGAGCACGGTCGACATGATCGTCGCGCCGGCAAGCTGGACGCCACGCTGCTGGAGCACATAGGCCAGCCCGCCGGTGCGCGTCGTGCCATAGCTTTCGCCGAGCAGGAATTTGGGCGAGGCCCAGCGGTTGTTGATCGTCAGATAGCGCTGGATGCCGCGCGCAAAGGCATCGAGATCGCCGTCGACGCTCCAGAAATCCTTGCCGGTCGCCTTGCCGAGCGGCCGTGACAGCCCGGTGCCGATCGCGTCGAGGAAGACGATATCGGTGCGATCGAGGATCGTATCCGGATTGGCGACGAGCCGCCCCGGCTCGCCGTGCAGCGCATCGAGCCCTGGCACGTCGACCTTGAGCGGACCATAGCTGCCCATGTGCAGCCACATCGACGACGAGCCGGGGCCGCCGTTGTACATGAAGGTGATCGGCCGCGCCTTGCCGCTCCTCGACGCATCGGCGACATAAGCGGTGTAGAACATCGAGGCGATCGGCTCGCCCTCGTCGTTGCGGATCGTGAGCGTACCGGGCGTGACGGTATAGCCGAGCGTCGCACCGTGGAACGGGATCGAGCGGTGGCGCGACACCGAATATTCGATCGCGCTGGCCTGCGCGGTATCGGCCTTGTCGGAAGCACGCGCCGCGTCGTCGGGCGCATTGCCGGGCTCGTCGGCATGCTTGGCCGGCTGCGGCCGGGGCGCCTTGTCGGCGGCATAAGTGGGCAGCGCGATCGCCATCGCGAGTGCGGAGGCGAGCAAAGGTGCGGCAAGGCGCATGTTACTGAATCCCCTTTCGTTATGCGCGAGGGGCTAACCGATCGTATACGGTCGTAGCAACCCCGCTCAGGGCTTGTCCGCACCACCCATTGCCGCCGCGCGACGATAATCGCCCTCGACCTGTGCGAGCATCGCGCCGAGGTCCGCCTGCGAATACCAATGGCCGCCCGCCATGACGCCCGCCGGATGACGCAGCACGCCGAGATCGTCGAGCGGGTTGCGGTCGGTCAGCACCAGATCCGCGCGATATCCCGCCTTCACCTCGCCGAACTTCTTCGGCTCGTGGAGCGTCGCCTGAATATAGTCGCCCGGCGTGCGGGTGGCGGCGGACAAGGCCTGGAAGCGCGTCAGCCCCGCCGCCTGCAGCCGATCGAGATCGTCGTGGAGCGAAAATCCCGGATAAATCCCGGGAATGGTCGGCGCATCAGTGCCGGCCAATAGCGGAATACCGGCGTCGCTCAGTCCCTTGGCAAGGCGCGCCTCGAATGTTGCGCGCGGATCGAGGCTGCCCTTTTTGCTGATATAATCTTCGCGCATCCAATCGAGCCGCCACTCGTAGGGCACGAACTTCGCCTCGGGCCGGGTGTAATAAGCGGCGGCAACCGCAGGGCGCCCCCATTGCGCCGCGATGGTTTCGAAGGTGAACAGATCGGCGACGACGAACGCGCGATTTGCCTTCAGCGTCTGCGCAGCGGTGGCGATGACGCTGTCCGGCGGCGCGGCGAGCGGGTCCTGATCGGGCGGGGTGAACAGCGCGTACATCAGCTCCTCGAGATGCGCGACGAGGACATCGTGCGACTGGAGCTGCTGCGCGAGCGTGACCGCGCGCACATAATGGCCGGTCAGCCCGAGCCCCTCGCGCCGCGCCTCGTCGGCGACAGCGACAAAGGCGTCCGCGGAAAGATTGTTGTAGAGCTTGATGAATTGATAGCCGTTGGTCTTGGCGAGCCGAACGGCCGCGCGCGCCTCGTCCGGCGTCTTGACGACGATCTGGCCGTATTCGGGCGTACCGTCGATCCGCAGCGCGAGATAGATGTGCGGCCCCGGCCGTTTCCCGCTGTTGAACAGCGGCACGCGCTGATCGACGAAGGTCGCGCTGGCGCCGCCGAGGTTGAGGATCGTCGTGACGCCGTTCGCGAGATAGACCTTCATGTCCTCGCGGCTCTCCGAATGGCTATGCATGTCGGCGAGGCCGGGGGACAGATATTTCCCCTGCGCATCGATCACGCGCGCCTCGGCGGGAAGGTGCAGGTTCGGGCCGATCGCGGTGATCGCGTCTCCGGTCACGACGACGTCCTGATCACGCAGCACCTGTTCGCGATCCATCGGGACGACGTTGACGTGACGGAAGGCCGTCACCGGCTC